>JAKAZO010000016.1:0-30792 GCA_021815825.1 Pseudomonadota bacterium
TGGTTCTCCATCACCGCGATCAGGGCGCGGCCGACCGCGACGCCGGAGCCGTTCAGCGTGTGCGGGAACCGCACCGACTTGTCCTCGGCCGCGCGATAGCGGGCATTCATCCGGCGCGCCTGGAAATCGCGGCAGGTCGAGCACGAGCTGATCTCCCGCCACGCCCCCTGCCCTCCTCCCTGGCCCGGCAGCCAGACTTCGAGATCGTAGGTTCGCGCCGCGCTGAAGCCGGTATCGCCGGCGCACAGCACGACCCGGCGGAACGGCAGCCCGAGCTCGGCCAGCACCCGCTCGGCGCACTGCGTCATGCGCTCATGCTCCGCCTCGCTCTGCTCGGGCGCGGTGATCGAGACCATTTCCACCTTGCGGAACTGGTGCTGGCGCAGCATTCCGCGCGTGTCCCGCCCCGAGGCGCCGGCCTCGCTGCGGAAGCAGTCGGTGAGCGCGGTGAGGCGGATCGGCAACGTTCGCTCCTCGAGAATCTCGCCCGAGAAGAGATTGGTCAGCGGCACCTCGGCGGTCGGAATCAGCCAGCGCCCATCGGTGGTCTGGAACAGGTCGGACTCGAATTTCGGCAACTGCCCGGTGCCATAAGCGGTGGCGCTGTTGACCAGCGACGGCACCGAGGCCTCCTCGTAGCCATGCTCGCGCGTGTGCAGGTCGAGCATGAACTGGCCCAGCGCCCGCTCCAGCCGCGCCAGCGCGCCGCGCAGCACGACGAAGCGGCTGCCGGAGAGCTTCGCCGCGCGCTCGAACTCCATCTGTCCCAGCGCCTCGCCGAGCTCGAAATGCTGGCGCGGCGAAAAGGCGAAGTCCGGCCGGACGCCGACCTGCTTCAGCACCTGGTTGGCGCTCTCGTCGGCACCGTCGGGAACCGCCGCGTCGAGCCGGTTGGGCAGCCGCTCCAGGGCGTAGCGCAACTCGGCGTCGAGCCGGCTGGCCTCGGCCTCCAGCTGCTCCATGTCCGCACGCAAGGCGGACGATTCGGCCTCGAGCGCAGCACTGTCGGCCCCCGCGCGCCGGGCCTGCCCGACGTCCCGCGCCAACGCGTTGCGCCGTGCCTGACGCTCCTGCAGCGCCGTCAGCACTCCCCGCCGTTCGCTATCGAGGCGCAGCAGCATCTCGCTCGCGCCAGGCAAACCCCGCCGGGCCAACGCTGCGTCCAGCGCCTCCGGCTCGGCGCGGATCGCACGCATGTCGTGCATGGCCCTACTCCTCCACCGGCTTGGGCTCGACCATGCGCGCGGCGATGATCGAAATCTCGTAGAGCAGGATCAGCGGCACGGCGAGCCCGGTCTGCGTCAGCACATCGGGCGGGGTGAGCACCGCGGCGATGACGAACATGATGACGTAGGCGTAGCGCCGCTTCTTCCCCAGGGTCTTGGAGGTGACGAGGCCGACCTTGGCCATCAGCGTCAGCGCCACCGGCAGCTGGAACGCGATGCCGAAGGCGAGGATCAGCTTCATCACCAGGCTGAGATACTCGCTGACCTTGGCCTGCAGCTCGATCGGCAGCCCGCCCGCCCCGGTCGGCGACTCGAAGCCGACGAAGAAGCGGAAGGCAACCGGGAAGATGAAATAATACGCCAGCGCCGCGCCGGCCACGAACAGCACCGGCGTCGCCAGCAGGAAGGGAGCGAAGGCGCGCTTCTCGCTGCGATAGAGCCCCGGCGCGATGAACAGCCAGAGCTGCATCGCGATCACCGGGAAGGCGATGAACGCGCCGCCGAAGGCCGCCACCTTCAGGTAGGTGAAGAACGCCTCGTAGAGCGCGGTGAAGATCAGCTTGCGGTCGCTGCCGCCGTGCTCCTGCAGGATCTTCGCCAGCGGCTGGGCGAGAAACGAGTAGATCGGCACCGCGAAGTGGTAGCAGGCGGCAAACGCGATCAGGAACGCGCCCAGCGACCACAACAGCCGCCGCCGCAGCTCGATCAGGTGTTCGAGCAGCGGCATGGGCTTGTCGTGGATCGGGTCTTCGACGTCGCGCGGGGCCAAGTTCGCTTTACTCCGGTCGGGTCAGCCGCGCGCCGTGCCGGGCAGCGGGGGAATACGGGCCTGATCGGGGGGAATGAAGGACGGCGGCGGCGGCGCCGCGGCCTCGGCGGCCACTTCCGGCGGAATGAAGTCCGGCACCGCGGGCGCCGCCGGCTCGGCCACGATCTCCGCCGGGCGCTCGATCGTGTAGGCTTCCCGCGCCGCCACCGAGAGCGAGGCCGGCGCCGCCGGTTCGAGCGGATTGGAAGCGAGGGTGGAACGCAGCGAGCCATCCGGATCGACCGTGCGCTCGACCTCGCCGCGCAGGTCGAAATTGCGAATCTCGTTGAGCTGGTCGCGCACCTCGTGGAGATTGGCGTCGCGCATCATCTCGTCCAGATGGCTCTGGAACTCGCCGGCCATGCGCCGTGCCTTGCGGATCACCTCGGTGACCGACTTGATCGCCGCCGGCATGTCCTTGGGGCCGATGGCGATGAGCGCCACGACGCCAATCAGCATGATCTCCGACCAGGCGAAGTCGAACATGTCTCCGGTGCGCTCCCGCGCTTCTGCTAGGGCCACCCCCGACCCGATCGCGCCGTTCCGGCCCGGGCAGATCAGAGGCAAGTTGCTCTAGACTCATATGTTTCCAGAGCACGACCGTCCGACCTGATGAGCCCATCAGGTCGGACCGTGCTCTAGCAGGAAACCGCGACGCGGCAAACCGCGGCCCGCGTTCCGCCGGCGCCGCCATCGGCGCTCGATCCAAGTCTAGAGCCCGTCCGGCGCCTCGCCCGTCTCGCCCGCGGACGCCGCCGCAGCGTCCGGGGCGGGTTCGGGGGGCGAGGGAGCCGGCGCCGGCGGCTCGACGAGCAGCTCTTCCCGCCGCGGCAGGTCGCGCAGATCCCGCAGCCCGAACCGCGTCAGGAAGGTTTCGGTGCTCGCCCACAAGGTCGGGCGGCCCGGGGCTTCCTTGCGGCCCTTCGGCACGATCAGCCCGGCCTCGAGCAGCGCGTCCAGCGTCTGCTGCGATAGCGAGGCGCCCCGGATCTCCTCGATCTCGGCCCGTGTCACCGGCTGATGATAGGCGATGATGGCGAGCGTTTCCATCGCCGCGCGCGGCAGGCGGCGCGGGATCTGCACCACCTTGCGCAGCAGCGGCGCGAGGTCGGCGGCGGTGCGGAACTGCACCCCGCCGGCCACCGTCACCAGCTCGACGCCGCGGCCGGCATAGCGCGCCGCGAGCGCGGCGAGGACGGCCTCGGCCTCCAGCGTCTCAGGCAGGAGCTGGGCCAGCGCGCGCGCGCTCACCGGTTCGGCCGCGGCGAACACGAGGGCCTCCGCCAGGCGAAGCGCCGCCTCCGGGATCTCGGGCGCACTCATTCGCTCTGTTCCCCCCCACGCGCCTTGCGGACCAGGATCGGCCCGAACGGCTCTTCCTGACGCAGCCGCGCCGCGCCGGTGCGCGCCAGCTCCAGGCCCGCCAGCAGCGTGCTCGCCACCGCCGCGCGGCGCTCCAGCGGCGAAAGCGGCGTCGGTGGCAGGAACCGCTCGAGCGTCTGCCAATCCGGCAGCTCGCCCAGCATCGCGCCGAGGCGTGCCAGCGCGTCCTTCAGGCTCCAGTACGTAACCGGCGCCGGCGCATAGCCGCGCCGGCCGGCGGCGCGGCGCAGCGCGGCGAGATAGGACCGGAGCAGCCCCGGCACGTCGAGCACCAGGCGGGAGCGATCGATGGCGACGAAACTCTCCGGCCCGCCGCGAGCGAACACGTCCCGCCCGAGCTCCGGCCGCGTCCCCAGCCAGGCGGCGGCCGCGCGCATCTGCTGCAGCGCCACCAGCCGCTCCGCCAGCACCTCCGCCGCCTGCTCCCCCTCCTCCGCCGCCGCCTCGTCATCGGGCAGCAACAGGCGCGATTTGAGCCAGGCGAGCCAGGCCGCCATCACCAGCCATTCCGCCGCGAGTTCGAGCCGGACACGCCGCGCCCCCTCGATCACGGCGAGATATTGTTCGACCAGGGCAAGGATCGAAATGCGCGCGAGATCGAGCTTCTGCCCGCGGGCCAGCTCCAGCAGCAGGTCGAGCGGGCCGTCGAACCCATCCAGGCGCAGCAGCAGCCGGGAGCTGGCCGCCGCGTCCGGCGCCGCCGGCTCAGGCATGGACGGGGGACCCGGCCAGCAGCAGGAGCAGATGGATCGCCCGCAGCAGCACGAATTCCAGCGCGGCGCCCACCGGGTCGCCGTGGACGCCGAATTCCCGCAGCAGCAGCGGCAGCACGAAAACCAGCAGCACCACCAGCAGAATCCCGACCCGTTCGAGCCGGGCCCAGCGCTCCGCCAGCCGGCGCGGCAGCAGCCCGACCATGATGCGCCCGCCATCCAGCGGCGGGATCGGCAGCAGGTTGAACAGGCCGAGCGCCAGGTTGGCGATGATGAAATTGAACGCCAGCACCCCCAGCACGCCTGCCACCGGCGGCGGGGCCAGCACGCTGACATGCAGCGACAGCGCCCCCAGCCAGGCGAGGAAGACGTTCATCGCCGGGCCCGCCGCCGCCACCACCATCATGCCACGCCGCGGATTGCGGAACTTCCACGCCGCCACCGGCACCGGCTTGGCCCAACCGAACAGAAACGCGACCCGCCCCAGCGTCAGCAGCTGGGCCAGCAGCAGCATCCCCGGCAGCAGCACCGTGCCGACACGATCGACATGGCGCAGCGGGTTGAGCGACAGCCGGCCCTCCCGCAGCGCCGTATCGTCGCCCATGGCCAGCGCGGCATAGCCGTGCGCGGCCTCGTGCAGCGTGATGGCCAGCACCGCGGGTAGCACCGCCAGGGCCAGTTCGAGGATCAAACCGCTCACGCCAGCAGACGCTCCCGTTCCGCCGCCATGGCCGCCGCCAGCGCCGCCGCACCGAGCGGGCGGCGGGCGGTCGCCGCCGCGTGCCGGCCGCGCGCCATGCGCGCCGCCGCCTCCGGCCGCAGCGTGGCGCATGCCTCCAGCACCGCTTCGGTCTCCGCCAGCACGCCGGTGCAGTGCAGCACGAGATCGCAGCCCGCCGCCAGCGCCGCGCCGGCCAGCGCGCCGGGCGCGCCGTCGAGCGCCTTCATCGCCAGGTCGTCCGAGACCAGAACGCCGTCGAAGCCGATCCGGCCGCGGATGATCTCGCCGATGATCCGCGGCGAGAGCGTCGCCGGGAGCGTGGCGTCGAGTTCGGGATAAAGGATGTGCGCCGTCATCGCCCAGGGCAGGTGCGCGTTGTGGCGGAAAGGCGCAAGGGCCGGCGTGATGTCCCCGGTCACGATCGGCAGCTCCAGATGGCTGTCGGCGCGTGCGCCGCCATGGCCGGGCGTGTGCTTGGCCACCGGCTGCACCCCGGCCTCCAGCAGCCCCCGGCCCATCGCCGCGCCCAGCGCGCCCACGGCGACCGGATCGGGGCCGAAGGCGCGGTCGCCGATCACCGCGTGGGCGCCAGGCAGGCCGAGATCGAGCACCGGGGCGGTGACGATGTCGAACCCGGCGGCGGCGCAGTCGAGCCCGATCAGGGCCCCGGTGAGCCACGCCGCCCGCAAGCCTGCGGCCTCATCGGTCGCATACAGCCGCCCGATCGCCGCGGCGGCGGGGTGGGCGCGCCAGTCGGGCGGGCGGAGCCGGGCGACCCGTCCACCCTCCTGGTCCACCATCAGCACCGCGTCGGCGGGCAGACAGTCGCGCAGCTCCGCGACGAGCGCGGCGAGCTGGTCGCGGCCAAGGATGTTGCGGGCAAACAGGATCACCCCGGCCGGCGCGGCGGCGCGCAGCAGTGCCGCCTCGGCCGCATCCAGAGCCGCGCCGGCGATGCCGACGATGGCGGCCTTCAAGCGCCGGCCCCCGAAGCCTTCAGAACGCCGCCGGGGTGCAGCCCGCCCCCTTCGCACGCACACGCTGGCAGAAGGCGGTCGCCTCCGCGGCGTCGGCGAAGGCGCCGGTCCGCAGGCGCCAATAGGTCTGGCCCTCTCGCTCGGTCCGCGCGATGGCCGGCCGCTTGCCGGCGAGCAGATCGGGCATCTTGTGTGCCAGCCGCTCCCATTCCTGCCGCGCCTCATCCTCGCTGCGCAGTGCTGCGAGCTGAACGCCGAAGCGATGCGCGTGCTCCCTGCCTGCCTCGTGCTCGCGGCTGCTCTCCGACGCCGCTTTCGCCCGCGGCGCCGTGCCCGCCGCCCCGCCTGCCCCCGCGGCCGCTGGCGCATGCGCGGAAGACGGTGGGGCTGAAGCCGTCGAAGCTGAAGCCATCGGGGCCGATGGCGCTTGAGCCGGCGCGGCCGTGGTCGCCGGCGGCGTGGCGGGCTGCGGCGCGGTCTCGGCCCGCAACGCCTGCGGCGCGGGAACCTCCGGCGGCGGCGCCAGCCTGGCCGGCGCCGATTGCGCCGCGCCGCCCGACTCGGCTGCGCCGGAGACGATCGACTCCTCCTCGTCGGCGATTTTCATGCCGCCGGGATCCTGCGGCTTCACCCGGATCGGGCCGCTGTTTGCCTCGATCACCGGCACGCCCTGCCGCTGCCGCCCGCCAAGGCTGCCGACGAGGAACACCACCAGCAGCGCGGCGCCGATGCCGCCGGCGATCAGCACCAGCCGCCGGCTCGCCGGGTCCAGCCCGCGCCGGGCCGGACGGCGATAGGAAGGCGGCGGGATATCCAGCTCCGCGCCCGTCAGGCGCGGCGCAAAGCGTTGTGTTCTGCGGACTTCGCTGGCCATCGATCAGCGCATCTCCTCGACCGGGGTCACCCCCATCACGGACAGGCCGGAGCGGATCACCACCGCCGTCGCCGCCACCAGCGCGAGTCGCGCCCGCGTGCCTTCGGGATCCTCCGCTTGCAGGAAGCGGAGCGCGGCGTCATCCCGGCCCCGGTTCCACAGTGTATGAAAATCGGCGGCCAAGTCATAGAGGAAAAACGCAATTCGATGCGGCTCCCGCGCCTCGGCCGCGGCCTCGACGAGGCGGGGGAAGCCGGCCAGGCGGCGAATCAGCCCCAGTTCGCCGGCATCGCCGAGGGCGCCGAGCGGCGCCTCGGCCAGGCGTTCGGGCGCCAGCGCCTCGGCGCCGAACTGCTCGGCCGCCAGGCGCAGGACCGAACGGCAGCGGGCGTGCGCGTACTGCACGTAGAAAACCGGGTTCTCGCGGGTCTGCGCCAGCACCGCGTCGAGATCGAACTCCATCTGGGCATCGCTCTTGCGCGTGAGCATGATGAACCGCACGACATCGCGGCCGACCTCGTCGAGGAGATCGCGCAGCGTGACGAAGGTGCCAGCGCGCTTGGACATCCGCACCGGCTCGCCGCCCTTGAGGATGTGCACGATCTGGCAGAGCACGACTTCGAGTTTCGCGCGTCCGTCGGGCGCCAGCGCCTTCACCACCGCCTGCATCCGCGGCACGTAGCCGCCGTGATCGGCGCCCCAGACATCGATCATGATCGCCGCCCCGCGCGCCATCTTGTCCGCGTGGCAGGCGATGTCGTTGGCGAAATACGTGTTGCTGCCATCGGACTTGCGCAGCGGACGATCCACGTCGTCGCCGAAGCGCGTCGAGCGGAACAGCGTCTGCGGCCGCGGCTCCCAATCCTCCGGCAGCTTGCCCTTGGGCGGTTCCAGCACGCCCTCGTAGATCAGATCCGCACCGGCGAGACGCTCGATCGCCGCATCCACGGCGCCGGCGGCGAGCAGGGCGCGTTCGGAGGTGAACACGTCATGGACGACACCGAGCGCGGCGAGATCCTCGCGGATCGCGGCCATCATCATCGCCACGGCGGCCTCGCGCACGGTATCGAACCAGAGCGCGGGATCGGCGATCGCGAGCCCGGGCGCGGCGAGCGTCGCGCCATGCACGCGCGCCAGCGCCGCGCCGACCTCGATCAGGTAGTCACCGCGATATTGCAGCCCGCCCGGCGTCGCGGCATCGAACGCTGCCTCGTCCACCGGCGAATCGAGCGCCTGCAGGTAGCGCCAATAGGCGGCCCAGGCCAGTGCGGCGACCTGCGCGCCGGCATCGTTGATGTAGAATTCGCGGATGACGCGGTAGCCCGCCCTGGCCAGCAGGTTCGCCAGCGCATCGCCGACCACGGCGCCGCGGCAATGGCCGATATGCATCGGCCCGGTGGGGTTGGCGGAGACATATTCCACGTTCACCGTGACGCCGCTGCCGGCGCGGCTCTCGCCATAGGCCTCGCCGGCGCGCAGGATCGCCGGCAGTTCGGCGTGCAGGGCCGCGGGGCGGAGGCGGATGTTGACGAAACCCGGCCCCGCCGGCTCGGCCGCGGCGATATCGGGATCCGCGGCCAGCGCGGCGGCGAGCGCGGCGGCCAGTTTCGCCGGCGGCATCCGCGCCGCCTTGGCGGCGACGAGCGCGGCGTTGGTGGCGACGTCGCCATGCTCTGCCTCGCGCGTCGGGCCGGCATCGACACGCGCTGCGATCGCCTCCGGCAGATCGGGCACGATGCCGCGCAGGCCGGCAAGCACGCTCTCGCGCATCCGCGCGTAGATATTCACGCTCATGTCGTTTCAGCCCGAAATTGAAAGGTCGGTGAGCCGCCGGTACTCGTCGAGGGCGAAGCGGTCGGTCATGCCGGCGATGTAGTCGCACACCGCGCGCGCCGCCCTTGCCGAGCCGCCCGCCTCGCCCGCCTGCGTCCGCCACTCGCCCGGCAGCAGCGACGGGTTGGCGTGGAGCAGGGCGAACAGCTCGCCGGTCAGCCGGCGGGCCTTGCTGGTCATGCGATTGAGCCGCCAGTGATGGTAGAGCCGGCCGTAGAGGAACGACTTGATGGCGCGGTTGGCCTCGGCCATGGCCGGGCTGAAGCCGATGACCGGCTGCGGCGCGGCGCGCACGGCGTCCGCGTCCGCCGGGGCCAGGGCGGCGAGACGGGCCCGGCTGGCGGCGATCAGGTCGCTGACGAAGGCATTGATGACACGGCGGATCATCTCGTGGCGCAGCCGGCCGGCCGGCGCCTCGCGGCAGACGGCGCGCGCATCGGAGAGCGCCGTGCCGATCACCGGCAGCGGCGCCAGTTCCTCCGCGGCGATGATCCCGGCCCGCAGCCCGTCATCGAGGTCGTGGCTGTGGTAGGCGATGTCGTCGGCCAGGGCCGCGAGCTGCGCCTCGGCGCCGGCATGGTGATGCAGTTGCAGCGGGTAGCTTGCGTCGAATTCGGCGACGAAGGCGGGCGGGCGGTGCAGCGGGCCATTGTGCTTGACCAGGCCCTCCAGCGTCTCCCAGGTCAGGTTCAGCCCGTCGAAGCCGGCGTAGCGCTGCTCCAGCAGGGTGACGACGCGCAGCGACTGCGCGTTGTGGTCGAAACCGTCGAACTCGCGCATCGCCAGCGCCAGTGCATCCTCCCCGGCATGGCCGAAGGGCGGGTGGCCGAGGTCGTGCGCCAGCGCCAGCGCCTCGGTGAGATCTTCGTTGAGGCCGAGCGCGCGGGCCACGGAGCGGGCGATCTGCGCCACCTCGATCGAGTGGGTCAGGCGCGTGCGATAGAAATCGCCCTCGTGATTGACGAAGACCTGGGTTTTGTACTGCAGCTTGCGGAAGGCCGCGCTGTGGATGACGCGGTCGCGGTCGCGCTGCCACGGGCTGCGGCTGGCCGCCTCCGGCTCGGCGTGCTGGCGGCCGCGCGCGCCGGCCGTGCGCACCGCCCATGGCGCGAGCCCGGCGTCGGCCGGATGGGGGGACGCGAATTCCGTCGTCATGACGCCGAGGGGTTAGCATGACGGATGCGCGCTTCGCTACTGGCACCCCTGATCGGCACCCCTGATTGGCACCCCTGATTGGCACCCCAACCCTTCAATCCGGACCCGATCGGTCCTATCTTGACGGTATGAACGAATATTCCGCCATCCCGCTGTTCGCCCTTTCCGAGCGTGCCGCCGCGCGCATCGCCGAGATCAGCACCGAACCCGGCCAGGCCCTGCGCGTCACCGTGCTGGCGGGCGGCTGCAGTGGCTTCCAGTACCGTTTCGATCTGGATGCGAACCGCCAGCCGGACGATGTCGTCATCAGCGCCCATGGCGCGAGCGTGGTGGTGGATCCGGCCAGCCTGGAACTGCTCGCCGGCGCCGAACTCGATTTCACGGACGCGCTGATGGGCAGCTATTTCACTGTCCGCAATCCGAACGCGACCAGCTCCTGCGGCTGCGGGACCAGCTTCGCCATCGACTGAGCCGCGGCCGGTGCGACTCGCCACCTGGAACGTCAACTCGATCCGCGCCCGCCAGGGGCATGTCACCCGCTTCCTCGAACGGGTCGCGCCGGATCTGCTGCTGCTCCAGGAGATCAAGTGCGAGGAGAGCGCCTTCCCCGCCGAGGCCTTCGCCGCGCTGGGCTATCGCTGCGCCGTGGTCGGCCAGAAGAGCTATAACGGCGTCGCCATCCTCTCCCGCCTGCCCTTCACCGTGACGCTGCGCGCCCTGCCCGGGCGAGACGAGGACGCGCAGGCGCGCTATCTCGAAATCGAGGCCGGCGGCATCGCGATCGGCAATCTCTACGCGCCCAACGGAAATTCGGGCGGCCCGGACGGCTTCGCCTACAAGCTGGGCTGGCTCGACCGGCTGGCCGAGCGTGCCCGCACCCTGCTGGCGGCCGACACGCCCGCCATCCTCGCCGGGGACTACAATATCTGCCCGACCGACGCCGACCTCGCGCCCGGCGCGCTGGCGGCGGGCGACGCGCTGATCCAGCCGGAAAGCCGCGCCCGCTTCCGTACCTTGCTCTGGCTCGGCCTCACCGACGCGGTGCGGACGCTGCATCCCGATGCGCCGATGTATTCGTTCTGGGACTATCAGGGTGCGGCCTTCGCCCGCGATCTCGGCCTGCGCATCGACCATGCGCTGCTGTCGCCGACGCTGGCCGAACGCCTGGTGACGGCCGCCCCCGAGCGCGACGAGCGCGCGGCTGAGCAGCCTTCGGACCATGTGCCCGTGCTGGTGACGCTCGCCGACTGAACCGCCGCACCGGGCCTCGGGAGGCGATCCAGCGGATCGGCGACGTTGGTCAGGGAAACGGGGGCTGCGGGGAAAAAAGAAGCCGGACGCGGCGGGAGGAAGGGGGGGGTTACCGCGTCCGGCTGACAGCTCGGGAACTCGTCCAAGCGTGCGAGGCCATGTTTAGACGCCGGCCGTCGGGCCGGCGTTGATCTAGGTCAACGGCCTGGCGATTTTTCTCCTCAACCGAGCAGGGCAGCGGCACAGGCGTCCAGGATGGACGCCTCGTCGAGCCGGTAGGCCGCGTAGAGATCCGGGATGTCGCCGCTCTGGCCGAAATGATCGACGCCGAGCGGCACCACCCGGTGGCCACGCACGCCGCCGAGCCAGGCATGCGCCGCCGGATGGCCGTCCAGCACCGTCACCAGCGCCGCGCCCGGGGCGAGCGGGGCCAGAATCGCCTCGATGTGGGCCTGCGCCCTGTGCCCGGCCTGCCGCGCCCGCTGGGCGGCGAGCCAGCCGGCGTGGAGCCGGTCGGGGCTGGTGATGGCCAAAAGTCCTGCCCCAGGGGCTTCCTCGGCGAGGGCGGCGAAGGCAGCCTCCGCCTCCGGCGCGACCGGGCCCTGATAGGCCAGCGCCAGGCGCGCACCCGCCGCCGGCGGCACCACCCAATGGGCGCCGGCGATGACGGCGTCCGCGTCGAGCGTGCGCTGGGGCTGGGCGATGGCGCGGGTGGACAGCCGGAGCCACACCGCCGAGCCGTCCTCGGCCTGCATATGGGCGAAGGCGTGGCGCAGCAGGATGCCGAGCTCATCGACATGCGCCGGTTCGAACGACGCCAGCCGGTCGGCGCTCATCCCGATCAGCGGCGTGTTCACCGACTGGTGCTGGCCGCCTTCCGGCGCCAGCGTGATGCCGGAGGGCGTGGAGACGAGCAGGAAGCGCGCATCCTGATAGCAGGCATAGATCAGCGCATCGAGGCCGCGATTGACGAAGGGATCGTAGACGGTGCCGATCGGCAGCACCCGCGCCCCGTTCAGCGCGTGCTGCAGCCCGGCGGCGGCGAGCATGAGGAACAGGTTCTGTTCGGCGATGCCGAGCTCGATATGCTGCCCCTCCGGCGTCATCCCCCAGCGTTGGGCGCTGGCGAGCTTGGCGTCGCGGAAGACGTCGTTACGGGTGTGGCGATCGAACACGCCGCGGCGGTTCACCCATGGGCCGAGGCTGGTGGAGACCGTCACGTCCGGGCTGGTGGTGAGGATGCGCTCGCCCAGCTCCTTGAACGCCCCCTGGCCGCGGCCGATCTCCGCCAGGATGTCCCCGAAGCCGCTCTGGGTGGACATTTTCCGCCCCGCCGTCCGCGGCACCGGCAGCGCCTCGGGCACCGGCACGGCCGGCGCGCCGAGGCGCCGCCCCGCCGGGCTGAGCGGGGTGGCGAACGGCACCGAATCGATGAAGGCGGCGAGTTCCCCGGCCGGCACGTCCAGCCCCTCGAACGGGTCGAGCTCGAATCCGGGGCGGATGCGCATCTCGGCGCGGAACCGCTCCATCTGCTCCTTCGACATCAGCCCGGCGTGATTGTCCTTGTGGCCGGCGAAGGGCAGGCCCATGCCCTTGATCGTGTAAGCGATGAAGCAGGTCGGCTGGTCCCCCTGCCCGGCCGCGCCGCGCAGCGCGTCGGCGACCGCGGCGATGTCGTGACCGCCGAGATTGGTCATCAGCCCGCCCAGCTCATCGTCGCTGAGCCGGTCGATCAGCCCCCGCACCCCGGCGGAACGGCCGAGATCCGCCAGCACCGCCTGGCGCCAGGCGGCGCCGCCCTGGAAGGTGAGCGCCGAATAGAGGCTGTTCGGGCAATCGTCGATCCAGCGCTCCAGCGCCTCGCCGCCCTCGCGCGCGAAGGCCGCTTGCAGCTTCCGGCCGTATTTGATGGTGACGACGTTCCAGCCCATGTCGCGGAACAGGCCCTCGATGCGGCCGAACAGCCGGTCCGGCACCACCGAATCGAGGCTCTGGCGGTTATAGTCGACGATCCACCAGACATTGCGGACATCGTGCTTCCAGCCTTCGAGCAGGGCCTCGTAGATGTTGCCCTCGTCCAGCTCGGCGTCGCCGGCGATGGCGATCTGCCGCCCGGCCGGGCGCTCGGCGCCGGCAAATCCGTGCAGGCGGACATAATCCTGCATCAGGCTGGCGAAGCTGGTCAGCGCCACGCCGAGCCCGACCGAGCCGGTGGAGAAATCCACCTCCGGCCCGTCCTTGCTGCGCGAGGGATAGGGCTGCAGCCCGCCGAACTCACGCAGCGTCGTCAGCCGTTCGCGCGGCAGGCGGCCGAGCAGATAGTTGATGGCGTGGAACACCGGCCCGGCGTGCGGCTTCACCGCGACCCGGTCCTCCGGGCGCAGAAAGTCGAAATAGAGCGCGGTCATGATCGAGACCACCGAGGCGCAGGAGGCCTGGTGCCCGCCGACCTTCAGCCCGTCGCGATTGGGCCGGATATGGTTGGCGTGGTGGATCATCCATGCCGACAGCCAGAGCAGCTTGCGCTCGATCGCGCCGAGCAGCTCGAGCCGGCGCTCGGCGTCGCGCTGCGGCCTGGCGGCCAACCCCTGGAGCGGCATGGTCATGGGCGTTCCTTCCGAGCCATTTCGCTGGCATATACAGCCAACCGCGCGGCATGTCTGCCCTCGCGCGAGCCGCCCCCCCTCGCGCGAGCCGTGCAAGGAACGATCCCGTGACGAAACTGGAAACCCAGCTGGTGAACGCGCGGCACGGCATCATGCTGGTCAATCCGCGCGACTATTTCGTCGGGCAGGCGATCATCGCCTATGGCGAATATTCCGAGCCGGAATGGCAGGCGCTGGCGGCGCTGGTGAGCCAGAGCCAGGGCGACGTGATCGAGATCGGCGCCAATATCGGCTCGCACTCCGTGCCCCTCGCCCGCGCGCTGTCCGACCGTGGCCGGCGGCTGATCGCCTTCGAGCCGCAGCCGGTCGTGTTCCAGATGCTCTGCGCCAATCTCGCGCTGAACGGGCTGGCCAATGCGCTGGCCTGGCCGTTCGCCTGCGGCGCCGAGCCGGGCGTGGTCGCCTTCGCGCCGCCCGACTATGCGGCGGTGGGGAATTTCGGCGCCGTCGAGATGACGGCCAGCGCCGGGGCCGGCACCCAGACCGTCCCCCGCGTGCGGCTCGACGACTGGGCGGGCGAGAGCCGCGTCGGCCTGATCAAGATCGATGTCGAGGGCCAGGAACTGGCGGCGCTGAAGGGCGCCACGGCCACGCTCGCCCGGCACCGGCCGCTGCTCTATCTCGAGAACGACCGGCTCGACCGATCGCCGGAGCTCATCACCTGGCTCGACGCCGCCGGCTACCGGCTGTGGTGGCATCTGCCGCCGCTGTTCAGCGCGACGAATTTCTTCGGCCAGGCCGAAAACCGCTACCCCAACCTCGTTTCCGTCAACATGATCGGCGTCCCGCGCGAGATCGACGCCCAGATGGGCGATCTCCGCCCGGTGGAGAACGCCGCCTGGCACCCGTTGCGGCCGGCCTGACCGCCCGCTCCGGGCCCGCCCGGCGGGGGCGCGTCCTGGCTCCGTCGGCGCGCGGTGCGCACGGCGACATTGTCATGGAGAGATCGGACCATGCGCGACATGGACGAACACGGCATCACCGCCGCGGTCATCGAACGGCTCGAAGCCACCCCGGACGCGCGGCTGCGGCGGATCATGACCAGCCTGGTCCGCCACCTTCATGATTTCGTCCGCGACGTCGAGCTGACCGAGGCGGAGTGGGCGGCGGCGATCGACTTCCTGACCCGCACCGGCCAGGCCTGCACCGACACGCGGCAGGAATTCATCCTGCTCTCCGACACGCTCGGCGTCTCGATCCTGGTCGATGCCATCGCCCATCGCGCCGGGACGGGGATCACCGAATCCACCGTGCTCGGCCCGTTCTATGTCGAGGGCGCGCCCGAGCGGGCAAACGGGACCGACATCTCGGCCGGACTGGCCGGCGTGCCGCTGCTCGTCGAGGCCAGCGTCGCCGGGCGCGGCAACCAGCCGCTTCCCGGCGCCATCGTCGATGTCTGGCACTCCGACGATGAGGGGTTCTATGACGTGCAGCGCCCGGACCGGCCGGGCCCGGCGCTGCGAGCGCGGTTCCACGCCGATGCGGCGGGCCGGGTGCGGTTCTGGACCATCCAGCCGCGCTCCTATCCGGTCCCGGTGGATGGTCCGGCGGGCGAGATGCTGCGCGCCACCGGCCGGCATGCCTTCCGCCCGGCGCATGTGCATTTCCGCCTCGCCGCCCCCGGCCACGCGACGCTGGTGACGCACATCTTCGTCGCGGGCGACGCCTATCTGGACAGCGACGCCGTGTTCGCGGTGAAGCGATCACTGATCCGCGACTTTGCCGAGCAGCCGCCCGGCACCGCGCCGGACGGACGCGTGCTCGACCGTCCGTGGCGGCGGCTTGATGCGGCGTTCGTGCTCGCGGAGCGTGTTCCCGGCGCCTGACTATTCGGCCACGGCGGCGGCGGCCCGCAGGGGCGGCGCCTCGGCCGGCGTCACCGCACCGTGCCGCGCGCGCCGCAGCCAGGTCTCGAACGCGGCCTGGGACATCGGCCGCGCGATGCCGTAGCCCTGCGCCTCATCCGCGCCCCAGGCGGCGGCGAGACTGCGGATCTCGTCGTTCTCGACGCCCTCGACGACGACGCGATAGCCGAGCTCGTGCGCCATGCCGATCATCGTCCGCACCAGCACGCGGTCGCGCGAGGAGGATGGCAGGCTGCGGACGAAGCTCTGATCGATCTTGAGGATGCCGGCGGGGATTCGCTGCAGATAGGTGAGGTTGCTGTAGCCGGTGCCGAAATCGTCGATGGCGATGGTGACGCCGAGGGCCCGCGCCTGCTCGATGCGGGCCAGCGCCTGCGGCGCGTTGTCGGCCAGCGCGCTCTCGGTGAACTCGAGTTCCATCCGCTCCGGCGGCACGCCATAGCGGCGCAGCGCCGCGGCCAGCCGGTCGATGAGGTCGGGCTCGTCCAGATTGACGGCGGAGACGTTGATCGACAGACGAAGCGCCAGCCCGGCTGCCGCCAGCCGCGCCGAGGCGGCGAGGGCCGCGTTGATCACCCAGTCGGTGAGCGGGCGGGCGAGCGCGGTGCGCTCGGCCAGGGCGATGAAATCTCCGGGCGGGATCGACCCGAGCCGCGCATGCCGCCAGCGCAGCAGCATCTCGGCCGCGACGCACTGGCCGGTGGCGAGGTCGATGCGCGGCTGCAGGTCCAGGCTCAGCCCTTCGCCCTTCTGGAGCGCACGGCGCAGCTCGCGCAGCAGCACCAAGCCGCGCGCCTCGCCCTCGGACCAGCGCATACCGGCCCCGTGCCAGGCCACGGTTGCGTGCCGCGCCCTTGCCTCCTGCGCGGCGGCGAACGCGCGCCGCAGGACATTGGCCGCCGCATCCTCGCCGAGACGCAGCGACACGGCGCCGATGGCCGGGGACAGCAGGAACGGGATCCCCTCGCACTCGAAGGGCTCGCGCAGGCGCTCGGCGAGCGCGGCCAGCAGCGCACGCGTCGGCGTCTCCTCGCCATCGTCGAGCAGAAAGCCGAAGCAGAGATAGCCGACGCGGTGCAGGCTCACCCGCGCGCCGAGGCTTTCGGAAATCGTCTGGCTGGCATGCAGCGCCACCGCTTCCGACCAGGCCGGGCCGAGTTCGGCGAACAGGCTCCGCAACTGCCCCGGCGTGCCCATATCGGCGATCACCGCCACCGCCGCCTCGCCGAGCCGAGCCCGGGCCTCGCATTCGACAAAGGCCTCGAACTCGTAGCGGTGCGGGCGCGCCGCCGCATCGGCCTCGCGCATGTCCGCCGCCTGCTTCTCCAGCTCGACGACCACCAGCGCGGCCAGATCGGCGAGCATGCGCCGGTCATCGGCGGTGAAGGGCCGCGGCACGCGATCGACGACGCAGAGCGTCCCGAGGCGGATCTTGTCGCGCAGAATCAGTGGTGCGCCGGCGTAGAAGCGGATCTCGGGCTCGCCGACGACGAGCGGATTGGTGGCGAAGCGCGGGTCCCGGCTCGCGTCGGGCACCACCATCACCTCATCGGACGTGATCGCATGGGTGCAGAAGGAGTGCTCGCGCGGGATCTCGTCGACCGTCACGCCGAAGCGCGATTTGAAGCGCTGGCGCTGCGCATCGACCAGTGTCACCAGGGCGACCGGGGCAGCGAAACTCCACGCGGCCATGCGGGTGATGCGGTCGATGGCCTCGGAAGGCGGAGAATCGAGGACGCGCAGGTCATGCAGGGCCTGCAAGCGCGCTGCCTCCTCCCTGTACGTCGCCGCCATGGCTCCGCCGCCCTCCATTCGAGCCTCGGGGACACCCCTGCTCACGGAAATGAGAGCATAGGGCGCCGGTCCTTGCCAGAGTATGAACGGCCCGATGCGGATGGAGCCGCCTGACAGACTCCAGCTCTTTGTTTGCCCGTCTGTTTAGCCGGCGACGGTGATCCCACCTAAGCCGGACCGGCCCCAGTGTGATCATTCAGAAATTCCAATACGGGTTTCCGAATCTGAATAACACTAGATTCAATATATTAGTGGCCCGCTTACCCCTGAAATCCGCATGGGGATTTCAGGGGCGGGACACTAGCGCGTCGGGCGCGGCGGGGTCTGGCTGTAGTCGTAGAAGCCACGCCCGGTCTTGCGACCGAGCCAGCCGGCCTCGACATATTTGATCAACAGCGGGCAGGGCCGGTACTTGCTGTCAGACAGGCCCTCGTAGAGCACCTGCATGATCGACAGGCAGGTATCGAGACCGATGAAATCCGCCAGTTCAAGCGGTCCGAGCCGATGGTTCGCGCCGAGCTTGAGCGCGGTGTCGATCGCCGCCACCGAGGCGACGCCCTCGTAGAGCGCGTAGATCGCCTCGTTGATCATCGGCACCAGGATCCGGTTGACGATGAAGGCCGGAAAATCCTCGGCGACGACGACGGTCTTGTGCAGCTTCTCGGCCAGCGCGACGATCGCCGCGAAGGTCGCCTCGTCGGTGGCGATGCCGCGGATCACCTCGATCAGGCGCATCACCGGCGCCGGATTCATGAAGTGCATGCCGACGAACTTCTCGGCCCGGTCGGTGCTGGCGCCGAGGCGCGTGATCGAGATCGAGGAGGTGTTCGACGCGATCATGCAGGTCGGCTTCAGATGCGGTGTCAGCATCTGGTAGACGACGCGCTTGACCTCCTCCTTCTCCGTCGCCGCCTCGATCACCAGGTCGCACTCGGCGAAGGCGGCATAGTCGGTGGCCGTCGTGATGCGCGCCAGCGTCGCGCCCTTCTCCTCCGGCGTGATGGTCGCGGCCTTGATCTGCCGGTCGAGATTCTGCGCGATGGTCGCCATCGCCCGCTGCAAGGCCTCCGGCTTCACGTCCAGCAGCACCACCGGCAGGCCGGCCAGCGCGCAGACATGGGCGATGCCGTTGCCCATCAGCCCGGCGCCGATGACGCCGACGGAATTGATCGGCGTCGGCTCGACCGGGGGCCCGGACGTCGCCACGCCGAAGGCGGCACTCACGCGCCGCGCTCCAGCTCGTCCGCGAGTTCGGGCAGCGCCTTGAACAGATCGGCGACGAGCCCGTAATCGGCCACCTGGAAGATCGGCGCTTCTTCATCCTTGTTGATGGCGACGATGACCTTGCTGTCCTTCATGCCGGCGAGGTGCTGGATCGCCCCGGAAATGCCGACGGCGATATAGAGCTCGGGCGCGACGATCTTGCCGGTCTGGCCGACCTGCATGTCGTTGGAGACGAAGCCGGCATCGACGGCGGCGCGCGAGGCCCCGACGGCGGCATGGAGCCGGTCGGCGACGCGTTCGAGGAGATGGAAATTCTCCCCGTTCTGCATCCCCCGGCCACCCGAAATCACCACCCGCGCCGCGGTCAGCTCCGGCCGCTCGCTCTTGACCAGCTCGGCGGAGACGAAGCGCGAGCCGCCCTGCACCACCGGCGCCCCGACCGGCTCGGCCGCGGCGCTGCCGCCCTCGGCGGCGACCGGGTCGAAGCTCGCGGCGCGCACCGTGATCACCTTCGTCGCATCCGCCGAGCGGACGGTGGCGAGCGCGTTGCCGGCGTAGATCGGGCGCACGAACGTATCGGCGTCGATCACCTCCGAGACGTCGCTGATCGGCTGCGCGTCCAGCAGCGCGGCGGCGCGTGGCAGCACGTTCTTGCCCATCGCGGTGGCGGCGGCGAGGATGTGGCTGTAGGCGGGGGCGAGCGCCACCAGCAGCGCCGCCAGTGGCTCGGCCAGCGCGTGCGCATAAGCCTCCGCATCGGCGACCAGCAGCTTCGTCACCCCAGGCAGGCGCGCGGCGGCGACGGAAACCTCGGCCAGGCCGCTGCCGGCGAGCAGAGCGTGGACCTCGCCGCCCAGCCGCGCCGCCGCGGCGAGCGCGCTGCGCGAGGGCTGCTTGACGGCGTGGCCGTCATGTTCGAGCAGGACGAGTGCGGTCATGGCTCAGATCACCTTCGCCTCGGTCTTGAGTTTCGCCACCAGCTCGGCGACCGAGCCGACCTTCTTGCCGGCCTGCCGCTTCGCCGGCTCGACCACTTTCACCAGCGCCAGCCGCGGCGACGGATCCACCCCGAGGGCGGCCGGCGTCAGCGTCTCGATCGGCTTCTTGCGCGCCTTCATGATGTTCGGGAGGCTCGCGTAGCGCGGTTCGTTGAGGCGCAGATCGGTGGTGACGATGGCCGGCAGCGAGAGCGATACGGTCTCCAGCCCGCCATCGATCTCGCGCGTGACGGCGACGGTCTCGCCGGCGATCTCGACCTTGCTGGCGAAGGTGCCCTGCGGCCAGCCAAGCAGGGCGGCCAGCATCTGGCCGGTCGCGTTCATGTCGTCGTCGATCGCCTGCTTGCCGAGGATGATCAGGCCCGGCTGTTCCCGCTCGGCGATCGCCCGCAGCAGCTTGGCCACGGCCAGCGGCTGCAGCTCGGCGTCGGTCTCGACCAGGATGCCGCGATCGGCGCCCATGGCCAGCGCGGTCCGGATCGTCTCGCCGCAGGCCGCGACCCCGAGCGACACGGCGACGACCTCGGTCGCGATGCCCTTCTCCTTGAGGCGGACGGCTTCCTCGACGGCGATCTCGTCGAACGGGTTCATCGACATCTTGACGCCGGCGGTTTCGACCCCGGAGCCATCGGCACGAACCCGGACCTTGACATTGTAGTCAACGACCCGCTTGACGGGCACGAGCAGTTTCATCGGCGTATCGGTTCCTCGCTCAGGTTCCTGCCATGGCGTGATGCGGATCAACGGGCAGCGCCCGGCGTGGCGGCCCGCTGCTGCCGGATGCGCCCGACCTTACGGAGGCGCGGGCGGCGCTGTCAAACCGCCGCCGCCGGCCGGGCCGGGCGCCGGGCCGCCTCATTGGCGCCACAGCGAGAGCAGAACCAGCAGCAGCAGGAGGGCCACGCCTTGCAGAATCACCCGCCAGCGCATCAACCGGTTCGATCGCGCCGGATCGCTCCCCCGCGCCAGACCGATGAGGCCGGCGAACAACACCCCGAGTGTCGCTGCCATGGCCACGAATAGAAGCACCGTGAAAAACCCGCGCATGCAGGGTGATGTAGGCCAGATCGGAGGCGCGCGCACCCCGCCCGGCGCGATTTCCTCCCCGCCCCCGCCGCGCCGGCCATGCCCGCTGCGCTCTTGCCGGCCCCGGGCGTGGACCTATGGTTCCCCGTCCAGGAGGTGGCCGGTCCCGATGATGCGCGTGCTCATGCTTGTGATCCTGATGGCGATGCGCCCGCTCACCGGCGCCGGCGCCGAGCCGCCGGCACCGGTGCCGGCGGCGGTCCTGCCGCGTGAGCAGATCGAGCAGGCGCTGCGGGTGCTCGAAAACCCGGCCGAGCGCGCGCGCGTGATCGCGACACTGCGGGCACTGGAGGCCGCCGGTCCCGCCGCCGCATACGCTGCCCCGGTGGCAATCCCTTTGGCGCCAGCCCCTTTAGCGGCACCCCCCTTGGCGGCAACCCCTTTGGCGGCCGTGCCAACGCCAGGGGTCGCGCCATCGGCAGCGGGCACCCCGCCTGCGGCCGCCACTCCGCCCGGCGCGGCGCCGCCCGCGGCTTCGCTGCATGCCGGGCCGCTGCCCATCCCGCTCGCCCCGCACAGCCTCGGCGCCGCGGTGGTGCGCACGCTCTCCCAGCGCATCGCCGACACGCTGGACTCGCTGACCGCCAGCGTCGCCGCCTTCGTCGAACTGCCAGTGATCTGGGAATTCTCCCGCGAGATCGCCGCCGACCCCTCGGCGCGGGCGCATATCCTGCACGTTGCCTTGCGGGTGCTGGTCATCGCCGCGGCGGGTCTGGCGCTCGAAGCGCTGACCGCGCGCGCGCTGCGCCGTGCCCGCGCCGCGCTCGCCGCCCGCGCGCCGGGCACGGCGCTCGACGAGCAGGCGGAGGAGGCGCCCGCGCCGGACAATGCCGGGCTCGCGGCGGCGGAAGCCGGCGCCATCGAAGCCGAGCCGCTCACCGCCTTGCCCCGGATGATGCTGCGCCGGCTCCCGTTCGCGCTGGTCAATCTCGTCCTCGAACTCGCGCCGCTCGCCGTCTTCGCCGCCGTCGCCTATGGCATCCTGACCGCGCGGGACTACGGCTACACCACGCGGCTGGCGATCCTCACCGTGGTGAACGCCTATGTCGCGGCGCGGGCGGTGATGGCGCTGACGCGCATGCTGGTCGCGCCGGCCAGCCCGCGGCTGCGCCTGGTCGCGGTCTCGGACGCGCTGGCCGGCGAGACGCAGCGCTGGGTGCGTCGTGCCGCGCTGACCGGCATCCCCGGCTATGCCCTGGCCGAAATCCTGCTGCTGTTCGGCATGCCCTATGCGGCGCACGACCTGCTGCTGAAACTCGTCGTGCTGGTGCTGCATCTGTATCTGGTGGCGATCGTGCTGCGGGCGCGCCGGCGCATCTCGGCGCTGATCGCCGGGCCGGTCGAGGCGCATGGGCCGTTCGCTCTGCTCCGCCGCCGCCTGGCCGGCTCGTGGCACCTCTTCGCCGTGTTCTACATCCTGGCCTTGTGGCTGGTCTGGGCCTTCGCGGTCACGGACGGCTACATGCGGCTGCTGCGGATCTTCGTCGCCGCGGGCGTGGTTCTGATCGGCATGCGCGTGCTCAACGCGCTGGTGCTCGGCGCGATCGAGCGCCGATTCCGCCTCCGCGACGAGGTCGCGGCGCAGGCCCCATGGCTGGCCGCGCGCATGCGCCATTACCTCGGGCCGGTGCGCTGGCTCGTCTCGGCCACGATCACGGTCGTCGCGCTCATCGCGCTGCTCGAAGTCTGGGGCGTGGATGCGCTCGGCTGGTTCGGCAGCGACGGTCTCGGCGCCCGCCTGGTCAGCGCGCTGACGACGATCGGCTTCGTGCTCGCCGGGTCGCTGCTGGTGTGGGAAACCGTGAACATCGCCATCCAGCGGCGGCTGCATCTGCTCTCGCTGCACGGCAACGCCCCGCGCGCCGCGCGCATCCGCACCCTGCTGCCAATGATCCGGGCCGCGCTGCTCGTCGTCCTGCTGCTGTTTGGCGGGCCGCTGGCGCTCTCCGAAATCGGCCTCAACATTGCGCCGCTGCTGGCCGGCGCCGGCATCGTCGGCGTCGCCGTGGGCTTCGGCTCGCAGAAGCTGGTGCAGGATTTCATCACCGGCATCTTCCTGCTGATCGAAAACGCCATGCAGGTCGGCGATTGGGTGACGGTGGCCGGCGTCTCCGGCACCGTCGAGGCGCTGTCGATCCGCACCATCCGGCTGCGCGACACCGATGGCTCGGTCCACATCATCCCGTTCAGCGCCGTGACGACGGTGAACAACACCAATCGCGGGCTCGGCAACGCGCCGGTGCACGTCGTGGTGAGCGCGCGCGAGGACCCCGACCGGGTCGGCGAGGCGTTGCGCGACATCGTCAGGGAGATGCGCCATGACCCGCGGTTCCAGCGCGGCATTCTGGGCGAATTGCAGCTCTGGGGCGTGGACAAGGTCGAGGGCAGCAGCGTCACCATCGCCGGGCAGATCATCTGCACCGATACGGCGCGGTGGAGCGTTCAGCGCGAATTCAATCGGCGCATGAAAAAACGCTTCGATGAGCTTGGTTTTCAACTCATGAACCCGGTTCAGACGGTCCTCGTCCAAGGGCTTGAAACCGCCGCGGCGCCGGCGCGCGCCACCGAAGCCCGTCCGGAGGCGGCGCAATGACCCTGCCCGAGACCGCGGCCCCGCTCGTCACCGCCCTCGGTGAGGCCGGCTACGCCTTCGTCCCGGCGGCGGCGATGCGCGCCTTATTGGAGGCGAGTGCTCCGCTGGCCGACTGGGCTTCCTTCCGCGCCAGCTGGGACCGTCTGGAACCCGACCGCTACATGGCCGACGGCGGACGCTACCGCCGCCGCCGTCACGCTGTTTTCACGGTCGGTCCCGCGCCGGGGGCATACACGCGGCTGGCGCATCGGGCGCATTTCCAGAGCCTTGACTACAACGCGCTGAACGGCGGCATCGAACGCTGGTTCGCCGCCATCGAGCCGGAGATCGGCGCCGGCGCCTGCATGGGCACGATCCTGCGCTGCTGCCAGACGCTGTTCGGCGCCCTGGAGCCGGATCTCGCCTGGTTCGTCGAGGCGCACCAGTTCCGCATCGAGGCGCGGGCCAGCGAGCCCGGGCAGCCGACGCCCGAGGGGCTGCATCGGGACGGGGTGGATTATGTGCTGGTGCTGATGGTGGAGCGGCAGAACATCGCCAGTGGCGAGACCAGCATCCACGACGACGCCGGCCGGCGCCTCGGCAGCTTCACCCTCGCCGCTCCGCTCGACGCGGCGCTGGTGCATGACCGGCGGGTGTTCCATGGGGTCACGGCCGTCGAGGCGGTGGACCCTTCGCGCCCGGCGTACCGGGATGTTCTGGTCGTGACCTTCCGCCGCGCCGCTGCCAGCGACTGACGCCAGGCGCCTGGCGTCGCGGCGCTATTCCTCGGGTGTCAGCGACTTGATGAGATCGAACACGCGCTTGCGCACGGCCGGATCCGTGATGCGGTAATAGGCGCGCACGAGTTCCAGCGTCTCGCGCCGGTTCATCGTATCGTCGCCGAAGCCGTCCTGGCTCTCGGCGAATCCGGAGGTACGGCGCGTTGCCTGCGAACCATAGACCTTGGCCAGGGGCTCGGGCATGTCGTCGAAGAAGAAACTGATCGGCACATCCAGCACGCGGGCCAGATCGAACAGCCGCGAAGCGCCCACCCGGTTCACGCCGCGCTCGTATTTCTGCACCTGCTGGAACGTCAGCCCGAGCGCCTCGCCGAGCTTCTCCTGCGACATGCCGAGAAGCGTGCGCCGCAAGCGGATACGCGAACCGACATGCACATCGATCGGACTCGGCCGACCATCCTTGTCGCTCCGCTCAGGGCCTTCGTCCGATGCCATGCCCAAATTCCTTCTGGCCGCGTGCATTACCACGGGTAAGGTCGTCCCTTCGTTCGGGGTAGTTCGCATCACAGCCCCCATGATCGGTGTGAAAGAGGTTAACGCCACAACCAAGAATCGTCAACAACATTCGTCAAATTGGCGGCCTTGTCGCGCAAAAAGATACTTTCGGTCGGGTTTCCGGTGGCTTCCGTGACAGGACCCTGTCTGCCCAGGCGAGTCCGAGCAGCAGCAGCGCCAACCCCGCCGGAATGCCAAGGCCGAATCGGCCGAACAGGGTCGGCGGCAGCGTGCCCGGCAGATCGAGGACCCGCGTCCCCTCGCGCCCCAGGCCGAGCCGGACCAGTTCCCGTCCATGCGCGTCGAACCCGGCCGAAATGCCGGTGTTGGCCGCGCGCACCAGCGGCAGCCCTTCCTCGACCGCGCGCATGCGCGCCGCGGCGAGGTGCTGACGCGGGCCGGAGGAATCGCCGAACCAGGCGTCGTTGGTGATGTTCACCATCCATTCCGGCCGATCGGTCTCGTCGATGACCTGATGAGGGAAGATCGCCTCGTAGCAGATGAGCGCGCCGAACTTCGGCACCCCGGGAACCGTCAGGGAGCGCGGACCGTCGCCGGCGGCGAAGCCGCCACCGGGAACGATCCGGATCGGCAACCAGGATGGCATGTATTCCCCGCCCGGCACCAGATGCCACTTGTCATAGAGCCCGATCGCCGCGCCGCTCGGGCTGACCACCACGAGGCTGTTGCGCGGGCGGCGGGCCTCGTCGAAGCGCACCGTCCCGGCCAGCGTCGTCGCGCGGCCGCCATCGGCGATCGCCGCGCGCGCCAGCGCGTCGGTCTGGAGCAGGAACGGGCTCGCCGTCTCCGGCCAGATCACCACCGCCGGGCCCGGGCCCAGCGGCGCCAGCGCCTCCTGGCTCAGCACGATGTAGCGGGTGAAGATGCGCTCGGCGAGCGCTTGGTCCCATTTCTGCCCCTGCGCGATGTCGCCCTGGGCCAGCACGACGTGCAGCCCCGGGGGCGGTCCCGCCGGTTGCGCCAGGCGCAGCGCCCCCAGCGCCGCCCAGGCGGCAAGGCCGGCGGCGAGGCCAAACCAGCCGCGCCGGCCGAAGACCGGCGCCGCCGCGGCGAGCACGGTGAGCATGGTCAGCCCGGGCGTGCCGATCCAGGCCAGCGGCTGCAGCAGCACGTCCCCGGCCAGGCCCGGCAGCGCCCAGACGCTACCCCACGGATTCCACGGGAATCCGGTGCCGACGAACTGGCGCGCCAGGTCGGCCAGCGTCCACGCCCCGGCGAGCGCGAGCACCCGCGGCCAGCCGCGCCGCGCGGACCAGGCGATGGCACAGGCGAGGCCGATGAACGGCGCCAGGATGGCGGCCAGGCCCGGCACCGCCAGCGGCACGAACCACCAATAGCGCGCGGCCTCGATCAGGATCGCATCGGTGATCCAGTAGAGCCCGATCAGATGGTGGCCGAAACCGAACCAGAAGCCGATACGGAATGCCGTTCGCGCCCGCCCGGCGCCATCGATCAGCCCGATCAGCCCCGGCACCGCGACCAGAAGCACCGGCAGCAGGAACAAGGGCGGCAGGGCGAGCGCGGCCAGCCCGCCGAGCGCCCCGGCCGCGACATCCCGCCGCCAGCCCGTCGCCGCCGGCTCCGCGGCGCGGGTGGAGGGCCTCAGCCGCATACGATCCGATCCAGCGGCGGGCGGCGTCCGGCCAATACCGCCGCGATGCACTCCGCCGCCATCACCCCCATCGCCACCAGGGAGCGGTCGGTCACGCCGGCGACGTGCGGCGTGACGATGAGGCGCGGATGCGAGCGCAGCGCGTAGGTCTCGGGCGGCGGTTCGACCTCGAAGCCGTCCAGTGCGGCGCCGGCGAGCCGGCCGGATTCCAACGCGGCGAGCAGCGCCATCTCGTCGATCAGCCCGCCGCGCGCCGTGTTGACCACGAAGCCGCCTCGCGGCATCGCCGCCAGCACCGATTCATCGATCAGATGCCGCGTCTGCGGCGTCAGCGGGCAGTGCAGCGACAGCACGTCGCTGCCGGCGGCCAGCGCGGCAAGGCTGTCCGCGCTCTGCACGCCCGCAGGCAAGGTGCCGGACGCGCTTCCGGGCCGGGCGCGGGTATGGACGGCGACGCGCATGCCGAACGCCTGCGCGAGCCGGGCCACCTCCTGGCCGATGGCCCCGAACCCGACCAGGCCAAGGCGCAGCCCGGCGATGTCGCGCACCCGCATCGTCGCCGTCCGCCAGCCGCCCGCCGCCACCAGCGCCGACATCGGCGCCAGTTCCTTGGCCAGGCCCAGGATCATCGCCAGCGTGTGCTCGGCCACCGCGCGGGCGTTGGAGCCGGTGGCGCGGGTGACGAGCAGGCCGCGCGCCCTGGCGGCCTCGATATCGACCTCATCGACGCCGACGCCGTGACGGGCGACGATGCGCAAGCGCCGCGACGCGTCCATGACCGCGCCCGTCACCCGTCCCTGGCGGCACAGGATCGCGTCGGCCTGCACCGCCCCGACCAGCGCGGCGACGGCGTCGGCGTCCGGGTAGGGCGGCAGATAGTGGATCGTCGCTCCGGACGCCTCCAGCAGCGCCACCGCCTCCGGCGCCAACGCGGGCGCCGTCATCACCACGTTCGAGAGATTCATCGCTGATGCTCTGCTGGCTCGCCCTGTCGATCTGCCCCGCCCGGCTCGCCGACCCGCTCGCCGACCCCCGGGGTTGGCGCGTGGTCTGGGATCAGTCGAGCGCGTCGCGCAACTGTCGCTCGTAGTGCCGGTAGTATTTATCGGTCACCAGGTCGGTCTTGACCACGACGGCGACATCGGTGGTGTTGAACGCAGGGTCGATCACGGCGCCGTCACCGACGAAACCGCCCAGGCGCAGATAGCCCTTGATCAGCGGCGGCAGTTGTGCCCGCGCCCGCGACACATCGAGCCCGGCGGGCTCGCAGCGGCGCATCTCGACATAGCGCCCGGGAAGAGCGCGCGGGCGCAGCGCCGGCGGGGCGAGATGGTTCTCGAAGAGATAGCTCAGCTCGGCGGCGAGCGCGTCCGGATCCGTCCCGGCGAGGCTGGCGCAGCCGAACATCAGATCGATCTGGTGATGGAACACATAGGCGGCGATGCCGCGCCAGAGCAGCTGCATCGTGGCCCGGCCACGATAGCCGGCATCGACGCAGGATCGGCCCAGCTCGAGAATGCGGCCCGGGAACGCCAGCAGCGGACTGATGTCGTATTCATCCGCCGAGTAGAACCGCCCGACCCGGGCCGCCGCCGCCGGCTGGATCAGCCGATAGGTGCCGACGACGCCTTCCGGTCCCGGCCCGATGGCATGGTCCACCACCAGCAGATGATCGGCGACGGCGTCGAAATCGTCGATATCGCGACGGCGCGCCGCTGCAGCTTGGCTGGGCTTCGCGCCCATTTCCTCGAAAAACACGCGATAACGCAGCGCCTGCACGGCGTCGATCTCGGTGGCCTTGGCGGCGAGCCGAACCCCGAGATGGCCGGCGCGCATCTCACCGAAGCCGGCCCCATCGCGCGGCGCGGCACCGGTGGGCTTTTCTGCCGTCATCGTGCGTTCCTTGCTGGTTGCGCAGGCTGGGCTGGTTGCGCAGGCTGGGCTGATTGCGCAGGCTGGGCTGATTGCGCAGGCTTGGCTGATTGCGCAGGCTGGACCGATTGAGCAGGCTGGACCGATTGAGCAGGCTGGGCCGGCAGGCTCTGGGACTCGGTGGCCCCGCCGCGCCGCGGCGGCTCGATCCGGCGGCCGAAGAGTTCCAGACGCAGCGAAACGAGCTGGAACCCGAGCCGCTCGGCGATCGTCCGCATCAGGCTCTCATGCTCGGCGTCGGCGAATTCGATGACCTTGCCGCTGGCGATATCGATGAGATGGTAATGATGACCATGCTCGCTGGCCTCGTAGCGAGCGCGGCCGCCGCCGAAGTCGCGCCGGTCCAGGATGCCCTGCTCCTCCAGGAGCCGCACCGTGCGATAGACGGTGGCGATCGAAATCCGCCGGTCTCGCGCCGTCGCCCGGCGATACAGTTCCTCGACGTCGGGATGATCGGTCGCCTCGGACAGAACCCGCGCGATGACGCGGCGCTGGCCGGTCATTTTGAGGCCCCGCTCGATGCACAGACGCTCGATCCGCGATTCCACGCTGGCTCCCAATCGATCCGCCCGTTCCCTACAGACGCGCCGGCCAGCTCAGCTCGAACGCCCCGGCGCGAACCCTCATTCACGCCGGCACGATGCCGCCCATCGCAGCCTGCGATCGGACCGGACACCGCCGCGCCGCCGAAAATCGGCTCGAACGACCCCGCCCGCGACAGACGGTACCCGTTCGGCCCGCCTGGTCCGAGGCGGACAGGAGCGCCCTCCTCAGGACGACTCGACACCGGACGCGCGAT
Organism: Pseudomonadota bacterium; assembly: GCA_021815825.1. Lineage (GTDB taxonomy): Bacteria > Pseudomonadota > Alphaproteobacteria > Acetobacterales > Acetobacteraceae > JAJZVV01. The sequence goes on from JAKAZO010000016.1 coordinate 28,806, forward strand.
CCAGCCCGCCCCGCTGCGAACGCCTGAACCCACGGCCCCGGCGTCGGCGGCACCACTAGCCGATCAGCGCCACCCTGTCGACCACCGCGAAACGGACAGGGCGGGCGCCGCGCGCCTTCGCTGACGGCGGCGCGCCGCCCACCCGCGGCACCCGATTCGGAGCGGCCAGCGGGCTCCGATCAGGAACGGCGAGAAGGCCGGATCAGCGGCCCCGGCCATGCGGCTTGGTGCCGAGACCGATCTTCTTCGCCAGCGAGGACCGATGCTTCGCATAGTCCGGCGCGACCATCGGATAATCCGGCGGCAGCCCCCAGCGCTCCCGGTACTGATCCGGAGTCATATCGTACGAGGTCTTGAGGTGGCGCTTCAGCATCTTCAGCTTCTTGCCGTCCTCGAGACAGACGATGTATTCGGGAAACACCGACTTCTTGATCGGCACCGCCGGCTGCGGCCGATCCGGCTGCGTCGGCTCGCGACCGATATTGGTCAGCGTGCGATAGACTTCCTGTATCAACGCAGGCACCGCGTCCAGCGAGACCGAGTTGTGCGACAGGTGGGCGGAGACGATTTGGGCAGTCAGTCCGAGCACGCCCGAATCGGATGAATTGTCGTCCATAGACTTCCCCTGAAGATACGCTTTGCAAGTGCTTATAGTAGCGAGTCGCGCCGGTCTGCAAAGAGACTTTTATCATATTGCGTGCGCATTGGACAGCTTCTGCCGCGCTCTGCCGCTCGCCCCGGAAGCACGGTCCGACCCGGCCGGATCACCACGGCGGGCGGTCACGCTCTCGAAAAGCATGACTTTAAAGCAGCTTGCCGCCGATCTGCCCGCCTCCAGGGGGCTGACGAGCCGGCACGCCGCGGCCGATCCCGCGACTCACCGGCGCAGCGCCGCGACATAGCCGCGGTTCCAGGTCGGCGTGATCAGGACTTCATTGAGGCAGACGCGCGCGGGCAGGCAGGCGACGAAGCGGATCAGCTCGGCGACCTCCTCCGGCTGCAGCATGCGCGCGCGGTCCTCGGCGCTGACCGGCTGCGGGCGGCGGTCCAGGATCGGCGTCGCGACCTCGCCCGGACAGACCGCGCAGGAGCGGATGCCGTTGACGCATTCCTGCATGTTCAGGCTGTGGCTCATCGCCACCACCGCGTGCTTGGCGGCGGTGTAGGCCGGTCCGCTCAGCGGGCCGATGAAGCGCCCCGCCATCGACGCGGTGTGGATCAGCAGCCCGTCCCCCTGCGCGCGCATCAGCGGCAGCACCGCGATCACGCAGTAGAACGCGGCGTTGAGATTGGCGCCGAGCACACTGTCCACACCTTCGGCCGTGAGCTCGCCCCAGGCGCGCGCGGCGATGTTGAGCCCGGCATTGTTCAGCAGCATGTCGATCCGGCCATGCCGCGCGCCGATCCGCCCGGCGATGGCGTGCGCCGTCGCCGCCTCCGAGAGGTCCCCGGGCTCGATCTCCGCCCGGCCGCCAGCCGCGGCGATACGCTGCGCAACCTCCTCCAGCGGCGCCTGGCGTCGCCCGCTCAGCACCAGATGCGCACCCTCCTCGGCCAGAGCCAAAGCCGCCGCCGCCCCGATCCCGCTGCCCGCGCCCGTCACCCAGGCCAATCGTCCATCAAGCCGCCGCATCGTTTGCCCTCCCTCTGTCCTGTTAACGAACGCTTAGCGCTTTCCTCGCTTAAATGCGACAGAGATCAAAACCGCAACGCACGCATCAGAGGCGGACTCATCATGCAACGCTCCACGCCAGCGACATCCGACGCGGCCGCCGCGGCTGCGGGCCCGATTGGAGCCGAGCCGGCACGCCGTCGGCGCTGGCTCCGCAGCGACCGGCGCGGCGCCGCCGCCATGCTGGCGGCACTGGCGATGCCGACAATGATGAGCGGCGCCGGGCTCGCGGTGGATGCGGGTCTCTGGTACCGCGAATCGGCGCGGCTGCATCTGGCGGCCAATGCCGCCGCCCTCGCTGCCGCGCATTTCCTC
>JAKAZO010000016.1:30892-42142 GCA_021815825.1 Pseudomonadota bacterium
CTGCAGATCGGCAACGGCATGACGGTGAATTTCGCGCCTGGCACCTACTACATCAAGGGCGGCGACTTCGACATCACCGGCGGCGCCAAGGTCGGCACGGCGAACGGGGTCACCTTCTTCCTCGACGGCGCCAACTTCAGCTTCGAGAACGACGCGCAGGCGCCGTGGGCCATGAGCGCGCCGACGAGCGGCCCGCTCGCCGGCGTCCTGATCTGGCAGAAGAGCGGCTCCTGCGGCAGCAATCCCCAGGATACCGTCACTGGCAGCGCCGGCGCCGCGATCAACGGCACCATCTATGTGCCGGACGCAACCCTGCAGATCATCAATGCCGCCAAGCTGAGCTACCCGACCGACAGCAACGGCAACCCGACCGGCTCCTTCAGCGTCATCGCCAACATGATCGGCATGGCCAATGGCGGCGCCGGGCAGCTCGTGGCCGGTGGTCTGGCTCCGGGTGGCACCGGCTCGGGCGGCGTCGTGGCGACGGTCGTGCTGCTGCAATGACAGCCCGGCCCGGGAGGCCGCCGATGCGGCTTCGGCACACCCTGCGCCGAATGGGGCGCGAACGCCGCGGCGCCGTCGCACTCGAGGCGGCGCTGATCGGCTCGCTGCTGCTGGTGCCGCTCGCGGTCGGCGCGGTCGATCTCGGCAGCATCTTCACCACCCAGGCGCGGCTGGACGCGGCGCTCGAGGCCGCCGCGCTCTACGCCTGGGGCAATCCCGGCAACGCCACGCCGGCGAACATCACCCAGATCGCCAAGTCCGCCTATGGCAATGCGGCGCCGACCCTGCTCGCCACGACGCCGCAGAATGTCTGCTACTGCATTACCGTCGGCGGCGGCCAGCAGACGCGCACCGCGGTGAGCTGCACCGGCAGTTGCGCCAGCGGCGCGCAGCTCGGCATCTATCTCTCAGTGTCCTTCAGCACGAATCTCAGCCTGCCAGCGCCGGTTCCCGGTCTGCCGACGACGGTGAGCCTGTCCTCCGCGGGCATGGTCCGCACGCAATGATCCGTCCGCGCCTGGGACGAGCGGGGGTAGCCGGCGTCGAGTTCGCGCTCACCTCGATGGTGCTGCTCGGCGTCATCGTGGCGATTCTCGAAGGCGGCGAGCTGCTCGTCGCGCAGCATACGCTGGACAACGCCGTCGTCGCCGCCGCCCGCTTTGCCGTCGTGCATGGCTCGCGCTCGTCATCGCCCGCCAGCAGCGGCGACGTGAAGAATGCCTTCAACGCCGCCGCCGCCGGCTCGGTGCTCGGCAACGGGCCCGTGGTCACGGTCTCGTTCAACCCCGACAATTCGCCCGGCAGCAGCGTCAGCGTCTCGGCGACCTACAACTGGACGCCGGTGGCGTCGCTGGCCGACTGGGCGGCGCTGACATTGAGCGCCCAGGCGAATTTCACCATCCAGAACTGATTTGTCGCTGGCGCAGAGGGAATCGCTGCAGCCGTGGGTCGGATCGCACAGCAGGACGCTGGGGCCCCTCACGCGCTCGTCCGCGCCCGAGGGGCCCTGAGCGTTCCGGCCCTGAGCTGTCAGGCACGGATGGACGTGCCTCCACCCGCAACCATGCGCGGGCGGCCGACGCGCGCCGCTCGCGTCGCGCTGCTCGTCGCCGCCGCCGTCGCGGTGGCCGTGGCAACGCCGGCCCGCGCATGCGCACAGGCGCTCTCCCCGGGGCTCGCCTGCGAGCAGGCGGCGGCGGCGGCGGAACGGCAATTCGGCCTTCCCCCCGGCCTGCTCGCCTCGATCGGCCGCATCGAGAGCGGGCGGCTCGATCCGCAGCTGCGCCGCGTGCTGCCCTGGCCCTACGCCATCAACGCCGACGGCTCCGGCCGCTTCTTCGACGAGCCGCGAGCGGCGCTCGCCGCTGTCGAGGCGCTGCAGGCGAGCGGCGTTCGGCGCATCGATGTCGGGTGCTTCCAGATCGATCTCTTCTACCACCCGGAGGCGTTTGCCCGCCCCGAGGATGCGTTCGATCCGATCGCCAATGCCACCGCGGCGGCGCGGTTCCTGGCCCAGCTCGCCGAGCAGAGCGGCGGATTCGAGACCGCGGTGGCGCTCTACCATTCCGCTCGGGCGGAGCTCGGCCTGCCCTACCGGCTGCGCGTGCTCGCAGACTGGCGCGGCGTGCCCGGCGTGCCCGGCGCTCTGCCGACGCCGCGGCCGCCCGATCCGTTCGTCATTCTCATCGCCCCGGCGGCGCTGCGGATTTCCGTGATCGTGCCTGGCGCCGCGCCGGAACCCGGGAAACAGCGCCTGCCACGGGTGATCACACCGGCGTCGACGCACGCGGGATAATCCCAATTCGCGGGACAATTCGCCCGCGATGCATCCAGGCTCACCGACTTTAACCATTCTACAACGGACAGCGTGCTCAGATGCACCGGCAGGTGGATCCGGGCGATCGCACCCCGCCCATCTGCCGAACTTGGCATCGACGTTCCTGACGCGCCGCGGTGCGGTCGCGCAACAACGGAGGACTGAACCATGCTGGCTCAATTCAAGACCTGGCTCGCGATCCGCACCGATCGCCGCGGTGTCACCGCGCTCGAATACGCGCTCATCGCCGCGCTCATCGCGGTCGCCATCGTCGGCGCGCTGCGCACGCTGGGCACCGACCTGAACACGACCTTCACCACCATCGCCTCCAACCTCTGATCCATCGTCCCGGCCGCACGTGCGGCCGGAGAGAATGCGCGCAGAGCCGATCGCTGCGCGGGACCGAAGCCTGGCAGCGACGTTCCAGCGGAACCAAAACGGGTTTTCCGATGACGGAGAGTGCAGTTTCCTGGCTGGCGACGATCGCCTGGTTGGTGGCTCTGGCGCTTCTCGCGCTCGCCGCCGCCAGCGATCTCGCCAGCCGAATCGTTCCGGACCGCGCCTCGCTCGGCATCGCTCTCGCCGGCGCCGTGCTGCGCCTGCAGGACTCGACGCTGGCCCCCGCGGTCGCCGTCGCGCTGGTGGTTTTCGGTGCCGCCCTGATCTGCTGGCACCGCGGCTGGCTCGGCGGCGGTGATGTCAAGCTGATCGCCGCGGCGGCGCTGCTCGTTCCGCCCGGTCGTGTGCCGGGGCTGGTGGCCGCAATCCTGCTCGCGGGCGGCGCGCTGGCGCTGATCTACCTCGCCCTCGGCGCCCTGCTGCCGGCGCCCACCGCGTCCGCCCCGAGCGGCCGCCTGGCGCGGATCGCGCGCATCGAGCGCAGGCGCATGCATCACCGTGGCCCCCTGCCCTACGCGTGCGCCATCGTCGCCGGCACGCTCTACACCGCCGCCGCTCTCGGCATGAGGGGCTAGCGCGATGATCCTCCGCATCGCCCTCGTCGGCATGATGGTGCTCGGACTGCTCGGCTTCGGCACCGTCGCCTGGGTCTCCACCCATCCGCCGGCACCGCACGCCGCTGCGGCGGTCGTCCCGCCACCGCCGCCGCCGCCACCGCCGCCCGCCAAGGTCAAGCTGCTCGTCGCCGCGCACGCTCTGCGCGCCGGCAGTCTGATCAAGCCCGAGGATCTCGGCGTGCAGGAAATCCTGCAGGCGCAGGAGCCGCGCGGCGCCAGCCCGGAGACCCCCGCCGCCCGCGCGTCGCTGTTCGGCGCCATGGTGCGCCGCAGCCTCGCCGCCGGGGAGCCGGTGATCGAGGGCGATGTGATGCGCCCGGGCGATCACGGCTTCCTCGCCGCGGTGCTGGGACCGAACATGCGCGCGATGACGGTCGGGGTCGACCTCATCAGCGGCAGCGCCGGGTTGATCTGGCCGGGCGACCATGTCGACGTCATCCTCACCCAGGCGATCGACGCCAAGCTGGAGCCCGGCCGGCGCGTTGCCGCCGAGACGGTGCTCGCCGATGTGCGGGTGATCGCCATCGATCAGCACCTCGTCCGGGGCGCGACGGCGGACGGGCCGGACCCGAAGGCGGCCCGGACCGTCAGCCTGGAGGTGACGCCGGCGCAAGCCGAGCGGCTCGCCGTCGCCGGGCGCATCGGGCAGCTCTCGCTCATCGTCCGGTCCGCCGAGCAGATCGCCGCGAAGCCGGACCAGCCGGCGGCGGCCGGGGCCGCGGTGAACTCCACCGGCGTCACCTGGGCGGCCGACGTGTCGCCCGCGCTCGGCCAGGGCATCCGTGAGCCGCATCCGGACAGCAGCACGGTGCGTGTCTTCCAGGGCAATGCCGACGGCAAGGAGTTCCACTTCTGATGCGCCGCCCGGCGGGCTTTCCCCTTCGTATCGCGCTGCTGTGCGCGGCGGCGGCCGCGTGGCACACGCCGGCGCTCAGCCAGCCGGCGGCGCCCGACCTGCCGCCGCCAGGCACCGCCCAGCGGGCACCCACCCAAATGGCGCCCACCCAAATGGCGCCCACCCCATTGTCAACCAGCCCATTGGCGCCGCCGCACCGCGCGGCCGCAGACACGGCGCACAGCATCGCGCTCACCGCCGGCACCGGCCGCATCATCACGCTCGGGGCGGCGGTGGCAAACGTGTTCGCCGCCGACCCGAAAGTGGCCGAGGTGCGCCCGGCGAGTCCGACGACCTTGTTCGTCTTCGGCGTCGCCCCCGGCGCGACCACCATCGCCGCGCTCGACGCCGCCGGCCACGCGGTCGCCCAATACGCCGTCACCGTGCGCCCCTCGGCCTTCAGCGCCGACGAGGTCAGCGCCACCATCGCCCGCCAGATCCCCGGCAGCTCCGTGAACGTCCGCGCGACGCCGACGGGATTGCTGTTGAGCGGCGAGGTGCCCACCCCAGCGCAGGCCGATCGCGCCGCCGAAGCCGCGCAGGCCTATCTGATGCCCGGGCAGAAGCTCGATAACCGCCTCGCCGTCAGCGCCGGCATGCAGGTCAATCTGCGCGTCCGCATCGCCGAGATGTCGCGCACCGTGATCCGCGAGTTCGGCATCAACTGGAACGCTCTCGGCAATCTCGGCCGGATGGGCACGATCAACTTCCTCACCGCCAACGCCCTCGGCTTCAACGCCTCCGGCGCGGCGAGCCTCACCGGGGCCAACGTGGGGAACACGGTGAACGGCGTCATCGACGCGCTCGCGGCCGACAACCTCATCCATGTCCTCGCCGAACCCAATCTCACCACGATGAGCGGCGAAACCGCGAGCTTCCTCGTCGGCGGCATGTTCCCGATCCCGATGTCCCAGGGGCTCGGCGCGGTTTCGGTGCAGTTTCAGCAGTACGGCGTGCAGCTCTCGTTCGTGCCGACGGTGCTCAGCTCCGGACGGATCAGCCTGCATGTGCGCCCCGAGGTCAGCGAGCTCACGACGCAGGGGGCGGTGCAGCTGTCCTCGGGCGTCGGCAGCGGCACCTTCACCATCCCGGCGCTGACGGTGCGCCGGGCCGACACCACGGTCGAACTCGGCACCGGCCAGAGCTTCGCCATCGCCGGCCTGCTGCAGGACAGCACCAACCAGGCGGATCAGGGCGTGCCCGGGCTCGCCGATCTGCCGATCCTCGGCGCGCTGTTCCGCTCGACCAGCTTCCAGCGCGCGGAAACCGAGCTGGTGATCGTCGTCACCCCCTACATCGTCCGCCCGGTCAGCGATCCGTCGGCGATCCGCCTGCCCACCGACGGCTGGCGCATGCCGAACGACATCGAGCGCATCTTCCTGCTGCGCCAGACCGCCCGCACCGCGCCCGCGGCGCCGCTGCGCGTGCCGGGCGATGCCGGATTCATCGTCCAGTGAGCCGCCCCATGCCCGCGCCGCGCCCCACCCCGCCGACCCGACCGCGCTCGATCACATCGCTCGCCGCAGGGCCTGTCTTCACGCTCGCCGCGGGGCTGGTCCTCGCCGGCTGCTCCTTCATCGATCCCTACCGGCGGGACGGGATGTGGAACCCGAACGGCGCCAACGAGGCCAATCTCGGCGCCATGGTCGCGACCCCGACCGATCTCGCCAGGGGGCAGAGCGAGCCCGGCAGCAGCGGCGATCTCGCCGCCGCCGCGGTGAAGCGGCTGCGCACCGACCGCCTCAAGACCCTCCCCGCCGTCGACACCACCGGCGGTGCCATTTCCGGCGGTATGAACGGCGGCGGCGGCGGCGGCGGCGGCGCGGCGGCTGGTGGCGGAGGCAATTGATGCCCGACGACCTCGCCCCGTCCGCCCGCACGGAGGATGCCGCCAGCGGCCGGCCGGAGCGCGTGCCCCTGCTCGCCTTCCTCGCCGACGCCGAATCCGAACTGGTGATGCGCGAGGTGCTGGTCGAGGCCGCGCCGGGCGGCATGGTGGTGCGGCGCGGCAATGTCCGCCAGGCGATCACCGCCTTGCAGAAGATGCCGACACCGAAGACGCTGATCATCGACGTCAGCGGCGAGGAACAACCGCTCACCGCGCTGGCCGATCTCTCCGACGTCGTCGAGCCCGATGTGCGCGTGCTCGTGATCGGCGATCTCGAGAACGTCAATTTCTATCGCCAGGTCACCCGTGGCCTCGGCGCGCTGGAGTATCTCTACAAACCGCTGACGCGCGACATGGTGGCGCGGCATTTCGGCCCTTTGCTCTCCAGCGACCGCACCGTGACGGAAGCGGTGCATGGCGGGCGCGTGGTCACCATCACCGGCACCAGGGGCGGCTCCGGGGCGTCCACGATTGCGGCCCTGCTGGCCTGGTATTTCGGCGTGCTCGCCCGCCGCCACACGGTCCTGCTCGATCCGGATCTGCATCTCGGCACCGCCGCCCTGCTGCTCGATGCCAAGACCGGTTCCGGCCTGCGCTCGGCGATCGAGGCACCCCAGCGGATCGATGAACTGTTCGTCGAGCGCTCGGCGCAGCCGGTGGCCGAGCGGCTCTTCGTGCTCGCCGGCGAGGAGCGCCTGTCGGAACAGCCGACCTACGCACCCGGCGCGGCGGCGCGCCTGCTCGATGCGCTGCGGCGCCGCTACAATTTCGTCGTCGCCGACGTGCCGTTCATTCCGGTTCAACTCAATCGCGACCTGCTCAATCTCGCCCATCAGCGCGTCCTCGTGCTGCAACCGACACTATCCGCCGTGCGCGAGACGTTGCGCCTGCTCGAACTGCCGAACGGCGCGCTGCAGCCGCGCCGGCCGGTTCTGGTGCTGAACCGCGTCGGCCTGCCGGGCGGCCTCACCCGCGCGCAGGTGGAGCAGGCGCTCAACGTCAAGGTGGACGTCGCCATCCCGGACCAGCCGCGCTACGTCGCCCAGGCCGCGAGCATGGGCCAGCCCGAGACGGCGATGCGCGGCGCCTTGCGCGAAGGGATCACCGCGCTGGCCCGCGAGGTCGCCTTCGTGCGTCTGCTGGAATCCTCGCTCGGCGCGAACAACACCGAGCTGCTCAGCGGGGCCGGACGGCGCCGCCGCCTGTTCCGGTTCTGGCGATGAGTGAGACGCTGCGCCCCACGTTCGGCCGGCGGCGCAACGAGTCCGATCCGGAGACGGCGAACGTCCAGGCGGCCGAACCCCGTTCCGAGCCGGTGCGCCTGCCGGCGCTGGGGCCGCTGGCGGAACTGAGGACCCTCTGCCTCGCGCGCATCGACCCGACCGTCGTCGCGACGCTGTCGCCCGAGCGCTTGGCGGAGGAGGTGGAGCGGCTGATCGCCGAGATCGCCACCGAGAAGCGCATCCAGATCAATGCGCGCGAGCAGCGCGAGTTGGCCGGAGACCTCGTCGACGACATGCTCGGGCTCGGCCCGCTCGAACCGCTGCTCGAGGACGATGCCGTCGCCGACATCATGGTCAACGGACCCGAGCGCGTGTTCGTCGAACGTGCCGGCAAGGTGGCGCTCTCCGCGGCGCGCTTCCGTGATACCGGGCATCTGGCCAATATCTGCCAACGCATCGCCACGGCCGTCGGGCGGCGGATCGACGAAGCGAGCCCGATGGTCGACGCGCGCCTCAAGGACGGCTCGCGCGTGAACATCGTCTTCCCACCGCTGGCGCTCGACGGGCCGTATCTCTCGATCCGAAAATTCTCCCGCCGAGTCATCGATTTTTCCAAGCTCGTGGAATTCGGTTCGCTCACGCCGCAGGTCGCGCGCGTTCTCGAGATCGGTTCGCGGGCGCGCCTCAACGTCATCATCTCGGGCGGCACCGGATCGGGCAAGACCACGATGATGAACGCGATGTCGCGGCTGATCGAGCCCACGGAGCGCATCATCACCGTCGAGGACGCCGCCGAGCTGCAGCTGCAGCAGCCGCACGTGGTCCGCATGGAGACGCGGCCGACCAATCTCGAAGGCAAGGGCGAGGTGACGCAGCGCGACCTGGTCCGCAACGCCCTGCGTATGCGCCCCGATCGCATCATCATCGGCGAGGTGCGCAGCGGCGAGGCCTTCGACATGCTGCAGGCGATGAACACCGGCCATGACGGCTCGATGTCCACCATCCACGCCAACAATACGCGCGATGCGCTGACCCGCATCGAGAACATGGTGCAGATGGGCAACATGGGCCTGCCCTCGCGCGCCATCCGCACGCAGATCGTCGGCGCGGTCGATCTCATCGTCCAGGTCGAGCGCCAGCGCGACGGCGTGCGGCGGGTCACGCAGGTCACCGAGGTGGTCGGGATGGAGGGCGAAGTCGTCATCCTCAACGACATCTTCCAGTTCGAGATTCTCGGCGAGGGCCTCGATGGAAAGCTGCACGGCCATTACCGCGTCGGGCGGGCGCGCCCGAGCTTCCACGATCGTCTGACCTATTTCGGGCTCGATCGCGCCTGGATCGCCGCGCTCGAAGAGGGCGAATCGCGATGAATCTGCAGGCGATGCTGGCCGGTGGCCTGCTCCTGCTCGGCGGCCTCGGGCTGAGCGGCCTGTCGCTGGTGCGCGCGCAGGCGCGCAGCGAGCGGTTCCGCAGCCGGATGGATGCGGTCGTTGCGCCGCACGTGCCGAGCCGCCAGCGCCAGGCCACGCTGCGCCGCACCAGCGCGCGCACGCCGAGGGAGGATTTCTGGCACCGCGCCGCCGGCGTGCTCGGCTTCAGCCCGGACCGGCCGGAGCTCTACCCGGTGCGCTGGTGGATCATCGTCGCCGCGGCCGCGGTGCTCGCGCGTATCGCGGTCGGGCTGCTCTCGAACGTGGCCGGGCCGGGCGCCTATGTCCTGATCGTGCCGGCCGCACTCTGGCTCAGCCGCTGGTTCTTCCGCCATTTCGCGCGCCGCTACGCCAACACGCTGTTCACCCAGTTTCCCGATGCGCTCGGCATGATCGTCCGTTCGGTGCGCGTCGGCATCCCGGTCAGCGAGGCGATCCGCATCGTCGCCCGCGAGAGTCCGCAGCCGACCGCGCGGGCCTTCGGCAGGCTCTCCGACGAGATCGCGATCGGCGTGCCGCTCGAGGATGCGGTGCGGCGCATGGGCGAATTCACCGGCCTGCCGGAATACCGCTTCTTCGGCACCGCGCTCTCGCTGCAGGCGCAGACCGGCGGCGGGCTCGCCGAGACCATCGAGACGCTCGCCGACGTCATCCGCAAGCGCGTCGCCCTCAAGGCGCGCGGCAAGGCGCTGGCGAGCGAGGCGAACACCTCGGCCGGCGTGCTCACCGCCCTGCCCGGCGTCGCCGCGCTCGGCCTCTATCTGATCAACCCGAGCTATATCGAGGTGCTGTTCAGCACGCCGGAGGGCAAGCGGCTGGTCGCGGTGGCGGTCGGCCTGCTGAGCACGGGCACCGGTATCATGCGCATGACCATCCGCAAGAGCCTCTCATGACCCCGCCCCTGTTGCTCATCGGCCTGTTCGCGCTGCTGATGATGGCCGGCGTCGGTGCCGCCCTCGTCGTCGAGACCAAGCGCCAGCAGCGCTTCGCGGCGCGCCTGCGCAGCATCCGGCAAAGTATCGCCGGGGTCCCGGAGGCGCCGGAGGTGACGGGCCCGCTGCTGCTGCGTCTCGTCAGCCGGCTCGGCGCGGCGGTCGCCAAGAGCGGCCTGCTCTCGCCGCGCACGCTGGGCGAACTGGAGCACACGCTGCGCCTGGCCGGATTCCGTCCCGGCCAGGGCCTCGGCCTGTTCGTCGGCAGCAAGATGCTGCTGCTGCCGCTCCTGCCAGCGCTGATGATCGCGCTGCACCCGCCGGTATCGTCCTTCATGCACAATGTGCTCGTGTTCGGCTCGGCGATCGTCGGATTGCTGGCGCCGGACCAGCTCGTCCGCTGGCTGCGCAAGCGCCATTTGCGCGCCGTCGACCAGGGTCTGCCGGACGCGCTCGATCTCATGGTCATCTGCAGCGACGCCGGGCTGAGCCTGGAGCCGGCGCTGTCGCGCGTGGCGACCGAGATCCGCCCCGCTCACCCGGCGGTCGCCGAGGAGCTCGCGCTGACCGCCAACGAATTGCGCATCACCGCCGATATTCGCATCGCCTTCGGCAACGCCGGTGAGCGCACGGGGCTGGTCGGGATCAAACGGCTGGCGACGACGCTGGCGCAGAGCCTGCAATACGGCACCCCGCTCGCGCACGCGCTGCGCACGCTCTCGGCCGAGATGCGCCAGGAGATGCTGACGCGCTTCGAGGCGCGCGCGGCGCGGCTGCCGGTGCTGCTGACGGTGCCGATGATCATGTTCATCCTCCCCTGCGTGTTCCTGATCGTCGGCGGCCCGGCGATCCTGCAGGTGATGCATCTGGTCAAACATTAGGAGACGTGGATGCGCTGGACTGCCCTTGCCGTGCTGCTCGGGCTCGCCGCCTGCTCGTCGGGTCCGCCGCCCTTGCAGCTCAGCCGCCCGCCGCCGCCGCCACCGCCGGGCCAGCCGACGCTGCGGGTCGCCGATGCCGCGCTCGCCTCCGGCGCGCCCGATCTGGCACTGCGGGTCGTGCACGACATCCTGGCGCGGCATCCGGACGACGCGGACGCCTGGGTGCGCCAGGGCGATGCCCTCTATATGCTGCGCCGCGTGCCGGAAGCGGCTGACAGCTATATACGCGCGCTGGCGCTGGCGCCGCGGTCGAACCTGGCCAGGCTCGGCCTCGGCCGCACCAAGCTCCCGAGCGACGCCACCGCCGCCGAGACCCTGTTCCTGGAAGTGACGCAGAGCGAGCCGCGCAACGGCGCCGCCTTCAACGACCTCGGCATCGCCCGCGACCTCCAGGGCCATCACGCGGCGGCGCAGGCGGCCTACGCGACGGCGCTGGCGCTGACCCCGGACATGATCGCGGCGCAGGTCAATCTGGGCCTGTCGCTGGCGCTCTCCGGCCAGACCGACCGCGCGCTGAGCATCCTCCGCCCGCTCGCCGCCCGCAGCGAGGCGACGCCGCGCGTTCGCCAGGACCTCGCGGTCGCCCTCGCCCTCGCCGGCAACGA
>JAKAZO010000096.1 GCA_021815825.1 Pseudomonadota bacterium
TCGGCGCGGCCACTGCGCCTTCGCTGCGGGCGAAGATCGTCTGATAATCAGACCTGTCGGCGCCGAGCGGGCCGGTCGGGCGGCGGATATAGGGCGGCAGGGCGAGCGCACCCGCGGCCGCCAGCGCATCGGCGAACGCGGTGCCTTCGCGGTTGAAGCGCAGCGTCACGCCGCCATCGGCCGCGCGCGCCAGGACCGTGGCGGAGAAATCCGCCGCGCCCTCGATCGTCAGCACGTCGCCTGGACGCAGCCGCCGGGCATTGCGCGCGAGGGCGTGCCACGAACCGTCGGCCAACGGCCGGTCGAGCGTGATGCCGATGCGCGCGGCGCCCCGACGGGCGCTGAGTTGCGCCGGGATGACCTTCGTGTCGTTGGCCACCAGCAAATCGCCCGGGCGGAGCCGATCCGGCAGGTCCCGCACCTGGCGGTCGAGCAGCGCCGTCGGCGTCACCTCGAGCAGCCGCGCCGCGTCGCGCGGACGCGCCGGCGCCTGCGCGATCCGCTCGGGTGGCAGGTCGAAGTCGAAATCGTCGAGCTGCACGCGGTCCTTGATCCACGGGTCCGGCGGCGAAGGCGCGTCAGCCTTCGAGATAGCTCGCGACCTCGACCAGATTGCCGTCCGGATCGCGGCAATAGACCGACATCATCGGCCCGAGCGCGCCGGTCTTGCGCACCGGCCCCTCGACGATCCCGACGCCGCACTCGCGCAGATGCGTCACGACATCCTCCGGCCCGACCGATGTGACGAAGCAGATATCGATCGATCCCGGCGCGGCCGCCGGTGCGTTGGGCTTGAACTCGCGTCCGCGCTGGTGAAGGTTGAGTTTCTGGCCGCCGAATTTCAGCGCGGTGCGCCGCTCGGCGCCGAATTCCTCGCGCTCCATGCCGAGAACGCGCTGATACCACGAAGCCGTCACGTCGAGATCGCCGCAGGTCAGGACGAGATGATCGATGCGATCGACCGTGAAGCGCATCACTCCAGCCCCTCGAAGAAATCACCGCCCTTGTCGTCGATGACGATGAAGGCAGGAAAATCCTCGACCTCGATCCGCCACACCGCTTCCATGCCGAGTTCGGGATATTCCAGCACCTCGACCTTGCGGATGCAGTCCTGCGCCAGGCGCGCCGCGGCGCCGCCGACACTGCCGAGATAGAATCCGCCATAGGTCTTGCAGGCGTCGCGCACCGCGCGCGAGCGGTTGCCCTTGGCCAGCATCACCATGCTGCCGCCGTGCTTCTGGAACTCGGCGACGTAGCTGTCCATTCGCCCCGCCGTGGTCGGGCCGAAGCTGCCGGTGGCGAACCCCTGCGGTGTCTTCGCTGGGCCGGCGTAATAGACCGGATGGTTGCGGAAATAGGCGGGCAGTTCCTCGCCGCGATCGAGCCGCTCCTTCAGCTTGGCGTGCGCGATGTCGCGCGCGACGATGAGCGTGCCGGTCAAGGCCAGCCTTGTCTTGACCGGATGGCGTGAGAGCTCGGCACGGATCTCGTTCATCGGGCGGTTGAGATCGATGCGCACGACGTCACCGCCGAGCGCATCATCGGTGGTCTCGGGCAGGTACTTCGCGGGGTCGGTCTCCAGCGCCTCCAGGAACACGCCCTCGGGGGTGATTTTCGCCAACACCTGGCGGTCGGCGCTGCAGGAGACGCCGATCCCGATCGGCAGCGAGGCGCCGTGTCGCGGCAGGCGGATCACCCGCACGTCGTGGCAGAAATACTTGCCGCCGAACTGCGCGCCGATGCCGGTGCGGCGTGAGATTTCCAGCACCTGGCGTTCCATCTCGAGATCGCGGAAGGCATGACCGGCCTTGGAGCCACTGGTCGGCAGCGTGTCGAGGAAGCGGCAGGAGGCGAGCTTCACCGTCTTCAGCGTGAGCTCGGCGCTGGTGCCGCCGATGACGATGGCGAGATGGTAGGGCGGGCAGGCGGCGGTGCCGAGGGTCTTGATCTTGCTCTCGATGAACTGCGCCAGCCGCTCGGGGTTCAGGACCGCGCGGGTCTCCTGATAGAGAAAGCTCTTGTTGGCCGAGCCGCCGCCCTTGGCGATGAACAGCAGATGCAGCTCGTCGGCGTGATGCTCGCCGGGCACGGCCATGATGTCGCATTGCAGCGGCAGGTTGTTGCCCGTGTTCACCTCTTCGAACATCGAGAGCGGTGCCATCTGGGAGTAGCGCAGATTGGTCTCGGTGTAGGTGCGATGCACCCCGTAGGCGAGCGCCTCCTCCTCGTCCCCCTCCACCCAGACGCGCTGGCCCTTCTTGCCGAAAACGATGGCGGTGCCGGTGTCCTGACACATCGGCAGCACGCCCCCGGCGGCGATGTTGGCGTTCTTCAGCAGGTCCAGGGCAACGAAGCGGTCGTTGGCGGAGGCCTCGGGGTCGTCGAGAATCGCCCGCAGCTGGGCCAGGTGGCCCGGACGCAGCAGGTGGGAAATGTCGTGGAAGGCGCGCACCGCGAGCTCGCTCAGCGTCTCGGGCTGAATGCGCAGAATGGTGCGGCCCTCGCAGGAGAGCGTGGAGACACCGCCAAGATCGAGCTTGCGCCAGGGCGTCGCCGCTTCAGCGAGCGGGAACATCGGCGCATAGAGGAAGCCGGACGGGCGCGGCGGGGCGATGTTCATGGCGCGGTCCTTCGCTGTCAGCCCTTTGCTCTCATCGCTCGGCCCCGACCTGGGCGAGCCAATCCTGCAGGTTGTAGGTGTTCGTCACCCGCGCGATGCGGCCGTCGCGGAACGCGAAGAAAGCACCGGCGGGAAGGACGTAGTGCTGCCCGCGCGCCTCCGGCAGGCCGGCATCGGTGACCAGATAGTCACCGTGGACGGTGAATTCCGCCGCGCCCCGCGTTCCGTCCGGCGTCGTCATGATGACGATATCTTCGAGCCGCTCGCGGTAGCAGCGGTTCATGTGGTCGAGGAAGGCGGCGAACCGGTCGCGGCCGACCTCGCGCGCGCCCTGGTTGATGTCGTGGGCCACGTCGTCGGTCAGCAACGCGAGCATCGAGGCGGCGTCGCCGGCATTGAAGGCGGCGTAATAGGCGGCGATCAGCGCCTGCGCGGAGGGGGCCATCGTGCCGCGCCGCTCAGATCTGCCGGTCCGGCACGGTGACCACCAGTCCGTCCAGCGTCGCGGTGAGCGTGATCTGGCAGCCGAGCCGGCTGTTCGTGCGCCGTTCGGCCGCCGTGCTCTCCAGCATCGCGCCCTCTTCCGCCGAGGGTGGCGCGAGGCGGGCGAGTTGCTCGGGCGTGACATAGACATGGCAGGTCGCGCACATGCAGTTGCCGCCGCACTCGCCGACGATGCCCTCGACGCCGTTGCCCACCGCCGCCTGCATGACGCTGGTGCCCGGCTTGGCCTCGATCGTCTCGCGCCTTCCGTCCGGGTGGATGTAGGTGATGGTGGGCACGGCAAGGCTCCTGGTGCGGGACGATCAGGCGGCGAGCTGCGGATGGACGCGGAAATCCGCTTCGGTCTTGGCGCGGATCTCGTCCAGCGTCACCTCCGGCGCGAGATCGGTCAGCGTCAGGCCGGGCTTGCCGGGATGGTCCACCTCGAAGACGCCGAGATCTGTGACGATCAGGTTCACCACCCCGGCCCCGGTCAGCGGCAGATTGCAGCGATGGAGGATTTTCGGCTCGCCCTTGGCGGTGTGTTCCATCAAAATTACCACCCGCGGCACGCCGAAAACGAGGTCCATCGCCCCGCCCATGCCCTTCACCATCTTGCCGGGGATCATCCAGTTGGCGAGGTCGCCATTCTCCGCCACCTGGAGCGCGCCAAGGATCGAGATGTCGATATGCCCGCCACGCACCATGGCGAAGGAGGTGGCGCTGTCGAAGAAGCTGGTCGTCGGCAGCTTGGTCACGGTCTGCTTGCCGGCATTGATCAGGTCCGCATCCTCCTCGCCCTCGAAGGGAAAGGGGCCGATGCCGAGCATGCCGTTCTCGCTGTGGAGCTGGATCGACATGCCCTCGGGGATGTGGTTCGCCACCAGCGTCGGGATGCCGATGCCGAGATTGACGTAGAATCCGTCGCGCAGTTCGCGGGCGGCGCGGGCGGCCATCTGGTCGCGGGTCCAGGCCATTTTCTTCTCCTCAGGCGCGGGGATAGACGGTGCGCTGCTCGATGCGCTTCTCGACATGGCCGAGCTTCACCATGCGCTTGACGAAGATGCCGGGCGTGATGATGGCATCGGCGTCGATCTCGCCGGGTTCGACCAGTTCCTCGATCTCCGCCACCGTCACCTTCGCCGCCGTGGCCATCACCGGATTGAAGTTGCGCGCCGTCATCCGGTAGACGAGGTTGCCCTCGGTATCGCCCTTCCAGGCATGGATGATGGCGAGATCGGCGAACAGCGACCGCTCCATGACATAGGTGCGCCCGTCGAACTCGCGCGTCTCCTTGCCCTCGGCGATCAGCGTGCCCGCCCCGGTGGGGGTGAAGAACGCCGGCACCCCGGCGCCGCCGGCGCGGATGCGCTCGGCCAGCGTGCCCTGCGGGTTGAACTCGATCTCCAGCTCCTTGGCCAGATATTGCCGCGCGAAAGTGGCGTTCTCGCCGACATAGGAGCTGATCATCTTTCGGATCTGCCGCGTCTGGAGCAGAATCCCGAGCCCGGCATCGTCGATGCCGGCATTGTTCGAGATCACGGTCAGGCCCTTCACCCCGGAGGCGCGGATCGCCTCGATCAGCGCGGCGGGGATGCCGCACAGGCCGAAACCGCCGGACATGATGGTCATGTCGTCGCGCAGCAGCCCCGACAGGGCGGCGGTCGCATCCGGATAGACTTTGTTCACGGCCATCGCTGGCGCACTCCTCCTCGCTGGGCAGGGTCCTTCTAGCCGCCCCGGCGGCGCGCGCAAAGGCTCGCCGATCGAAACCCGCTACCGGAAGCGGGCGAGCCGCCCGCCCGGCTCGCCCAGCACCTCGTCCTCGCGCATCACCACCCGGCCGCGCACGATGGTGGCGGCGGGCCAGCCGGTCACCATCATGCCGTCGAACGGCGTCCAGCCGCAGGGCGAGGCGATGCGGGCATTCTCGATGCGGGTGCGGCGCTTGAGGTCGACGAGGGTGACATCGGCGTCGTAGCCAGTCACGAGCCGGCCCTTGTTGACGAGGCCATAGACCCGCGCCGGCCCGGCGGCGAGCAGATCGACCAGGCGCGTCAGCGTCAGCCGGCCGGCATGCACATGGTCCAGCATCACCGGCAGCAGCGTCTGCACCCCGGTCAGGCCCGAGGAGCAGGAGGGCCAGGGCCGCTCCTTCGCCGCCCTTGGGTGCGGCGCGTGATCCGAGCCGAGCGTGTCCACGGTGCCGTCGTTGATCGCGCGCCAGCCGGCCTCGACGTGGCGCTTGTCGCGCAGCGGCGGGTTCATCACCGCATAGCCGCCGAGCCGCTCATAGCACTCGGGCGCCACCTGCGTGAGATGATTGGCGAGCATCTCGATGGTGACGATGTCCTTGTGATCCTTGACGTAATCCAGCTCCTCCGCGGTCGAGACGTGGAGGATGTGGGCCGGCCGCCCGGTCTTGTGGGCGAGCGCGAGGATGCGCTGGGTGCCGAGCAGCGCCGTTTCCGGGTCGCGCCAGAGCATGTGCGAGGCGTAGGGATCATCGGCCTTGAACAGGCTGCGCCTGGCCTGCAGCCGGTATTCGTCCTCCGCGTGGTAGGCGATCCGCCGCCGCCCGCTCAGCATCACGCGCTCGATGTTCTCGTCATCCTCCACCAGCAGCGTGCCGGTCGAGCTGCCGGCGAAGAGCTTGATCGCACAGACGCCATCACCGAGTTCGAGCGCCGCGAGCTCGGCGATGTTCTGCTTGGTGGCGCCGACATAGAGGCCGATGTCGCAATAGGCGGTGGCGGCGGCGTGCGCCTGCTTGGCGGCGAGAGCGGCGGCGTCGGTCAGGGGCGGGGTGGTGTTTGGCATGTCGAACACGGTGGTGATGCCGCCGAGCACGGCCGCGCGGGTGCCGGTGGTGATGCTCTCGACCGCCGGGTTGCCGGGGTCGCGCAGATGCACATGCGGGTCGATGAGCCCCGGCAGCACGTGCAGGCCGGCGGCGTCGATGCTCTGCTCCGCGGCGGCGCCGGCGAGCGCGCCGATGGCGGCGATGCGGCCGTTGCGTACGCCGATGTCCGCCGCTTCCGGCCCCCAGGGCAGGATGCACGTGCCGTTCGTGATCAGCAGGTCGAAATGCGGTGTCACGGCGTTGGTCCCTATTCTCGCGCGGTGGTCAGGGCCTCGAACACATCCCCCTCCGGGGTCAGCCCAAGAATATGGGCGCGATGCCAGAGGGCGTAGAACAGCAGCGTCCACGCCGCCTTGCCCTCGCGCTTGCCGCCGGCGGCGCGGAACAGGGCGGCGACGCGGGACGGGTCGGCGATTTCGGCCACGCCCGGCTCAGCGGCGACGAGCGGGCCGAGCCGGCTACCCTGGCGCGCGATCCAGGTTCCCACCGGCACGTCGAACCCCTGCTTCGGGGCGAACGGCCGCGCGGCGGGGAAATGGCGGGCGAGCCATTGGCGCAGCAGCCATTTGCCGCGCCCGCTGCGTACCTTCAGCGCATCGGGCAGGCGGAACGCGGCCGCCGCCACGCCGGGGTCGAGAAACGGCGTGCGCCCCTCGACGCCGTGCGCCATCAGGCAGCGGTCGAGCTTGAGCAGCAGGTCATGCGCCAGCCAGTCGGCGCAGTCGGCCGCCTGCGCCGCCATCAGCCGGGTCCGCCCCGGTGTCTGCGCCGCTGCCTCGGCCGCGGCGATGCCGTCGCGCCAGGCCGGCGAGGGATGGCGGAGCACGTCCAGCCCGTCGAAAATGCCGCGCCCGCGCATCACTCGCCCGCCCCGCCACCAGGGCCGCATGGCGCTGCGATAGCGGCCGTAGCCGGCGAACATCTCATCGCCGCCCTCGCCGGAGAGCACCACTTTGACCGCCCGGCTGGCGTGGCGGGCGAGGAACCAGGTGGGGATGATGGCGTAGTCGGCCGCCGGATCGTCCATCGCCGCGACGATCGCGGGCAGGTGGCGCCAGACCATGGCCTCGCTGATCGCGATCGCCTCGTGCCGCGCCCCGGCCGCCTTGGCGGCGGCGGCGGCGGCCTCGCGCTCGTCGGCGGTGCCCTCGGCGTCGAACCCGGCGGTGAAGGCCAGCACGCGGGCGGCATTGAGGCGGGCCATCATCGCCAGGATGGCGGTGCTGTCGATGCCGCCGGAGAGGAACATGCCATAGGGCACGTCGCTCTGCTGGTGCAGTGCGACGCTCTCCTCCAGCGCCGCGTCGAGCCGCGCCAGCGCAGCCTCCTCCTCGATCGGCTCCGGCGCGCCCTCGGGCAGGGCGGCGAGGCGGCGGCGTTCGAGCACGCGGCCCTCGGCGCAGAGCAGCGTCTCGCCCGGCAGCACGCGCTGGATGCCGGGAAAGATCGTCGCCGCCCCGGTGGTGAACTGCAGCTGCAGCAACTCGTCGCGGGCCGGCGCATGGACGGCGCGGCGGGCGAAACCGGCGGCGAGCAGGGCGCGCGGCTCGGAGGCGAAGGCAAGCCCGGCCTCGGTGTGAGCGATGTACAGCGGCTTGATGCCGAACGGATCGCGCGCCAGGGCGAGCTGGCGGCTGGCGCGGTCATGCAGGGCGATGGCGTACATCCCGCGCAGCTTGGCGGCGAACCCGGCGCCCTCGCGTTGCCAGAGATGCAGCGGCGGCTCGCAGTCGCTGGCGGTGGCGAAGGCGACCTCCGGCATCGCCGCCCGCAGCGCCCTATAATTATAGATCTCGCCATTGGCGATCAGCGCTGCGGCGCCAGCGTGCAGCGGCTGGTCGCCGGTGACGAGGTCGATGATGGCCAGGCGCGTATGCACCAGCGCCGTCCGCCCGGCGAGGCTCTCGCCCGCGCCGTCCGGGCCGCGATGGGCGAGCGCGGCGGCGAGCGCGGCCAGCGTCGCCGCGGCGGGCGGGGCGGCGTCGGTGCCGAGCATCAGGCCGGCGATGCCGCACATCAGGGTCGGGACGGGCAGGGGCGGGGCATGACCCTGTGTCTAGCCCGATTTTCCCGCCGGCGAAAAACCCGCCGCGTTCTTGCCGGGTCCCACCGGCGCGACCACCTGCGATACCATGACCGAACTCGCGCATCTGCCGGACCGGGGCGTGGTGGAGATCACCGGTTCCGACCGGGTGGGCTTCCTCCAGGGACTCGTCTCCAACGACGTCACCCGCGCCGCGCCGGGCCGGCTCGTCTGGGCCGCGCTGCTGACGCCGCAGGGCAAGTGGCTGGCGGATTTCTTCATCGGCGCCGACGGCGAGCGTCTGCTGCTGGAGTGCGAGCGCGCCCAGGCACCGATGCTGGTGGCGCGACTCGCCCGCCATCGCCTGCGCGCGGACGTGGCGCTGCGGGACGTTTCCGCCGCGTTCAGCGTCCACGCCGCCTGGAACGGGCCGCCGCCCGCCGCGCCGGGCGCGATCATGGCGCCGGACCCGCGGCTGGAGGCGGCGGGGTGGCGGATTCTCGCCCCCGCGCCATTGCCGGCGACGGTGCCGTTCGCGGCCTGGGACCGTCACCGCATCGTGCTCGGGCTGCCGGATGGCGGGCGGGACATGGAGGCGGAAAAGAGCGTGCTGCTCGAGGCCGGTTTCGACGCGCTGGGCGGCATCGCCTGGGACAAAGGGTGCTATCTCGGCCAGGAACTGACGGCCCGCACCCGCTATCGCGGCCTGGTCAAGCGTCGGCTGGTGCCGGTCGTGGTCGAGGGGCGGCTGCCGGAAGCGGGGACCGAGGTGCGCGAGGGTGAGGCCGTGGTCGGCGTGATGCGCTCCGGCGTGGGCGATCGCGGCTTGGCGCTGCTGCGGCTGGCGTCGCTGGCGGCGAGGGGTCTGGCCTGCGGCGAGGCGCGTCTGACGCCGAGTCCGCCGGCGTGGATGCACGCGGCGGAGGCGGAGATGATGGCGCAGAACGCAAAATAGATGATTCATATCAAAATATGTTACAATAATAATAATATTGATACAAATTCTCGAAAATAGAGAAATCTGTCTGCTCGATTTTGCGTTTGGCGAGCGCGGAGGGTGTCTATAAATTGAGTTTGCAGGTCATTCAAGAAACCGTGATGTCTCGATGCTTGACAGTTGAGTGTGTTCATGGTGGATTAACTCCCGTAGAGGTTCGGCGCCGGCGGTATCCGCCGCTCGAACTCGGAGTGGGTGTGGTGACAAGTGGAGGAGGCTGGCAAAATGCGTAGTACTTTCAGGGCCCTGATGTTGGGCACGGTGATGGCTTCCGCCGCTTCGGTGGCGGCCTGGGCGGGGTCGCTCACAATGACATGGGATCCCAATGGCGCCACGCCGGCGCTGGGGAACGGTCAATTCACATTCAACAACCAGGTGATCAGCGACTTCTCGATTACCTCGATCAACACCACGACCGGCGCCTTTACCGACTCCGGTTATCTGCCGGTGACGCAGTTCCAGCTGAACGGAGCGTCGGTGAGCGGTACTGGCCTTGGTTCCACGTATGATCTTTACTACAAATACACCGCGACCGGGACGTTCTACACCGACGTCAACCACACCACGCCCGGCTTCAATCCGGCCGGTTCCTTCGCGCTATTCAACAGCCTGACCTACACGCTGAATGCTCATCCGCTGGGGACGACGCCGACCTTCAGTGCGGTGAACCCGGGTCCGGCGACGGATAGCAACACGACGGGAGACTTTGCGTTGGCCTCCGGCGTTCTGGCTCCGGCGAGGGGGACCGGCTCGGTCGTTGCGGGCATCCCGTCGGCGGATGTGTACGCGACCTTCGTCCCGGCGGCGGGCCAGTCGGGCTTCTACGTCGCGCCGCCC
>JAKAZO010000017.1:0-30297 GCA_021815825.1 Pseudomonadota bacterium
TTCGCCACCGTCGCCGGGTGCTGCCACATGCGCACATTCATCGCCGGGGCGACCAGCACCGGCGTATCGGTGGCAAGCAGCACGGTGGCGGCGAGATCATCGGCCAGACCCGCGGCCATGCGCGCCATCAGATCGGCCGTCGCCGGCGCGACGACGAGCAGGTCGGCGGCGCGGGAGAGCTGGATATGGCCCATCTCGCTCTCGTCGGTGAGCGAGAAGAGATCGGTGTAGACCCGGTTCTCCGACAGCGCCTGCAGCGACAGCGGGGTGACGAACTGCGCCCCGGCCCGCGTCAGCACGCAGGTGACGGCCACATCCTCGGTCCGCAGCAGGCGGATCAGTTCGAGCGCCTTGTAGGCGGCGATACCGCCGCCGACGATGAGCAGGACGCGCTTGCCCGCCAGCGCCACGCTCAGAGCCGCCAGCCCGAATGCAGCGCGACGATGCCGCCGGAGAGATTGCGCACCGCGACACGCGAAAACCCGGCCTGGCGCATCATCGCCGCCAGCGTCGCCTGGTCGGGAAAGGTGCGGATGCTCTCGGCGAGGTACTGATAGCTCGCGGCGTCGCCGGCGACGAGCCGGCCGAGCCGCGGCAGCACCTGGAACGACCAGGCGTCGTAGAGCGGCGCCAGCGCGGCGACCTCGACGCGGGAGAATTCCAGGCAGAAAAAACGCCCGCCGGGGCGCAGCACGCGCCGCGCCTCGCCGAGCACCGCCTGCTTGTCGGTGCAGTTGCGCAGCCCGAAGCTGATCGCGACGGTATCGACGGCGCCATCGGCCAGCGGCAGCGCCTCGGCATCCGCCACCACCACGCCCGCGCGTGCGATCAGCCCGCGCGCGATGGCCCGGTCGCGCGCGCGCGCGAGCATCGCCGCGTTGATGTCCGTCATCAGCGCCGCTCCCCCGCCAGCCTCGAGCCAGGCGAGGCTGACATCCCCGGTGCCGGCGGCGAGATCGAGCAGGGTGCGGCGCGGGCGCGGGTCGAGGGCGGTGAGGAGCACCCGTTTCCAGGCGCGGTGCACGCCGAGCGACATCAGGTCGTTCATCAGGTCGTAGCGCGGCGCCACACTCTCGAACACGGCGCGCACGAGGCGCTTCTTCTCCGCCCTCGGCACGGCGCGGAAGCCGAAATCGGTGGTCGCATCGGCGGCGCGGGTCTGGTCGGCGCGGGTCTGGTTGGCGCGGGTCTGGGCGACGTTGTCCTGCATCGTTCGCCTCTATAGCCTGCCCGGCCTGATGCCGGAACTCCCCGAAGTCGAAACCGTGATGCGCGGGCTTGAGGCGCGCCTCTGTGGGCGGCGCGTCGAGGCGGTGCAGGTCGGCCGGCCGGATCTGCGCCGCGCGCTGCCCCAGGGGCTCGCCGCGCGGCTCACCGGCCAGCGCATCGAGAGCTTCCGCCGGCGCGGAAAATATATCCTGATGCGGCTTTCGGGCGGGGAAAGCCTGCTGATCCATCTCGGCATGTCCGGGCGGATGGTGCTGCGCCAAGCGGCGGCGGCCGAGCCCGCTGCCCGCCACGAGCATGTCGTGCTCATCGCCGAGGGCGGCTGGCGCCTGGGCTTCGTCGATCCGCGCCGCTTCGGCTCGCTCGATCTGGTCCGGACCGCGGCCGAGGACGCGCATCCTCTGCTCGCCGGGCTCGGGCCGGAGCCGCTCTCGCCCGCCTTCACCGCGGCGACGCTCGCCGCCGCGCTGGCCGGCAAGCGGACCTCCATCAAGGCCGCCCTGCTCGACCAGCGCGTGCTCGCCGGGCTCGGCAACATCTATGTCAGCGAGGCGCTGTTCCGCGCCGGCATCAGCCCGCGCCGGCTGGCGGGGACGATCGGCGGGCAGCGGGCCGCGCGGCTCGTGGAGGCGGTGCGCGCGACGCTGACGGCGGCGATCGCGGCCGGCGGCTCCAGCCTGCGCGACTATGTCCAGCCGGATGGCGCGCTCGGCTATTTCCAGCACCAGTGGAAGGTCTATGGCCGCGAGGGCGAGGCGTGCGAGCGCTGCCCCGGCCTTGCCGCCGGCCCTGGCCTGGCCGCCTGCCACGGCATCCGCCGCCTGGTGCAGGCCGGGCGCAGCACGTTCTATTGTCCGCGCACGCAGCGCTGAAACCCCGAGGAGGAGACGACATGGCAGCGGAGATGATCCTGGTCGAGACCCATGGCGCGGTCGGGCTGATCCGGCTCAACCGGCCGGCGGCGCGCAACGCGCTCTGCGACCAGCTGATGCGCGAGCTCGGCCTGCAGCTGCGGGCGTTCGACGCCGATGCGGCGATTCGCGCCATCGTCATCACCGGCAGCGAAAAGGCCTTCGCCGCCGGCGCCGACATCAAGGAGATGCAGCCCCGCCGCTATCCGGCGGTGGCGATGGACGATTTCATCGCCGAGTGGGAGACGGTGAGCCAGATCCGGACCCCGGTGATCGCCGCGGTGGCCGGCTTCGCGCTGGGCGGCGGCTGCGAGCTGGCGATGATGTGCGACATCATCCTCGCCGCCGACACCGCGCGGTTCGGCCAGCCGGAGATCAATCTCGGCGTCATCCCCGGCGCCGGCGGCACCCAGCGCCTGACCCGCGCCGTGGGCAAGGCCAAGGCGATGGAGATGATCCTCACCGGGAGGATGATGGACGCCGAGGAGGCCGAGCGCGCCAGCCTGGTGGCCCGCGTCGTGCCGGCCGAGCGGCTGATCGAGGAGGCGCTGGCGCTGGCGGCGCGCATCGCCGAGCTCTCCCCGGTCGCGGTGACGACGGCCAAGCAGGCGGTGAACCGCGCCTTCGAGACCATGCTGGCCGAGGGGGTGCGGGTGGAGCGGACGCTTTTCCATCCGCTGTTCGGCACCCACGACCAGATCGAGGGCATGGCCGCCTTCGTGGAAAAGCGCAAGCCGGCCTTCACCGGACGCTGAACCGGAGGGCGGCGAGCCGAGGGCCGGGTTGGGCCGGCGCGGCTTGCTTGACTTGGCGGGGGCGGCTGCGTAGAACCCGCGCCTTGCCGCGCCGGTTCCGACGCGGCACAGCCGCTCCCGTTCATCCTTGCCTGTCCATCCTTGCCCGTTCATCTTTGATCGTCAGAGAGCCATGGCCAACACTGCCTCCGCCCGCAAGCGCATCCGCCAGACCGAACGCCGCACCGAGCGCAACCGCGCCCACAAGTCGCGGATGCGAAGCTTCGTGCGCAAGGTCGAGGAGGCGCTGGCCGGCGGTGATGCCGAAGCGGCGCGTGAGGCGCTGCGCCTGGCGCAGCCTGAGATGCAGCGCGCGGCGACCAAGGGCGTGATCCACCGCAACACGGTGGCGCGGAAGCTGTCGCGACTGTCGTCGCGGATCAAGACGGCGGCGCAGGTCAAGACGCCACCGCACGCCTGACGCCGACCGGGTTCCGGGGCCAGCGGTGTTGACGCCGCCGGGCCCGTGAGCCGAAGATGCGCAGGGAGGAAAAGATCGGCATGCAAGCCTGACCGGCAAATTCGAATATTTTGGATGTTCGGGCAGACTGTCGCTCCCCCTGGAATGCGGCAAAGTTCTGATTATCAAATTCGGCACAATCTCTTAAGAAATCAGAGGCTGGATACTTCACAGTTATTGTGAATCTTGTGGGCCTGGCAAATTTGTATTGTCGAGGCCTCCAGTCTCTGCAATAATCCTGGTGCGCGATCACCCTGGAAGCTAGGGATCGCGCCCCGCTCCGAGCGTTGATGCGTCCGGCGCGGCAATATCAGGGTGGTGCAACGATCGGTTACGATGCTTTCCAAGTGTATTGCTTTAAGCTCTTGGAAAAACATGAGACGAACCGCTGGCTCCTTTTCAGGGGCATGGGCGCCGGGACCCCGGAAGCGGGAGTGGCGCCGGGCCCCACGGGAGTTTTGCCGGCGTCGCACCGCAAAAGGTTGGGGTCGAGTGCCGTTTCTGCCGGAAGGGTGGTGCGTGGTGTCGAACAGCGACATGGAGCGAAGCCTGGCGACGGCCCTGGAACCCGTGCAGACGACCGCGGTTGACCCGGCGCTGGCGCCACGATCGGCGCCGGAGCGGCGAGCCGAGGAGAAGCGGCCGGCGCGCGCGCCGACGGATGTGCTGGCCGCGCAATGGGCACGGGTCCGCGCCCGCATGCAGGAGGAAGTGGGCGAGGTCGAATACCGCTCCTGGCTGCGGCAGGTCTCCCTGGCCGGCCTCGACGGCGACGAGATCACGCTGCGCCTGCCGACCCGCTTCCTGCGCGACTGGGTCCGCAGCCACTATGGCGCCCGCCTCACCGCCCTGTGGCAGGCGGAGGAACCCTGCGTCCGCCGCGTCGAGATCCGCGTCGGCGGCGGCGGAACGGCGCCGGTCGGCCTCGCCGAGAGCCTCGCTGTCGCTCCCGAGCCGAGCCCCACCCCATCGCCACCCCCCGCCGCCCGCCACCCGATGACGATGGCCCCGATGACGCTGGCCCCGATGGCTCAGGCCCCGACGGCTCAGGGAGCAGCGGTGGCGGGACGGGGCGATCTCAGGGGCGAGCTGCGCGCCGAGGCCACCGCGCTGGACCGGCGGTTCGATTTCGACAGTTTCGTCGTCGGCAAGCCGAACGAGTTCGCCTATGCCTGCGCCCGCCGGGTGGCGGAGCATCCGGCCAGCGCCGGATTCAACCCGCTCTTTCTCTATGGCGGCGTCGGCCTCGGCAAGACTCACCTGATGCACGCCATCGCCTGGGAGCTGATGCGCCGCCCGGCCACCGGCCAGGCGCCGGTCTCGGTCGCCTACATGTCGGCCGAGAAGTTCATGTGGCTGTTCATCGCCGCCATCCGCAGCCAGTCCACCATCGAGTTCAAGGAGCATCTGCGCAGCGTCGACGTGCTGATGGTGGACGACCTTCAGTTCCTCATCGGCAAGGACAACACGCAGGAAGAATTCTTCCACACGTTCAACGCGCTGGTCGATGCCGGCAAGCAGATCGTGGTGTCGGCCGACAAATCCCCCTCGGACCTCTCTGGCCTCGAGGACCGGCTGCGCACCCGCCTCGGCTGGGGCATGGTGGCCGATCTGCACGCCACCACCTTCGAGCTGCGCATTTCCATCCTCAGCGCCAAGGCGCTGCGCGCCGGGGTCACCGTGCCGCCGAAGGTGATGGAATTCCTCGCCCACAAGATCACCACCAATGTCCGCGAGCTGGAGGGCGCGCTGAACCGGCTGATCGCCCACGCCAACCTGTTCGGCCGCCCGATCACGCTGGAGACCACGCAGGAGGTGCTCCACGATGTCCTCAAGGCGCATGACCGGCGCGTCACCATCGAGGAGATCCAGCGCAAGGTCGCCGAGCACTGGAACATCCGTCAGACCGACATGACCTCGGCCCGCCGCGCCCGCGCCGTCGCCAGGCCGCGGCAGGTGGCGATGTATCTCGCCAAGCAGCTGACCTCGCGCAGCCTGCCCGAGATCGGGCGCAAGTTCGGCAATCGCGACCACACCACGGTGATGCACGCCGTCTCCCGCATCGCCGAGCTGATCGCCGTGGACGCCGCCTTCGCCGAGGATGTCGAGCTGCTGCGCCGCATGCTCGAATCCTGAGCCGCGGCCCACGCGCCGCGGCCAACTTTGCGCCGCGAATCGCCGTTGCTAGAGTGTTGCGAGAGTAGGGTCTCGACTCCGCGTGCCGCGGGCCGGGGGCCGGGCCGGGGCAGCCAGGCGCGCGGGCGTCCGGTGCCCAACAGGCGGGCAGCCGGCGGGGGGCAGACGATGGGCGGGCAGGCAGTGGGCAAGGACTGGATGGAATGAAATTCAAGGCCGATCGCGCGACCCTCCTGAAGGCCCTGGCGCATGTCCAGAGCGTGGTGGAGAAGCGCAACACGATCCCCATCCTCGCCAACGTGCTGATCGCCGTGCGGGATGGCCGCCTCAGCCTGACCGCCACCGACATGGAAATCGCCATCGTCGAGGAGCTGCGCGCCGACACCAAGCGCGACGGCGCGGCGACCGCGCCGGCGGCGACGCTCTACGAAATCGTCCGCCGCCTGCCCGAGGATGCCAGCGTCGAGCTCGAGCACGCCGGCGGCGACGCCCAGCTGGTGCTGCGGGCAGGCCGCTACACGACCAGCCTGGTGGTGCTGCCGACCGAGGATTTCCCCTCGATGACCGCTGGCGCCCTGCCCCACCGCTTCGCCCTGCCGGCCCAGGCCCTGCGCGGGCTGATCGACCGCACCCGCTTCGCCATCAGCACCGAGGAAACCCGCTACTATCTCAACGGCATCTATCTCCACGCCGCGGAGAGCGAGGGCACCCCGGTGCTGCGCGCCGTCGCCACCGATGGCCACCGGCTCGCCCGCGTCGAGGAGCCGCTGCCCGAGGGCGCGGCCGGCATGCCCGGCGTCATCGTGCCGCGCAAGACGGTCGCCGAGCTGCGCAAGCTGATCGAGGATGTCAGCGACGAGATCGAGATCGCCCTGTCGGAGACGCGCATCCAGTTCCGTGCCGGGCCGCTCACCCTGACCAGCAAGCTGATCGACGGCACCTTCCCGGAATATGACCGCGTGATCCCGCGCGACAACGACAAGGTGCTGCGCGTGGTGAAGAAGGATTTCTCGGAGGCGGTGGCGCGCGTCGCCGCCATCTCGGCGGAGCGGTCGCGCCCGGTGAAGCTCTCGGTGGCGCGGGACCTGCTCGTCGTCTCGGCCGCCAGCCCCGACCAGGGCACCGCGACCGAGGAGCTGGAGGGCGGCCTGGTGCGCTACGACGCGGGCCCGATCGAGATCGGCTTCCAGGCCCGCTATCTCAACGATGTCACCGACCAGGTCACCGGCGACGTCGAGTTCCGCTTCGCCGACGGCGCCTCGCCCACCATCGTCCGCGATGCCGCCGACGCCTCGGCGCTCTACGTGCTGATGCCGATGCGCGTCTGACGGCGCGGGCCGCGCCGGCGCGCCCGGCCATGCGCCTCCTGCGGCTCGCCCTGCACCAGTTCCGCAGCTACGCCGCGCTGACCTGGCAGCCGCGGGCGCGGCTGGTGGTGCTGTTCGGCGCCAATGGCAGCGGCAAGACCAATCTGCTCGAAGCGGTCTCCCTGCTCGTGCCCGGCCGGGGCTTGCGCGGCGCGCGGCTGGGGGAACTCGCCCGGCGCGGCGGTGACGGGCGCTGGGCCGTCGCCGGCCGCTTCGTCACCCCTGCCGGCGAGACCGAGATCAGTACCGGCACGCCGGAGGAGGGCCCGGCCGAGCGGCGCGTGTTCCGACTGGACGGCGCCCCGGTGCGCAGCCAGGGCGAGATCGCCGCGCGCCTGTCCGCGGTGTGGCTGACCCCGGCGATGGACCGGCTGTTCGCCGAGGGCGCCGGCGCAAGGCGGCGCTTCCTGGACCGGCTGGTGCTGGCGCTGGAGCCCGCGCACGCCCGCGCGGTGGCGGCGCAGGACACGGCGCTGTCCGAGCGCCACGCCCTGCTGGCGCGCGACCGGCCCGAACCGGCCTGGCTCGACGCCGTCGAGGATGCGATCGCGCGCCACGCCGTCGCCGTCACCGCGGCGCGCGTCAGCCTGCTCGCGCGGCTGAACGCCGCGCTCGCCGCCGGCGCCGCCGGCGCCTTTCCCCCTGCCCGCGCCACCCTCTCCGGCGCCATCGCCGAGCGGCTCGCGGCCTATCCGGCGCTCGCGGTGGAGGAATGGCTCCGGGCGGCGCTCGCCGGGGACCGCGCGCGCGATGCCGCTGCCGGCGGCACGAGGCTCAGCGCCCAGCGCGCCGACCTCGTCGTCACCGATGCCGCCACCGGTCTCGCCGCCGCGGACGCCAGCACCGGACAGCAGAAGGCGCTGCTCATCGGCATCATCCTCGGCCACGCCGCCCTGCTCGCCGCGACGCGCGGCGAGTCGCCGCTGCTGCTGCTCGACGAGGCGGCGGTGCATCTGGACGTCTCGCGCCGGTCCGCGCTGTTCGCCGCCCTCGCCGGCCTGGACGCGCCGGTCCTGCTCACCGGCACCGACCGCGAGACCTTCCTGCCTTTGTCCGGCCTCGCCGAGGGGCTGGCGATCGGGGATGGACGGCTGCAGCCGGACGCGGACTTTCCCACCCCGCCCTGAGCCGCGCCCAGGACCCAGAGCTGGGGGGCTGGAGGCGCGGGGGGGCTGGGTTCCGGACGCGGAACAGGGTATAGAGAGAGGTGCCTCTCCCCTTCATCCTGGAGCCCCAAGCCGGCATGTCCGACAGCGTCGCGCCGCAGCCAGAATCCGATGCCTATGATGCGTCCTCCATCTCGGTTCTCAAGGGACTGGACGCGGTGCGCAAGCGCCCGGGCATGTATATCGGCGATACCGATGACGGGTCCGGCCTGCACCACATGGCCTTCGAGATCATCGACAACGCCGTCGACGAGGCCCAGGCCGGCTTCGCCAGCCGGGTGGCGATGACGCTGAATGGCGACGGCAGCGTTACGGTGCGCGACAATGGCCGCGGCATTCCGACCGACATCCATCTCGAGGAAGGCATCTCGGCCGCCGAGCTGGTGCTGACCCGGCTGCACGCCGGCGGCAAATTCGACCAGACCTCCTACAAGGTGTCCGGCGGCCTGCACGGCGTCGGCGCCGCGGTGGTGAATGCGCTCTCGGAATGGATGGAGGTGCGCATCTGGCGCGGCGGCCTCGAGCACCGCATCCGCTTCCGCAACGGCGATGCGGAGGCGCCGCTCGCCGTCGTCGGCCCGTCCGACGAGGAGAACGGCACCGAGGTGACGTTCCAGCCGAGTCCGGCCACCTTCTCGCGCACCGAGTTCGACGCCGCCGTGATCGAGCGCCGCCTGCGCGAGCTGGCCTTCCTCAACTCGGGCCTGGCCATCGTGCTGCGCGACGAGCGCCACGCCCCGGCCCGCGAGGTCGCCTTCCGCTACGAGGGCGGCCTGATCGCCTTCGTGGAATGGCTGGACCGCGGCAAGACCGCCGTCTTCACCCCGCCCATCAGCACCGCCAGCGCCGACGCCGCCTCCGGCATCAAGGTCGAGTTCGCACTCTCCTGGAACGACAGCTTCCACGAGACGATGCTGTGCTTCACCAACAACATTCCCCAGCGCGATGGCGGCTCCCACCTCGCCGGGTTCCGCCAGGCGCTGACCCGCGTGGTGACGAAATACGCGGAGGGCATGGGCAAGAAGGAAGGCCTCGCCCTGGTCGGCGAGGACATGCGCGAGGGCCTGACCGCGGTGCTCTCGGTGAAGGTGCCGGATCCGAAATTCTCCTCCCAGACCAAGGACAAGCTGGTCAGCTCCGAGGTCCAGCCGGTGGTCCAGGCGGTGGCGGCCGATGTCATCAGCCACTGGTTCGAGACCCATCCGCGCGAGGCCAAGGGCATCATCCAGAAGGTGATGGACGCCGCCGCGGCGCGCGAGGCGGCGCGCAAGGCGCGGGAGCTGACCCGGCGCAAGGGCGTGCTCGATGTCTCGACCCTGCCCGGCAAGCTCGCGGACTGCCAGGAGCGGGACCCGGCGCGGGCGGAGATTTTCATCGTCGAGGGCGATTCGGCCGGCGGCTCCGCCAAGCAGGGGCGGGACCGGAAGTTCCAGGCGATCCTGCCGCTCAAGGGAAAAATCCTCAATGTCGAGCGTGCCCGCTTCGACCGCATGCTGGGCAGCGCCGAGATCGGCACGCTGATCACCGCGCTCGGCACCGGCATCGGCCCGGGCGAGCCCGAACAGGGCGGGTTCGATGCCGGCAAGCTGCGCTACCACCGCATCGTCATCATGACCGACGCGGACGTGGACGGCTCGCACATCCGCACCCTGCTGCTCACTTTCTTCTTCCGCCAGATGCCGCAACTGATCGAGCGCGGCTATCTCTACATCGCCCAGCCGCCGCTCTACCGGGCCAAGCGCGGCAACGAGGAGCGCTACCTGAAGGATGATCGGGCGCTGGAGGCCTTCCTGCTCGACAAGGCGCTCGCCGAGGCGCGGCTGACCTACGCCGATGGCACCGTCCTGGCCGGGCCGGAACTCGGCGCGGAGGTCGGGCTGCTGCGCGAGGCGAGCCAGCGGCTGCGCCGCCTCGGCGCCGCCATCCCGGTGGCGCTGCTCGAACAGGCGGCGATCGCCGGCGCGCTCGGCCCGGAGGCGTCGCGCACGCCGGCGGCGGCGCAGGCGGTCGCGGCCCGGCTCGACGCCGTCTCGCTGCCGGCCGAGCGCGGCTGGCTGGTCGCCGCCGATGGCGGGCTGACCCTGGCCCGCACCGTACGCGGCGTCGCCGAGCGCTACGCGCTGGATGCCGCCAGTCTGCGCAGCGCCGAGGCGCGCTGGCTCGCCGAGCGGGCGGAGGCCCTGGCCAGGCGCTTCGACCGCCCGGCCCGGCTCGGCCTGGACGGTCATGAGGTGGAGGTCGCCGGCCCGGCCAGCGCGTTCGAACGCATCCTTGCCCATGGCCGGCGCGGCCTGGCGGTGCAGCGCTTCAAGGGCCTGGGCGAAATGAACCCCGATCAGCTCTGGAAAACCACGCTCGATCCGGCCAGCCGGACGCTGATGCAGGTGAAGGTTGGCGATGCCGAGGACGCCGCCTCGGTCTTCAGCACGCTGATGGGCGACATCGTCGAGCCACGGCGCGAGTTCATCGTCGACAACGCGTTGAAAGTGGCTAATCTGGACGTGTAGACTGCGTCGCACCCAACGCGAGCCGCCGACCTGGACCGTTTCATTCGTTTATGTCTCGTTAAGACATTCGCCCCAATGTGGTTGCCCCAATGTGGGCGTCCCAATGTGGATGCCCAGGTTTGGATGTCCCGGTTTGGGACCGGGGCGCGAAGGGGCGACGCTGGGCGTCCCGCTCCCCAGCGCTGGCGGGTGGGGATGCGCTGGCTTCGACGCCGGGCCCGCGGTGTGAGCCGGGTCGTGGTGGCCATTGATCTGTCGAAGCAACGGCCGGCGGGTCGGCAGCCTTACAAAGGCAAGGCAGTACGATATGCATGATCGGCAAGAGACTGCAGAGTCTGCCCCTTACGACTCACCCGGCCGCGCCGGCGGGCGTCGCGTTGCCCGCGCGCTGACGGCGCTGCTGCTGCTGGTGGCCGCCACCGGGCTGGTGCCAGGCTGGATCGGGCTCGAAATCTGGCAGGAACGTGCGCTGGCGCTGGCCCGGCTGCAGTCCGGCGCCGCCGCGGTCGCCCCGCGCGTGGCGGATCTGGCCAACCGCTTCCGCCAGGCGACCGATCCCGTAACCTCGCTCGCGGTGACGGCCGAAAACCGAATCGGGCTGACGGCCCAGCTGCTCAAGGCGCTTCCGGCCATTGCCCCGGCCAGCGGGCTCTGGGTGTATTCGGCCCAGGGGCGGTTCGTCGCCGCCTCCCAGCCGCTGCTTCCGGGTGAGGAGAGCGTCGCCGCCGCGAGCTGGTTCCGCAGCGCGCTGGCCCCGGCCCCGGACCCCACGACGCTGCGCGCCTATGGCGCCGCCGACGGCAGCCTGGTGCTGCTGCGCCCCATCGCCGATCGTGCCGGCACGGTGACCGCCGTGGTCGGCACCACGGTGCCCGCCCCGGCGATGGCGTCCCTGCTGCGGCCTGCCTCCCTGCCAGCCACGGCGCGGGTCGATCTGCTGCCCGCCCAGGGGAGCACGGCGCTGCTCTCGCTGGCGCCGCTGCTCACGCCGGGCGCCGAAGCGAACCGGGCGCCGAACCCGGGGGAGACGCCGTGGAGCAGTCACGCCGGCGCCACGCTGCGCGGCCTGATGGCCCGGTTCGGCACCAGCGATGCGCTGGCGGTCGAGACCACACTGGCGCCGCTGCCGCTGCGCTGGCAGGTGCGCTGGGCGTTTCTCGACAGCATGGGCACCGAGCGCGCGGCCGAGATCATGTGGCCCGGGTTCGCCGCCGGCGCGGCGGCGCTTGCGCTGGCCTGGATCGGTCTGCGCCTGCTGTTCGCGGCCGGCTTGCGCCACGCCGGCGGCGCAGCGGCGAGCACGCCGTCCGTGCCCGCCGGGGTGCCGGCCGGGCCCGGCCCTGGCGGCGCGGCGTCCGAATGGGCCTGGAGCGACATGGCCGGCGCCGACTGGGGCTGGGAGATCGATCACAATGGCCGCCTGATCGGGGTGACCGGCGCGGCACCGGACTCCATCGCCGCGGCGAGCGGCGGCACCTTCACCAGCCTGGCCAGCGAAGCGAACCGGGAGGGTTGGGCGCGCTTCGACGAACTGATCCGCCGGCGCGCGGACATCAGCAATCTGGACCTCGACTTCATCGTCGCCTCCGGCAGCGGGCTGGGGCGGCGCCGCTTCCGCCTGAGCGGCTGGCCGATCGCAGCCACCGGCGGCTATTGGGGCATCGCCCGCGAGATTCCGCCGCAGAGCCAGACCGGGCCGCAGCGGCAGGAGGCGCCTTCGGCCTCGGCCCGCGCCATCCGAGCCGCCTGAGGCCGTGCCGCCCCTGATCATGGTGCCGCTCGACCGTCAGCCATCGGCGCCGTTGGGCTTGAAGAAGCGCCGCCGCGCCGGCGCGGTCGCGCTGGCGTGGCTCCTGGCGGGGCTGTCCGCCGGATGCGTCGCGCCGCCGCCGCCGCCGCCCGCCGCCATCGTGGCGCCGCCGCCCGAGGGGCCGCCCCCCGCGCCCGAGCCCCCTGCCCGCCCCGTGGCGCTGCGCTGGAGCTTCACCGTCGCCGATCACGCCTGCCGCGCCATCGCCGAATCGGGGGCGGTGACGCTGGCGATGGTGATCCAGGATGCGCCCCCCGAGCCGGCGGCGGCCGGCGGCACCACGACCGCGAGCGCGGCCGCCGCCGCCGGCCCGCCGAACCCCAGTGCCGGCATGCTGACCCTGACGATGCAAAGCCGCCGCCGGGATGCCGCCTGGCCACGCGCGGGCACGCCGGTGACGCTGCAATTCTCCGGCACGGCGGGGGTGTGGCAGTTGCAGGGCACCGTGCGCTCGCCGCGCACGGTCGTCGTCGTGCGTCCGTTCGACGCGGAATCGCTCAGCTACGTTCTGTCGCTGCTGGATGGCGGCCGGCTGGACGTGCCGCGTCTGCGCCGTGCGGTCCCGGTCCTGACCGTGCCGCCGGCCGGCGCGGCCGGGGCGGACTGGTTCCACTGCCCGCAAGCGCGACTCGGCAAAGCCTGATCCTCGCCGCGGAGAGCCCTGCGTCCGCCCTGGTTCGCGATCGGGTGCGGCTGCGTGGGGCAAGCGCGGCGGCGCGTGGAGCGGGTGACGGGAATCGAACCCGCACAACCAGCTTGGAAGGCTGGGGCTCTACCATTGAGCTACACCCGCCGGTCGACACAAACCGCCGGCGGCATCGGCTGGTGGAGGGGGTTGGATTCGAACCAACGTAGGCGTGCGCCAACAGATTTACAGTCTGCCCCCTTTAGCCACTCGGGCACCCCTCCGCCGTCCGACGCGACGGCTCGTCTATGGCGAAGCCATCCGTCTGTCAACGAAGGCCGACGGTCGCCACCGGCGTCGGCGTGAAGCCGAGGAAGCCATCGGTCGGCACCGGAGCGCCACCGCCCACCGCCTGCCCCGAGGGCGCTTGGGCCGTCGCCACGGCCGCTGCCTCCAGGCCCGGCTCGCCTTGGGCTGGCGCGGGCGCGGACCCGGCGGTCGCCCCCGGTGTCCGCGAGAAGCCGAGGAAGCCAGCGGACGGCACCGGGACGCCGCCGTTCGCCACCAGCGTCGGGGGCACGGGGACACTCGCCGTGACCGGCGCCTTCACGCTGCCGCGCCGGCCATGGGCGGACGCCGCGGGTGGCGGCGCCACGGCCGTGCGCACGCCGGGTGCCGAGTCGCTCTCGCTGTTGCGCAGCGACAGGAGCAGGAACGTGATCGGGTTGCGGCCGAGATCGATGGCGACGTCGAGCGGGCTCTGACCGAGCAGATTCCGGCCGTTGAGGTCCGCCCCGCGGGAGATCGCCTCCCGCGCCGCGGCAAGATCGCCGCGATCGATGGCGTCGAACAGCGCATCGGTGGGCGACATCTCCGAGGCCGGACGCTCGGCCGGGGCGACCGTATCCTCGAGCGAGCGCGCGCCCGGCAGCGCCGGCGCCGGCGGTGGCTTGGCATCCTTGCCGTCGGCCGCGCCGCCGCCGCCCCCGCCGGAGCCGGGCGCGCCGCCGAGCGGCCCCATTCCGCCCATCTGGGCGCGGGCCGGGCCGGCGATCACGGACGCGGCCATGACCGACACGGCCAGCAGCGCGACCGGAGCCAGCCGGCCCCGGGCCGGCCGATCGGAAACCCGCACGAACGTCCACGCCATTAAGCTCGGTCCTCAGCTGTTGAGCCACCAGAAGCCGGCAGCCAAGTAGCCCGCATAGCCGGTCCACGCCAGATAGGGCAGCAGCAGAAGCGCCGCAACCGGCTCGACCCGGGCGAACGCGACCAGCGTGCGCACCAGCAGCGCGAGCAGCAGGGCGATCACGATCAGCCCGCCGAGCGGACTGCGCAGGCCGAAGAACGCCGCCGACCACAGCGCGTTGACCAGCAACTGCCAGCCCCACAGCCGCAACGCCGCCAGCCGCCGCGCCGCATCGACGCCGACACAGCGCCACGCCCGCCACGCGGCAACCCCCATCAGCACGTAAAGCGTGCCCCAGACCGGGCCGAACACCCAGTTCGGCGGCGTGCCGGGTGGGAAATGCAGGGTCAGGTACCAGCCATGGACACTGCGCGCGGTGAGCGCGCCGCCAACCGCACCGGCGAGCAGGGCCAGCCCGACAAAGCCAACCAGCGCCGCCACCCCCGAGTGCGGACCGAACATCGAGGGCGGCACGTCCCCTTCAGGAATATCACGCTTGCGGAAGACACGCCCTCCTCGAATTGCAACGCCGGAGCCGTTGATCATACGGCAAGTCTATCGGCCCTCGCGCCGCCAGGCGGCGAGCATGAAGCCCAGCATCAATGGCAGCGCCAGCCAGGGCGGCAGCAAGGTCTGCGATGCCACCCCGGTCACCAGATGATCGTGGTTGCGGCGCAGCCCGATCCAGCCGGCGCCGGCGGTGGCGGCGTCGGGCTCGACCAGGCGCAGCTCCGGGACGCCCGCTGGATCCAGCCAATGGACCGAACCGCCACTGCTCGCCACCAGCGGCGCCAGCTTCGTCGCCGTGGCGCGCAGATCCTCGAATTCCTTCGGGTTGGCGGCGCCGACGGCGGCGAAGACCGTCTGGCTGCCGTCCGTCACCTGCCACACGCCAGGCTTGGTGGCGGCCAGCGCCGCATTCTCCTCGCCCGGCGCAACCCGCGTCAGCGTCAGCCGCGTCGGCGCCCCGTCCGGATCGGTCACCGTGACGGCAGCGGGCGGCCCATCGGCGAGGCTGCGGCGGCGGATCAGCAATCTGCCGTCCTGAACCCGGGCGCTCAGCGCGTTCTCCTCGAGTTCCGGCTCCTTCATCAGCCAGTGTGCCAGACGGCGCAGCAACTCCGCCTGCGGACCACCGCCCTCGTGGCCGCGCGACCACAGCCAGATCTGGTCGGAGAGCAGCAGGGCCACGCGCCCCTTGCCGACGCGGTCGAGGATCAGCAGCGGCCTTCCGTCGCCGGTCTGCATCACCACCTCGCCCCGCGCGTCGCCGACCTCGATGCGGCGATACCACTCGCCCCAGCGCGGCGGCCCATTCGCCTGCCAGCCCGGCAGGTTGGCCGTCACCGGGTGGCGCGTGCCGGCGGCGCTGATCAGCGGCCGGAACGGGCCCTCCACCGTCGCCTCGTCGATATCGGGCGGCACCGCCGGCAGCACCTCCCCGAGCGGCGTCGAGGCGAGGCTGGTGATGGAGGCGAATTCCGGCCCGGCACTCATCAGCAGCGCGCCGCCATTGCGCACATACTCAGCGATGTTGCGCAGATAGGCCGCCGGCAGGATGCCGCGATTCTGGAACCGGTCGAGAATGATCAGGTCGAACTGGCGGATCTTGATCTGGAACAGCTCGCTGACCGGAAAGGCGATCAGCGCCAGTTCGTTGAGCGGGGTGAGGTCGTCCTTCTCGGGCGGGCGCAGGATGGTGAAATGGACCAGATCCACCGCTGGATCCGCCTTCAGCAGCCGCCGCCAGGTGCGCTCGCCCGGATGCGGCTCGCCGGACACCAGCAGCACCCGCAGCCGGTCACGCACGCCGTTGATCTCGACGACGGCGCGGTTGTTCAGCGTCGAGACCTCGCCGGGCAGGGTCTCCACCTGCAGCTCCACCGCCGTCGGGCCGGCGCGGGTGATCGGCACCGGAATCGTCTGCGGCCGGCCGATCGGCACGCTGGCGACCTGCGGCGGCTGGCCGTCCTGGCGGATGGTGACCCGCACCGCGCCGCCGGGGTGCGCCACGCCGAGATCCTCGACGACGTAGCGCAAATCGACCCGGTGCCCGACCAGCCCAAAGCTCGGCGCCTCGACGATGCGCAGCCGCCGGTCGGTCTCCTCGCCCTTGGCCGGGATCAGGACATGGAACGGCGCGCTGCCCCAGGGGGCGGCGCCGTCGGCCGGCACGTCATGCGCCTGGCCATCGGTGATGGCGACGATGCCGGCCAACCGGCGGCGCGGAATATCGCTCAGGGCGCGGGTGATGGCGCCGATCAGCGGCGTGCCGGCGCTACCCCCCTCCGGCAGGCCGACGGTGCGCAGTTCCAGTCCGGGCAGCCGCGTCGCCGCCTGTTCGAGCTTGATCCGCGCCTGCTCGGCCAGCGCCGCGCGATCCCCGATCTGCATCGAGGCGGTGCGATCGACCAGCAGCAGCCCGATATCGGGCAGGCCCTGCCGCGTCTCCTGGACCAGGCGCGGGCCGGCCAGCCACAGCAGCAGGACGAGGAACGCCACGCCGCGCAGCACCGCGCCCGACGCACGGCGCAGCAATGCCGGCACCATCGCCACCGCCGCCAGCAGGCCGAGCCCGGCCAGCAGCCAGAGCGGGAGCAGCGGTTGGAAGCGCAGCGCGGCGATGATCGGGTCCATCGCCGCCCTACTGCCCCAGCCGTTCGAGGATCGCCGGCACGTGCACCTGGTCGCCCTTGTAGTTGCCGGTGAGCGCGTACATCACGAGGTTGACGCCGAACCGATAGGCCAGCAGGCGCTGATGCGCGCCGCCGGGGATCACAGCGTAGGGGTTATGGCCCTCCGCATCCACCGCCCAGGCGGATGCCCAGTCGTTGGCGCCGATGATCACCGGGCTGACGCTGTCGTTGGCGCGATCCTGCTGGCGCTGCACCCAGACCGGCGCGCCGACATAGCGGCCGGGGAAATCGCGCAGCAGGTAGAAGGCGCGGGCGAGGACATGCTCGGTGGTGAGCGGCGCCAGCGGTGGCACCGAGAGCGCCTTGCCCAGCCCGGCCAGGACCGCGTCGACGCCGGGGTTGAAATCCTCCCCGCTGCCACCCGCGCCGCCGCGCGTATCGATCAGGATGATGCCGCCATGCGCCATGTAGTCGTTGAGCGCGGCCAGCGCGTCGGCGGGCGGCAGCGGCGCGTCGGCAAGGATCGGCCAGTAGAGCAGCGGATAGAGGCTGAGATCGTCCCGCCCCGGCGCGACGGCGACGGGCTCGGCCAGAACCGCGGCGGTGCGCTGATTGACGTAGTCCGAGAGGCCGAGCAGCCCGGCGCGGGAAATCTGGTCGACACCGTCATCGCCGGTGACGACGTAGGCGAGATGGATGGCGAGCGAGGGATAGCGCTCGGCCGCGTGGGGTCCGGGTGGCGCCGGCGGCAGCACCAGCAGCAGCGCCAGCGCGGCCGCCACGGCACCGCGGCGCAGCACGCCGCGCAGGCCGAGCGACACCAGAAGGTCGAGGATGAACAGCGCCAGCGCGGCGGCGATCAGCCACGGCCCCAGCGCACGCTCCGGCGCGGCCGCCCCGAGCGGCTCCTCCGCCGCCCCGGCGATGGGGGCGCTGGCGGCGAGCGGGCCCAGCGCGGCGCCGAGATTGAGCGCGCGGCGGCTGGCCTCCGGTCCATAGAGCCCGGGCGGGTGGCGGGGCGAGACCTCGGTGTGCGCGAACGCCTCCCCGGCCAGGGGCAGGGCCGCGACCGGCGGCGGGCCGAGGGCGCCGAACCCGTCCAGCGTCAGCGCCGGCGGCTGCGGCCCGCTCTCGCTCTCGGCGGCGATGCCGGCCGAGAGCGCCACCAGCCGGCGCAGCATGTCCACGAACAGGCCTGACAGCGCGAGATTGGACCAGTCGGCATTGGCACTGACATGGAACAGCACGATGCGCCCGGCCCCGCGCGTCGCCGCCGTCACCAGGGGCGTGCCGTCGGTGAGGCCGGCCCAGGCATGGCGGGCGAGATCGGGCCGCGGCTCGGCGAGAACCTGTCGCGTGACACTGACCTCCTCGGGTACCGCCAGCCCGGCGAAGGGCGACCCGGCCGGGAATGGGGCGAGATGCGCCGGCTTGCTCCAGGACAGCGCGCCACCCAGCGCGCGGTCGCCGGCGAGCAGACCGACCGGCAGCAGCCCGTCCGGATGCTCGGCGAGCCGCGGGCCGGCGAAGCGGATCAGCGTCCCGCCCTGCTCCACCCAGCGCTCCAGCCGCTCCGCCTCCCCCCCGTCCGGGATCACACGGTCGGCGAGGACCAGCACCGCGAGCGGGCGGGCGAGCAGCGTCTCGAGCGAGCCCTCGCGCAGCTCGGCGTACGGATTCAGGGCGCGGCGGAGGTAATAGAGTTCGCCGAGCAGCGGCGTGCCGGCGCCGATCGCGTCGCCCGCCAGCAGCCCGACCGGGCGGCGGCGCCAGCGTTCGTCGAGCAGCCAATGCGCGCCGGCGGAGGCGGTGCCGGCCAGGACCAGCTGGCCGAGCTCGTTGCGCAGTTCCGGCGGCAGCGCCAGCGGCGCGGCGGCGCTGGCGGCCCCGGGGGGGAACTCGATCACCGCCTCGGCCAGGCTGCGTCCGTCGCTGCTCTGCGCCAGCACCCGCGCCGGCGGCGAGAACCCGGCGACGGGCACGCGCGCGACCACGGCGACCAGCGCTCCGCCCGCTTCGCGCGGGGCCAGCAGCAGCCGCTCGGCCCCCAGATCGGCGCCATCGGGGCGCACCTCGGTGACCGCCCCGATGGCCCCGAGCGCGGCGGCGAACTCCGCCGCCCCGGGCGCGTCGATGCCGTCGCCGAGATAGACCGCCGCGCCCGTGCCCGTGGCCACCCGCCCCGGACCGGCTTTCCAGGCGCGGAGCGCGGCGGCGGCGGCGGCCCGGTCCACCGGCCAGGGCTTCGGCCGCAGCACCGCGAGGCGCGCGCGCAGTTCGGCCGGGGGCATCACCGCGCTCGGCGACGGCGCCATGCCATCGTCGGTGCGCGCCGTGCCGAGCAGCGCCGCCGGCCTTCCGGTGCGCGCCAGACGGTCCAGCGCGGCATCGCCGGCGGCCAGCACGCGCGGCCAGGACGCGGCGGAGGCCCAGCCATCATCGATCACCAGCAGCATCGGGCCGGACCCGGGCAGCGCCGGCCTGGCGTCGAACACCGGCCGCGCGAGGCCGATGATGACCAGCGCCGCCGCCAGCATGCGCAGCGCCAGCAGCCACCAGGGGGTGCGCGCGGCCTCCTGCTCCACCGGGTCGAGCCCGGCGAGCAGACGGATGGCAGGGAAAATCTGCCGCCGCGGCGCCGGCGGCGTGACCCGCAGCAGCCACCACAGCAAGGGCAGCGCGGCCAGGGCGAGGAGCACGGCGGGGGCAGCGAAAATCATGCGGCGAGAGCCATGTAGAGCGACAGGAGCGCGGTTTCGGGCGAGTCGGCTGTGCGGTGCAGCGAGGCGCTGAACCCGGCGCCGGTGCAGACCTCGCCGAGGCCCCGGATCTGGGCCGCCAGCCGCCGGTCATACTCGGCGCGGACATGCTCGACGCGCGGCACCAGCGTCTCCGCTTCCGCCTCCAGGCCGAGAAAGCGCACCCGGCCATGATAGGGCAGGTCGATCTCCGCGGGATCCAGCACCTGCAGCACATGGCCGCTGGCGGGCACCGCGGCAAGACGCCCGATGGAAGCCGCGATCTCCTCCAGCGGAGCGAGGAAGTCGCCGATCAGCACGACCCGGCTGTGGCGGATGACCACCGCGTCCGGCGGCAGGCCGCTTCCGCCGTCGGGCTCGGCGAGGAGCGCCTCGGCCAGATGCTCGAGCCCGGCCTGGCCGGAGAGCGCCGGCATCTCGGCGCCGAGCAGGCGCACGCGCTCGCCGCCGCGCAGCAGCAGGGCGGCCAGCGCGAGCAGCAGCAATTCCGCCCGCGCCCGCTTCTCCTCCGCCACCAGCGCCGAGCTCCAGCGCATCGAGGCCGAGGCGTCGCGCCAGAGATAGACGCTCTGCGCCGTCGCCCATTCGCGCTCGCGGACGAAGGCGCGGTCGGCCTTCGCCGATTGCCGCCAGTCGATCCGCGTCGTCGGATCCCCTTGCAGGAACGGGCGGAACTGCCAGAAGGCGTCGCCGGCGCCCGGGCGGCGGCGGCCGTGCACGCCCTGCGCCACCGTCGCCGCGACACGCTGCGCCGCGACCAGCAGCGCGGGCAGCCGCGCGGCGAGGGCTTCGGCGCGGTGGGCGCTCCGCTGCACCGGGCCGGCGGCGGGCGTCGGGGTCATCCGAGCGCCTCGACCAGCCGGGCGATGACGGCGGAGAGCGTCACCCCGTCGGCGCGGGCGGCGAAGGTGAGCGCCATGCGATGGCGCAGCACCGCCGGCGCCAGGGCGACGATGTCATCGAGGCTGGGGGCCAGGCGGCCGTCGAGCAGGGCACGGGCACGGCAGGCGAGCATCAGCGCCTGCGCCGCGCGTGGGCCGGGGCCCCAGGCGACATGGCGCCGGACCTGCTCGTCGCTGGCGGTCTCCGGCCGGCCGCCGCGCACCAGGGCGAGGATCGCCGCGACGACGCTCTCCCCCACCGGCACGCGGCGGATCAGCGCCTGCGCCGCGAGCAGCTGTTCGGGCGAGAGCATGCGCCGCGGCGTCGCGGCCTCCGCGCCGGTGGTGGCGAGCAGCATGGTCCGCTCGGCGGCTTGATCGGGGTAGGTCATGTCCACCTGCAGCAGGAACCGGTCGAGCTGCGCCTCGGGCAGCGGATAGGTGCCCTCCTGCTCGATCGGGTTCTGTGTCGCCAGCACGTGGAACGGCCGCGGCAGCGCGTGCTCGACGCCGGCGACGGCGACGCGGTTCTCCTGCATCGCCTGCAGCAGCGCCGACTGGGTGCGCGGGCTGGCGCGGTTGATCTCGTCGGCCATCAGCAGCTGGGTGAAGACCGGCCCGGCGATGAAACGGAAGCTGCGCCGGCCCTCGGCATCCTCATCGAGGACCTCGCTGCCGAGAATGTCCGCCGGCATCAGGTCCGGGGTGAA
This sequence comes from Pseudomonadota bacterium, assembly GCA_021815825.1. Taxonomy (GTDB): domain Bacteria; phylum Pseudomonadota; class Alphaproteobacteria; order Acetobacterales; family Acetobacteraceae; genus JAJZVV01. The sequence goes on from JAKAZO010000017.1 coordinate 21,179, forward strand.
CTGCACCCGCTTGCTGGCAAGCCCGAGCACGGTGGCGAGCGTCTCGACCAGCTTGCTCTTGCCCAGGCCCGGCACGCCGACCAGGAGCACATGGCCGCCGCAGAGCAGCGTGATCAGGGTCTGATCCACCGCCTCCTGCTGGCCGAAGATGATGCGGCTGGTCTCGGCACGAATCGAGGCGACATGGCTGCCGAGGGCGGCGACGGCGTCGAGCAACGCGTCACTGGCGGGCAGGGGAAGCGGGGAACCGATGGAGGGCGCGGACATGGGCGGGTCTTACTCCTGGCGCGTGGCGCGGGTGCCGCCAGGGGAGCGGACCGCGTGGAACGAGCCGCGAGGACCGGGCCGCGAGGCCCGGATCCGCACGGGAAACAAACGGTCGCCGACAAGAGCCGACGGCGCCGAGCGGCATGGTACGGCGGGCGCACTTCCATCGCCCCACTTCCATCGCCCCGGGGATGCTACCTATATGTGTGCAGCGCTTGAAGTCTGGCGAGGTCTGGAGACGAAGACGTGAACGACGTACCGCGCCACCGCCCGACGCTGTCTGCCGGCTTGCCCCCCGGTTTGGCCCCCGGCTTGGCTACCGGTCTGGCTCGTGGTCTCGTTCCCGGCCTGGCTTCCGGCGGGGCTCCCGGCGGGGCCTGCAGCCCGGGCGCGCCGGTGCCGCCCATCGTCGCCGGCCCCGCTGCACCGCCGGGGCCACGCCGGCCGGTCGAGTGCGGCGATCTGCCCTTCGTCATCCGCCGCGACGGGACCTGGCTCTACCGGGGCAGCCCGATCGGGCGCAAGGAGCTCGTCTGCCTCTTTTCCAGCGTGCTCAAGCGCGACGACGAGGGCGCCTTCTGGCTGGAGACACCGGCCGAGCGGGGGCGCATCGTCGTCGAGGACGCGCCGCTCGTCGCCGTCGAGCTGGATTGGGGCGGCTGCGGCTGCCGCCAGCAGCTCAGCTTCCGCACCAATGTCGATCTCATCGTCACCGCCGGCCCCGAACACCCGATCCGCGTCTCCCACGATATCCTGACCTGCGACCCGACGCCCTATATCCGTGTCCGCGCCGGCAGCGGGCGCTGGCCGATCGAGGCCCGCATCGCCCGCGCGGTTTATTACGAGCTGGTCGCGTTGGCCGAGCCGCGTGAGATCGGGGGGCGGCGCATGCTCGGGGTCTGGAGCTGCGGTGTTTTCTTCCCGCTCGGCGAGTTGCCGGACGCCGAGGACTGAGCCGATTCCTCTCGAAACCACCCATCTCGCCCTGCAGCTCCCCGAACGTCTGCGCCACGCCGGCGCGCGCCGCGCTGAGGCCGATGACGCGACCGATCTGCTCGACCGCCCGCCGGTGCCGGCAGCGGTGCTGGTGGCGATCGTGCTCGGCGCCGCGCCCGGGGTGCTGCTGACCAAGCGCAACGCCCATCTCAGCGCCCATGCCGGGCAGGTGAGCTTTCCCGGCGGCCGCATCGACCACGCCGACGCGGACGCCGAAGCGGCGGCGCTGCGCGAGGCGCGGGAGGAGATCGGGCTCGATCCCGCCGCGGTGCAACTCGCCGGCCGGCTGGCCGAACACGTCACCGGCACCGGCTTCCGCATCACCCCGATCGTCGGCCTGCTGCCGGCGGGCGTCGCCCTCACCCCGGCCCCGGCGGAGGTCGAGGCGGTGTTCGAGCTGCCGCTCTCAGTGCTGCTCGACCCGGCGGCGCCGATGCGGCGACGGGCGGAGTTCCGCGGCCGGATGCGCGAGTTCTGGGTCTGGCCGCACCCGGAACACTATATCTGGGGCGCGACCGCATCGATCCTGATGCAGCTCGCCGCGCTGCTGCGCGCCCCCCCGCCACGGGCGGAGACGCGCGCGCAGAACGAGGCGCTGGCCGCGGGCGAGCGCGGCCTGCGGTGAGCGCGGCGCCGGCGCTCATCCTCGCCCCAAGGCCGGCCTTCCTCGACGACCCGGCGCTGGCCGCGGTGCTGGCCGCCTTGCCCGAGGCGCGGGTCGTCGGCGGCGCGGTGCGCGATGCCCTCGCCGGCGTCGCCGTCACCGACATCGACCTGGCAACGCCGCGCCGGCCGGAGGCGGTGATCGCCGCACTCGCGGCGGCCGGGATCAAACCGGTGCCGACCGGCCTCGCGCACGGCACGGTGACCGCCGTGACCGATGGCAAAAGTTTTGAAATCACGACCTTGCGCCGTGACGTGGAGACCGACGGCCGGCACGCGCGCGTCGCCTTCACCGACGATTGGCACGCCGATGCGGCGCGGCGGGACTTCACCATCAACGCCATGTCCATGGACCGCACGGGCGCGGTGTTCGACGCGTTCGGCGGCATCGCGGACCTGCGCGCCGGCCGGCTGCGCTTCGTCGGCGACCCGGCGGCGCGGCTGGCGGAGGACTGGCTCCGGGCGCTGCGCTATTTCCGCTTCTACGCCCGCCACGCGCGCCTGCCGCCCGATGCGGCCACCGAGGCCGCGCTGCGCGGCGCCCGGCTGGACGGGCTCTCGGCCGAGCGCGTCTGGAGCGAGCTCAAGCGCATCCTCGCGGCCACAGACCCGCGTCCGGCATTGGCGCTGATGGAGCGGTTCGGCCTGCTCGCCCGCGCCTTGCCCGAGGGCCGGGATCCGGCGCGGCTGGCGCGGCTGATCGAAGCCGGCGCCCCGCCGGATCCGCTGCTGCGCCTCGCCGCGCTGCTCGATGGCGATACCGCCGCGCTCGCCACCCGTCTGCGCCTCGCCCATGCCGAGCGCGCCTATCTGCTCGCCTTGCGCACCCCCCCGCCGCCGCGGCCCGGGGACGACGAGGACACGCTTCGCCGCCGGCTCGCCGATCAGCCGCACGCGGTTCTGCTCGGCCGCGCCTGGCTCGCGGAGGCGGCGGAAGGCGGCGACCCGGCCGGCTGGGCCGGGCTGCGCGCCCGCCTCGCCGCCCTGCCCCGGCCGGTGTTTCCGCTCGCCGGGCGCGACGCCCTGGCGGCTGGCTACGCGGCGGGGCCGCAGGTGGGGCGCGCGCTGGCTTCGGTGCGGGCCTGGTGGCTGGAGGGCGGCTGCCGCGCCGACGCGGCCGCCTGCCGGGCCGAACTGGCACGAAGCCGCGCCGGCTGATAGATGCGTCCAACGATGGACGCCGCTCTCCCGCCGCCCCCGGCCGAGGCCAGCACGCGCGCCCTGCTCGCGCGGCTGTGGCGCAGCGGCGTTTCCGAACAGCGCGCGCGGCTTCTCGCCATCCTGGCGCTGACCGGCCTGATGGCCGGCGCCACCGCGCTCTATCCGGTGGTGATCGAGCACGCGTTCTCGCTGTTCGCGGCCAAGGATCCGCGCATCCTGTATCAGATTCCGGCCATCGTGGTCGTCATCACAGGCGCCAAGGCGGCGGCGCAGTACGCGCAGAATGTCGAGGTCCAGCGCGTCGTGCTCGGCGTCATCCGCTCGCTGCAGGAGCGCATGTTCGCCCACCTCACCGCAACCGACCTCGCGCGCATCGAGCGCGAGGCGCCGGCGCAGCTCGCCGCGCGCTTCACCACCGATGCCGTCGTCATCCGCGAATCCCTCACCCGCGCGGTGAACGGCGTCGCCGACGCGCTGACCGTGGTCGGGCTGATCGGCTCGATGCTCTATCTGGATTGGGTGCTGAGCCTGATCGCCGCCCTGCTCTACCCGCTCGCGGCGCTGCCCATCGAGCGCATCGGCCGGCGCATCCGCCGCGCCTCGGGCGGGATGCAGGAGCGCATGGGCGAGACCGCGAGCCTGCTCACCGAGAGCTTCGCCCAGGCCCGCACGGTGCGCGCCTACCGGCTGGAGGCGATCGAGCAGCGCCGGGCCGCGGCGGCTTTCGGCGGCCTCTACGCGGCGCTGCTGCGCATGAGCCGGGGCCGCGCGGCCATTGACCCGCTGCTGGAGATGCTGGGCGGGCTGGCCGTCGCGGCGGTGATCGGCTTCGCCGGCTGGCGGGCGGCGATGGGCGGGGCGACGCTCGGCAATTTCACCGGCTTCGTCGCCGCGCTGCTGATCGCCGCCCGGCCGCTGCGCGCGCTCGGCTCGCTCAACGCCGCGCTGCAGGAGGGGCTGGCGGGGCTGACGCGCGTCTTCGCCGTGCTCGACGAGCCGCCCGCGATCGTCGCCCGCCCGCACGCGCGCCCGCTGCCGCCCGGCCGCGGCCGGGTGGAGTTCCGGGCCGTGGGCTTTCGCTACCCCGACGGCCGCGCCGGGTTGCACGATCTCAGCTTCGTCGCCGAGCCGGGGCGGACGCTGGCGCTGGTCGGCCCGTCGGGTGCCGGCAAATCGACCGCGCTGGCGCTGATCCCGCGCCTGCAGGATGTCAGCGCCGGCGCCGTCACCGTGGACGGGGCGGATGTGCGCGACCTCGGCCTCGCCGCGCTGCGCGACGCCATCGCCTATGTCGGGCAGGACGCGCTGCTGTTCGACGACACCATCGCCGCCAATATCCGCCTCGGCCGGCCCGGCGCCGGCGAGGCCGAGATCGAAGCCGCAGCGCGCGCGGCCGCAGGCGGCTTCATCGCGGCGCTGCCCGAGGGGTTCGCGACGCGCGTCGGGCCCGGCGGGCAGCGTCTGTCCGGCGGTCAGCGCCAGCGCGTCGTGCTCGCCCGCGCGCTGCTGCGCGATCCGCGCATCCTGCTGCTCGACGAGGCGACCAGCGCCCTCGATGCGGAGAGCGAGGCAGCGGTGCAGGCGGCGCTGGCGACGCTGCGGCGCGAGCGCACCACCATCATCGTCGCCCACCGCCTCGCCACCGTGCGCGACGCCGATCTCGTCGTGGTGATGGAGGAAGGCCGCGCCGTGGAGCAGGGCCGTCACGCCGACCTGCTCGCCGCGGACGGGCTCTACGCGCGGCTGGTGCGCAGCCAGGCGCTTCTGGGCTAGGATTCATCCGCCCAGCGCCGCGCCGATTGCGTTGCGCTGCAGCAAGCCCGCTTGCTGACCGAACGGTTCGGTTATATATTTGTGCGGCGGAAGGGAGACGGGCGGAATGGCCGATTACGGGGACGTGGCGGAGGGGATCGATGCGACCGGACGCGTGGAGCCGGCCGCGCCAGTGTCGCGCACCGGCGAGCCGGCCCGCGTGCGCCGCGGGCGCGCGCCGGTGGGTCTCATCATCATGCTGCTCGTCGTCGTCGCGCTGGCCGCGGGCGGCACCTACTACTGGTATCTGACCAAGGACGAGGAGAGCACCGACGACGCCTATACCGACGGGCGCGCGGTGATGATCGCCCCGCAGGTCAACGGTGAGGTCGTGACCCTGGCGGTCACCGACAACCAGTTCGTCCACAAGGGCGATCTGCTGGTGAAGATCGACCCGCGGCTCTACTCGGCGGCGCGCGACCAGGCGCAGGGCCAACTCGCGCTGGCCGAGGCGCAGCTCAATCTCGCCCGCACCAACCGCGACCTGGCCCACATCACCTATCCCGCCCGCCTCGCCGCGGCGCAGGCGGCGGTGGAGGTGGCAAAGACGGCGCAATGGAAGGCGGATGCCGACCTCAAGCGCCAGAAGCGCATCAATCCGCAGGCGACGATGCAGGAGACCATCGATGCGGTCACCGCCGCCGCCCGCCAGGCCAGCGCGCAGGTGGCGCAGGCCGAGGCGCAGCTGGCCGAGGCGCACGTGGTGGACCCCGAGATCGCCGCCGCCGAGGCGCAGGTCAAGCAGGCCGAGGCGCAGGTGACGCAGGCCCGCGCCCAGTTGCAGCAGGCGATGATCAATCTCGGCTATACCAACGTCGCCGCGCCGCAGGATGGCTGGGTGACCAAGCGCAACGTCGAGCAGGGCAATTTCGTCGCCGCCGGCACGCAAATCATGGCGCTGGTGACACCGCAGGTCTGGGTGACGGCGAACTTCAAGGAATCCCAGCTCGCGCGCATGCGCCCGGGGCAGACGGTGGCGATCCATGTCGATGCCTATCCGCAGCTCGACCTGAAAGGCCATGTCGACAGCGTACAGCTCGGCTCGGGATCGAAGTTCACCGCCTTCCCGCCGGAGAACGCCACCGGCAACTTCGTCAAGATCGTTCAGCGCGTGCCGGTGAAGATCGACATCGACAGCGGCCTCGACCCGAAGCTGCCGCTGCCGCTCGGCATCTCCGTGGTGCCGACCGTGGCGCTGAAATGATGATCCGCCCGACATGATTGCGAGCGACGCTGCGGCGTGGCGGCCGCGGGTGAACCCGTGGCTGATCGCGCTCATCGTCACGCTGGCGACCTTCATGGAGGTGCTGGACACCACCATCGTCAACGTGTCGCTGCCCTACATCGCCGGCAGCATGTCCTCCTCCAACGACCAGAGCACCTGGACGCTGACCTCCTATCTGGTGGCCAACGGCATCGTGCTGCCGATCTCGGGCTGGCTCTCCAACCGGCTCGGGCGCAAGCGCTTCTTCCTCATCTGCATCAGCGCCTTCACGCTGTTCTCGCTGCTCTGCGGCATTGCCACCTCGTTGCCGGAACTCATCGTCTTCCGGCTGCTGCAGGGCCTGTTCGGCGGCGGGCTGCAGCCCTCCCAGCAGGCGATCGTGCTCGACACGTTCCCGCCCGAGCAGCGCAGCCGCGCCTTCGGCGTGGTCGCCATGGCGATCATCGTCGCCCCGGTGCTCGGGCCCACGCTCGGCGGCTGGCTCACCGATCACATGAGCTGGCGCTGGGTGTTCCTGATCAACGTGCCGATCGGCATGGTCACCGTGCTCGGGGTCAGCGCGCTCGTCGAGGATCCGCCGTGGCTCACGCGTCTGCGCGGGGCGGCTTCCGGTTCGATCGACTATATCGGCCTCGGCCTCATCGCGCTCGGCCTCGGCTGTCTGCAGGTGGTGATGGACCGTGGCGAGGACGAGGACTGGTTCGGCTCGCGCTTCATCGTCACCTTCGCCATCCTGGCCGCGGCGGGGCTCGTCGGCGCCGTGCTGTGGCTGTGGCGGGCGCGCCATCCGGTGGTCAATCTGCGCCTGCTCAAGGACCGCAACTTCGCCGTCGGCTGCCTGATGATCTTCTGCGTCGGCGCTGTGCTCTATTCCAGCGCGGTGATCATCCCGCAGATGGCGCAGCTCGCGCTCGGCTACACCTCGCTGCTCGCCGGCCTGCTGCTGTCGCCGGGCGCGATGGTGGTGATCGTGATGATCCCCGTCGTCGTCACGCTGATGCCGCATGTGCAGACGCGCTGGATCGTCGCCTTCGGCTTCTTCACGCTGGGCCTCGCCCTGGTCTATTCGCACGGCGTCACGCCGGACATCGATTTCACCACGCTGGTGATGATGCGCACGGCGCAGACGCTGGGCCTGGCGTTCCTGTTCGTGCCGATCGGCACCATCGCCTTCGCCACGCTGCCGCGCGAGATGAACAACGACGCCACCGCGCTGTTCAACATGTTCCGCAACGTCGCCGGCTCGATCGGCATCGCCGCGGCGACCGCGATGGTGACGGAGCGCACCCAGGTCCGCATGGCGCACCTGGTGCCGCACCTCACTCCGCTCGATCCGGCGTTCAACCAGCTGCTGGCGCAGAAAACCCAGGCGCTCACCCAGCTCGGCACCGCGCCGGCGAACCTGACCAGGACGGCGCTCGGGCTGATCGACCAGACGCTCTACGCCCAGTCCACCATCGGCGCCTACATGGACGTGTTCGCCTACACCGCGATCATTTCCTTTCTCGTCGTCCCCCTCGCCTTCCTGTTCAGCCCGACCCGGGGCGGCGCGGCGCCCGGCGGCGGCCACTGAGAGCACGCCGTTCTCGGGCCCGCTTGGAACGTCCGCTTGGGCGGCGGCACCAAACCGGCTAGGCTGTTCCTCCCAGGGATCACGTTCAGGGAGGAAATCATGACCAGTTTCACCGGCCGCGCGGCGCTCGCCGGCCTCATGCTCGCCGCGACCGCGCTGCCGGCCGCGGCCGACCTCGAGCGCCGTCCGGTGCTGACGCTCGACGTGGCGAAGGCGATGGCCGCGGGCTGCGAGGCCAAGGCTCGCGCGTCGGGGTGGAAGATGAACATCTCCGTGCTCGATACCGGCGCCAACCCGATCTATTTCGAGCGCATGGACGGCGCCTATCTCGGCAGCGGCGACATCTCCCGCCGCAAGGCCGAGACGGCGGCCAAGTTCCCGCGCTCGACCCGGCAATTCGCCGAGATCGCCTTCGGCAAGGAGGGCAAGCCCGGGATGGTGCCCGGCATCGCGCTCGCGCCCGGTGTCACCGCCTTCCCCGGCGGCCTGCCGATCATGACCGCGGACGGCATCCAGGTCGGCGGCATCGGCGTCTCCGGTGGCACGTCGGACCAGGACGAGCTCTGCGCCCAGGCCGGCATCGACGCCGTGAAGGACCAGCTGAAGTAGCCGTCTCGATGCAGCCATGCGGCCCGGCGGCTGGACGCCGCCCGGCGGCATGGCTAATCCCTTCGTCGATCGCGAAAGGGGGGCTGGACGTCGATGATCGACAAGACCGTGCGCACCATGGCCGAGGCCATGGCGGGGATCGCCGATGGATCAACGATCCTGCTGGGTGGGTTCGGCGCGGTCGGCCAGCCCAATGCGCTGCTCGATGGGCTGATCGAGCAGGGCGCGACGGACCTCACCGTCGTCGCCAATAATGCCGGCACCGGCCATGTCGGGCTGGCGCGGCTGATGGAACTCGGCCGGGTGCGGCGCATCATCTGTTCCTATCCGCGCAGCGTCGGCTCGGTGGTGTTCGAGGAGATGTTCCGCGCCGGCAAGCTGGAGCTGGAGCTGGTGCCGCAGGGCACGCTGGCCGAGCGCATGCGCGCCGCCGGCGCCGGCATTCCTGCCTTCTTCACCCCCACCGCCTACGGCACCAAGCTCGCCGCCGGCAAGGAAACGCGCGAGATCAACGGCCGGAACACCGTGCTCGAACACGCCCTGCCCGGGGACGTGGCGCTGGTCGAGGCCTGGGAGGCGGATCGCTGGGGCAACCTCACCTACCGGCTCTCGGGGCGCAACTTCAACCCGGTGATGGCGATGGCGGCGAAGCTCACCATCGTCCAGGCCCAGCATATCGTCGAACTCGGCGCGCTCGACCCGCAATGCGTCGTCACCCCGGGCATCTTCGTCCACCGCGTGCTGCACGTCCCCTACGGCGACCCGCCGCTCTGAGAGGAGAACCGCAATGCCGGACACGCCCAAGCTTGCCAC
>JAKAZO010000017.1:30397-41992 GCA_021815825.1 Pseudomonadota bacterium
GCCGACCACGTGCCGGTCGAGCGCGAGGTGATCTTTCATTCCGAGAATGGCGTGCTCGGCATGGGCCCGGCGCCCGCCAAGGGCCACGAGAACCCGTGGCTGATCAACGCCGGCAAGCAGCACGTCACGCTGCGCCCCGGCGGCTCGTTCACCCACCACGCCGACAGTTTCGCCATCATCCGCGGCGGGCATCTCGATCTCTGCGTGCTCGGCGCCTTCGAGGTGGCGGAAAACGGCGACGTCGCCAACTGGGCGACGAGCGAGAACGACACCGCGCCAGCCGTCGGCGGCGCCATGGACCTCGCCGCCGGGGCCAAGCGGCTCTGGGTGGTGATGGAGCACACCACCAAGGACGGCCGCCCGCGCCTGGTGCAGCGCTGCTCCTACCCGCTCACCGCCCTCGGCGCGGCAAGCCGCGTCTACACCAACCTGGCCGTGCTCGACATCACCCCGCGCGGCTTCGTGGTGCGCGACATGATCCCAGGCCTCACGCTGGAGGCGCTGCAGGCGCGCACCGAAGCCCGGCTGCACCTGCCGGCATGAGCGGCGATGCCAACGACGCGCTGCGCCTGATCCGCGACAGCGCCGCCGCCATCGCGCCACGGCAGGGCGATCTCGGCCGCATCCGCGCGTTGCGCTTCGCTCGCCCCGGTTTCGACCGCGCCGTATGGCGGCAGATGGCCGAACTCGGCTGGCTCGGCCTGCTGGTGGAGGAGACACGCGGCGGCAGCGGGCTCGGGCCGGCCGAGCTCTGCGCGCTGGCCGAGGAGCTGGGCGCCGGGCTCGTTCCGGAACCGCTGCCCTTCGCCGCCGCCATCGCGCCGCTGCTGCCGGATGCGGCGGCGGTGATCGCCGGCGAGCGCATCGTGTTGCCGGCGTGGCAGGAACGGCCCAATACGCTTGCACCGGGGACGGCGACGCGGTTCGCCGGCGGGCGCGTCAGCGGCACCAAGCAGTTCATTCCGATGGCCGACGGCGCCGACGCCTTCCTCGTCGCCACCGCCGACGGGCTGGCGCTGGTCGAACGCGACGCGCCCGGCGTCACGCTCGATCTCGCCATGACCCAGGATGGCGGCCATTTCGGCACCCTCACCCTCAGCAACGCGCCGGCCACGCCCGTCCCCGGCCGGATCGAGCCGGCGCTGGAGACCATCACGCTGGCGCTGGCCGCGACCGCGCTCGGCCTGATGGACCGCGCCTTCGCGCTGAGCCTCGACTATCTCAGGACGCGGCGGCAGTTCGGCCGCGCGATCGGCAGTTTCCAGGCGCTGCAGCACCGGGCCGCGGACCTCAAGCTGCAGCTCGAACTCACCCGCGCCACCGTCGCCGCCGCCGCCGCCGCGCCGTCGCCTGCCGCCATCTCGCGCGCCAAGGCCCGCGCCGCGGAGGCATCGCTGCTGCTCACGCGCCAGGCGATCCAGCTCCATGGCGGCATCGGCTACACCGACGAGTACGATGTCGGGCTGTTCCTCCGCAAAGCCATGGTCATCGCCAATCTGCACGGCTCGGCGGCTCTGCACCGCGCCCGCTTCGCCGCCCTCGCCCCCGACATCACCGAGTAGAGGCCGCCATGGACGCCGCCGCCCTCGACGCGCTCGACGACGAAGCCTTCCGCCTCGAAGTCCGCCGCTTCGTCGAAGCCCACTACCCGCCGGCTCTGCGCAACCCGCCCAAGCGGCTGCACTGGGCGGAGAACCAGGTGTGGTACAGGCTGCTCGCCGAACATGGCTGGCTCGCCCCCGGCTGGCCGCGCGCGTATGGCGGCATGGGGCTCTCGGCCGCGAAGCAGCTGATCGTCATCGAGGAATTCGAGCGCCACGGCTGCGCGCGCACCAACGACCACGGCGTCGTCATGGTCGGACCGCTGCTGATCCGCTACGGCAGCGAGGCGCAGAAGCGGTTCTTCCTGCCCAAGATCCTCTCCGGCGAGGCGATCTGGTGCCAGGGCTACAGCGAGCCGAATGCCGGCTCCGACCTCGCCAGCCTGCGCACCGAGGCGGTCATCGACGGCGACGACTACGTCATCAACGGCCAGAAGACCTGGACCACGCTCGCCACCGACGCCAACTGGATCTTTCTCCTCGTCCGCACGGACAAGGCGGCGAAGAAGCAGGAGGGGATCAGCTTCCTGCTGGTGCCGATGGACAGCCCCGGCATCACCGTCCGTCCCATCATCAATCTCGAGCTGCACGACGAGTTCTGCGAGGTCTTCTTCGACAATGTGCGCGTGCCCCGCGCCAATCTCGTCGGCGAGGAGAACAAGGGCTGGACCATGGCCAAGGCGCTGCTCGGCTTCGAGCGCATCTTCCTCGGCTCGCCGCGCCAGTCCGCCTACGCGCTGGTCCGGCTGAAGCTCCTCGCCGAGCGCATGGGGCTGGCCGAGGACCCGACCTTCCAGGACCGCTTCACCCGCCTGCGCCTCGACCTCGAAGACCACAAGGCGCTGTACGAGACCTTCGCCGCCCGTCTGCGCCGCGGCGAGCCCCTCGGCGCCGACGTCTCGATGCTGAAAATCCACCAGAGCGAGCTGTTCCAGCGCATCACCGAGGCGATGCTCGAGATCGCCGGCGAAAATGCCGGGCTGCTCGAACCGATGGAAGGCAACCGGGCGCTGCACCCGGCCGGGCTCTTCATCCAGGCCCGCCCGGCGACGATCTACGGCGGCTCCAACGAGATCCAGCGCAATATCCTCGCCGGCAGCGTCCTCGATCTGCCGGCGACGTGAGCGCCGGACCAAACCAGGGGCCGTCGCGGCCCGTGGAACCGGCAGGTTTCGGGCCGGCGACGCCGCGTGTGGCCCACCCCCATTTGGCCCGCATCGACCTGCGGGCCGGGCTGCTTCTGGTGGTGCTGTGCGCCTGCTGGGGCTTCCAGCAGGTGGTGATCAAGCTGGCGGCGCGGCACGGGCTGCCGACCCTGACCCAGGCGGGGTTGCGCTCCGTGCTGGCGACACTGGTGCTGGTTCTATGGGTCCGCTGGCGCCACGGTTCGGCGCGATGGCTGTTCGCGGTCGATGCGGTTCTCGCCCCGGGCGCGGTGATGGGGCTGATCTTCGCCGGCGAATTCGTGCTGATGTACTGGGGCCTGCAATACACCACCGCCTCGCGCGGGGTGCTGTTCCTCTACACGGCGCCGTTTTTCGTCGCCCTCGGCGTCCAGGTTCTGGTGCCGGCGGAGCGGCTGGATGCGCGCCAGGCGGTGGGCCTGCTCTGCGCCTTCATCGGCGTCGGCGTGGCGCTGCGCCAGGGACTGGGCGCCGGCGGCACGATCCTGGGCGATCTCATGCTCACCGGCGCGGCCGCGCTGTGGGGCGCGCTGACCCTGATGGCGAAGGTGAACCGCCGGCTCAGCGCCACGCCGCCGGTGCGGGTGCTGTTTCTGCAGTTGGCCGGATCGGCGCCGATTCTGCTCGCCGTGGCGGCGGTGCGGGGCGGATTCGCCGCGGCGCGGCCGGACGCGCTGGCCTGGGCGGCGCTCGGCTACCAGTCCGTGCTGGTGGCGTTCATCACCTATCTCGCCTGGTACTGGCTGATCCTGCACTATCCGGCGACGCGGGTCTCCGCGTTCTCCTTCCTCACGCCGCTGTTCGGCATGCTGTCGGGGGCGGCGGTGCTGGGCGAACCGGTCTCGGTGGCATTCCTCCTCGCCCTTTCCCTGGTCGGGGCCGGTCTCTATCTGGTCAACGGACGGGCACGGGAGCAGGCCTGATGGACGAGATGCCGATCCTGACGCGGCGGCGCATCGAGGCGGAATTCGCCCGCGGCGTCTATGAGGAAATGGCGAGCGCGTTCGGCGCCGAGGCGGCGCGGCGCGTGCTCGCCGCCGCCGTGGTCAGGATGGCGAAGGCGCAGGCCGCGGACATGGCACGAGGGGCGCCCGGCGGCGTGCCCGATCTCGCCTCCTTCCGCGCCATCCAGCACCTCTGGACCGCCGAGGACGCGCTCGAGATCGAGGTGCTGGCCGAGAGCGCGACGGCGTTCGACTTCAACGTCACCCGCTGCCGCTATGCCGAGATGTACCGCGCCCTCGGCCTGGCCGAGCTCGGCGCGGTGCTCTCCTGCGCCCGGGATGGAGCCTTTTGCGAGGGTTACGACCCAAAGCTCACCCTGACACGCACGCAGACCATCATGGGCGGCGCGGCGCACTGCGATTTCCGCTACCGCCGCGAGGTCTGAGGCGGCTACCGCTCGGTCTCGTCCGAGGTCGAGCTGACGCCGATTTCCTCGCTCAGCGGATCGGCGTCGTCCTCGAGGTCGGAGGCGTCTTCCAGCACGTCCTCATCGGCCTCGTCATCGGCTTCGACCTCGGTCTCGGCGTCGTCGAGCCCTGGCGCCGGTTCGACCTTGCGGACGCGCTTGTCATCGACCGGAACGCCTGGAGCGCGGCGCAGCCGGGGCTGCTCGGCGGGCTGCTCGGTGCCGCATTTCGGACAGACCGCGGGCACGCGCATCAGATCGTAGAAGCGCGTGCCGCAGGAGACGCACACATGCTTGGTGCCGAGTTCGGATTTCGCCATCGGTTAGCCTCGTCGGACAGGAGGGGCGCGGGCGCCGGGTCGGGCGGGGCGCCGCCATGCCACCGCTGGGGGCGGCTGTCAAACTGTTCGGGTGCATGGTAACTGCGCCCGGTTCGTCGTTCGATGGAGTCCACGCTGGTGCGCCCGCTCGTTGCCCACCGCCCAAGCACCCCGCTCACCGGGCGCATCCGCGTTCCCGGCGACAAGTCGATCAGCCATCGCGCGCTGATGTTCGGCGCGCTGGCCATCGGCGAGACGCGCATCAGCGGCCTGCTCGAGGGCGAGGACGTGCTGCGCACGGCGGCGGCGATGCGGGCCCTCGGCGCGGAGATCGAGCGGCTCGGCGACGGCGCCTGGCGCGTCGTCGGGCGTGGGATCGGCGGGCTCACCGAACCGGACGACGTGCTCGACATGGGCAATTCCGGCACCGCGGCGCGCCTGATCTGCGGCATCCTGGCCAGCCATCCGCTGTTCGCCGTGCTCACCGGCGATGCCTCGCTGCGCCGGCGCCCGATGCGGCGCGTGACCGGGCCGCTGGCCGCGACCGGGGCACGATTCGCCGCCCGCGCCGGCGGGCGCCTGCCGCTCGCCATCGAGGGCACCGGCGCCGCCCTGCCGGTCGCGCACCGGCTGGAGGTGGCCTCGGCGCAGGTCAAGTCCGCCCTGCTGCTGGCCGGGCTCAACGCGCGCGGGCGGAGCGTCGTGGAGGAACCCACCGCGACGCGGGACCATTCGGAAAACATGCTGCGCCATTTCGGCGCCACGATCAGCGTCGAGACCGCCGGCGCCGGGCGCGTCATCACCCTCGATGGCCAGCCGGACCTCAGCGCCGCCGACGTCGCCGTGCCGGGTGACCCGTCCTCGGCCGCGTTCCCGCTGGTGGCGGCGCTGCTCGTCGAGGGCTCGGCGCTGGTGATCGAGCGCGTCGGCCTCAATCCGCTGCGCACCGGGCTGTTCACGACGCTGGCCGAGATGGGGGCGGACATCGGCACCGCCAACCGGCGGACCGAGGGCGGCGAGCCGGTGGGCGACGTCACCGTCCGTCACGGCGCGCTGCGCGGCGTCGACGTGCCGGCCGAGCGGGCGCCGTGCATGATCGACGAGTACCCGATCCTCGCCGTCGCCGCCGCCTGTGCCGCGGGAACGACGCGCATGCGCGGGCTCGGCGAGCTGCGGGTGAAGGAGAGCGACCGGCTGGCGGCGACGGCCTCGCTGCTGGCGGCGAACGGCGTGCGGGTGGCGATCGAGGGCGATGACCTGCTCGTCCACGGCACCGGCGCGCCGCCGCCGGGCGGGGGCGTGGTGGCGACGGAGATGGATCACCGCCTGGCGATGAGCGCGCTGGTGCTCGGCCAGGCCGCCGCATCCGCCGTCACGGTGGACGATTCCGCCTTCATCGAGACCAGCTTTCCCGGCTTCGTCGCGCTGATGACCGGCCTCGGCGCCGCGATCGGGCCGGCGCGCCGGTGAGCGGTCCGGTCATCGCCGTCGATGGCCCATCCGCCGCCGGCAAGGGCACGCTGGCCCGGGCGCTGGCCGCCGCCCTCGGCCTGCCCTATCTGGACACCGGCCTGCTCTACCGCGCGGTGGCGCGCAAGCTGCAGGAGGAAGGCGGCGACCCGACCGCTGCAGAGGCCGCCGCCGACGCCGCGCGCCGGCTCCAGCCGGCGGACCTGGCGCGCGACGATCTGCGCGCCGCGAGCATGGACCGTGCCGCCAGCCAGGTCGCCGCGCTGGGCGAGGTCCGCGCCGCCCTGCTCGGCTTCCAGCGCGACTTCGCCGCCCGCGCCGGCGCGGTGCTGGACGGGCGGGATATCGGCACGGTGATCTTTCCCGAAGCGACGCTGAAACTGTTCGTCACCGCGAGCCCCGAGGAACGGGCGCTGCGGCGCTGGCGGGAGCGGGTGGCGCGCGGGGAGCCGGTCACGCTGGCGGCGGTCGCCGCCGACCTCGCCGAGCGCGACGCGCGCGATGCGGCCCGCGCCGCCGCGCCGCTGCGCCCGGCGGCGGACGCGGTCGTCATCGACACCACCCATCTCGACGCGCCAGCGGCGCTGGCCGCGGCGATGGCGATCGCGGCGCGCCGGCTGGGCGGTTCGCAACTCTTGACTTCGCCAGCGTAGAGCCTATTCATCATCCCGTTTTCGCTGACCCCTTCAACCCTGGCCTGCGCGCAGCGCGCGCGGGCAAGCCGTGCTTCCGGATGAATTCCTGTATCGGGAGCGCGCCCGCACCGCCGCCCGGGCCCACTGAGGCCTGGCCGCCGCAACCGAGGACATACCCGACCCTATGGCATCCACCGCTGCTGCCCGCATGCCCACCCACACCAGCCATGGCGAAAGCTTCGCCGACCTGCTCGATGCCACGCTCGGCCGCGATGCCGGGTTCGAGGGCTCCGTCATCACCGGCCGCATCGTTCGGCTGACCGACGACTATGCCGTCGTCGATGTCGGCCTGAAGAGCGAGGGCCGGGTGCCGCTGAAGGAGTTCGCCCCGAACGGCGCCGCGCCCGAGATCAAGCCGGGCGACGTCGTCGAGCTCTACGTCGAGCGCTACGAGGACCGCGACGGCTCGATCGTGCTATCGCGCGAGAAGGCGCGGCGCGAGGAGACCTGGACCAATCTGGAGCGCGCCTTCGAGGCCGGCCAGCGCGTCACCGGCACGATCTACGGTCGCGTCAAGGGCGGCTTCACCGTCGATCTCGGCGGCGCGGTGGCGTTCCTGCCCGGCAGCCAGGTGGATATCCGACCGGTGCGCGACGTCACCCCGCTGATGGGCACGCCGCAGCCCTTCCAGATCCTGAAGATGGACCGCGCGCGCGGCAATATCGTCATCTCCCGCCGCTCGGTGCTGGAGGAGACGCGGGCCGAGCAGCGCAGCGAGCTGATCCAGGGCCTCAAGGAAGGCATGGTCCTCGACGGCGTGGTGAAGAACATCACCGACTACGGCGCCTTCGTCGATCTCGGCGGCGTCGACGGGCTGCTGCACGTCACCGACATCGCCTGGCGGCGAATCAATCATCCGGCCGAGGCGCTGCAGATCGGCCAGCCGGTGCGCGTGCAGGTGATCCGCTTCAACCCGGAGACGCAGCGCATCAGCCTCGGCATGAAGCAGCTCGAGGCCGATCCGTGGGACGGCGTCGCGGCGAAATATCCGCCCGGCACCAAGTTCAGCGGCCGGGTCACCAACATCACCGACTACGGCGCCTTCGTCGAGCTCGAGCCGGGCGTCGAGGGGCTGGTGCATGTCTCGGAAATGTCCTGGACCAAGAAGAACGTGCATCCCGGGAAGATCCTCTCCACCAGTCAGGAGGTGGAGGTGATGGTGCTCGACGTCGATTCGACGAAGCGCCGCATCTCGCTCGGCCTCAAGCAGGTGCAGGGCAATCCGTGGGAGCAGTTCGTCGACCAGCACCCGGTCGGCAGCACGGTCGAGGGCGAGGTCCGCAACATCACCGAGTTCGGCTTGTTCATCGGCCTCGGTCCCGACCTGGACGGCATGGTGCACCTCACCGACCTCTCCTGGGACGAGCCGGGCGAGCTGGCGATCACCAAGTTCCAGAAGGGCGACATCGTCAAGGCGAAGGTGCTCGACGTCGATGTCGAGAAGGAGCGCATCAGCCTCGGCGTCAAGCAGCTGCACGAGGATCCGGCCGCCGGCACGCTCGATCGTGTCCACAAGGGGGATATCGTCACCTGCGTCGTCACCGCGGTGCAGACCAACGGCATCGAGGTGAAGGTCGACGACGCGCTGATCGGGTTCATCCGCCGCGCCGAGCTCGCCCGCGACAAGTCCGACCAGCGCCCCGACCGTTTCGCGGTCGGCGAGAAGGTGGACGCCAAGGTCACCGCGATCGACCGCGCCGCCCGCCGCCTCTCGCTCACCATCAAGGGCAAGGAAGTGGACGAGGAGAAGCAGGCGATGGCGGAGTTCGGCTCGACCGACTCGGGCGCCTCGCTCGGCGACATCCTCGGCGCGGCCATCCGCCGGCGCAACCAGCAGGCGCAGCAGGAAAACGACTGAGCGCCCGCGGGTGAGTCTGGAAACCGACCTGCTTCTGGACAGGCGGCGCCTCAAGCGCCGCCTGTTGCTTTGGCGCCTGCTCGCCGCCGCCGCCGTGCTGGTCGCGGCGATCCTCGCCGCGCCGCTCGCCGGGCTGCCGCGCCCGGGGGCGGCGCATGTCGCGCGCGTCACCATCAGCGGCATCATCACCGAGGATCGCGACCTGGTCGGCGACATCGCCGACCTCGCGGACGATCCCTCGGCGAAGGCGCTCGAACTGGTGATCGACAGTCCCGGCGGCTCGGTCGCCGGCGGCGAGGCGCTGCACGACGCGATCGCCCGCGTCGCCGCGGTGAAGCCGGTCGTCGCCATCATGGGCGGCACGGCGGCATCGGCCGGCTATATGATCGCGGTGCCGGCCCAACGCATCCTCGCCCGCGGCGGCACGCTCACCGGCTCGATCGGGGTGATGCTGGAGGCGCCGGAGCTTTCGGGGCTGCTGGCCAAGCTCGGCATCGCCAGCGACACGCTGGTCTCCGGGCCGCTGAAGGACCAGCCGAGCCTGACCCATCCGCTCTCCGCCGAGGGCCGCGCCGTGCTGCAGGGCCTCGTTGCGGACCTCTACGACCAGTTCGTCACCATGGTGGCGACGGGGCGGCATATGAGCCCCGCTGCGGTGCGGGCGCTCGCTGACGGGCGCGCCTATACCGGGCGGCAGGCGCTGGCGCTCGGCCTCGTCGACCAGATCGGGGGCGAGAAGGAAGCCCGTGCCTGGCTGGCCGAGGCCAAGGGCGTGCGTGCATCCCTGCCGGTGCGCGATCTCGCCTCCAGCAGCCTGGTCTCGCGCACCCTCGGCGCGGGCGGCCGCCAGATCCTGCATGTTCTGGCGAAAACTGTTCTGCTCCAAAGCCTTACGCTTGACGGGGCGTGGTCGCTCTGGCATCCTGCCGGATCATGATCGAGACAGGCTCTCGGCACTGTGCCGTGGCGGGGAGTGGGCGATGACCAAATCCGAACTCATTGCCGAACTGGCGGCGGCGCACCCGCATCTGCTGGCGCGCGACGTCGAACTCATCGTCAACACCATCTTCGACGAGATCAAGACCGCGATGCTGCGCGGGGATCGGGTGGAGCTGCGGGGCTTCGGCGCCTTCACCGTGCGCCAGCGCGATGCCCGCACCGGGCGCAATCCCCGCACCGGCGAGCCGGTTCCCGTGCGCGAGAAGGTGGTGCCCTTCTTCAAGGCCGGCAAGGAATTGCGCGACCGCATCAATCGCGGCACGCCAGCGCCATCGCGGCGAGCGGCGAAGCACGACTGAGCCGGTGACCATGATGCGCTGGCTGATCGGGGCCCCGCTGCTCGTCCTGCTCGTGCTGTTCGCGCTGTCGAACGCCACGCCCGTGCGTCTCGGCCTGTGGCCGACCGACCTGTCGATCGAGCTGCCGCTCTCCTTTGCCATCCTGGGTGGGATGGGCATCGCCTTCCTGATCGGCGGCTCCCTGGTGTGGGGCAGCGCCCTGGCCGCCCGGCGACGCGCCCGGCGCGCCGAGGCCGACAGGCAGGCGCTCACCGCCCAGCTCGACCGCCTGCGCGCGCGTCTCGCGGAGGTCGCACCCGCGCCCCTGCCACCGCCGGGCTGAGCGCGATGGCCCGCAGCCCCGGCCTGATCGTCGCCCTCGATACCGCCGATCCATCGCAAGCCGCTGCCTGGGCCGGCCGGCTCGCGTCCCAGGCCGGGCTGTTCAAGCTCGGGCTCGAATTCTTCATCGCCAATGGCCCTGACGGCGTGCGCCGGTTTGGCCAGCCGGTGTTTCTCGACCTCAAGCTGCACGACATTCCGGCCACCGTCGCCGGCGCCGTGCGCGCGGCCCTGCCGCTGGCGCCGCGCCTGCTCACCGTGCATGCCACGGGCGGCGCCGCCATGGTCGCCGCCGCCCGCCACGCCGCCGAAGCGGCAGGCGAGGCACGGCCGCAGGTGCTCGCCGTCACCGTGCTCACCAGTCTGGACGACCAGGCGCTCGCCGCCACCGGCATCGCCGGACGGCCGGCGGACCAGGTGCTGCGCCTGGCCGGCCTGGCGCTCGCCGCCGGCGCCGACGGGCTGGTGTGCAGCCCGCACGAGGTCGCCCTGCTGCGCTCCGCGTTCGGCGAGGCGCCGCTGCTCGTCGTCCCAGGCATCCGCCCGCGTGGCGCGGAGGTCCAGGACCAGGCACGGACCATGACCCCGGCCGAGGCCATCGCCGCCGGCGCCGACTGGATCGTCGTCGGCCGGCCGATCACCGCCGCCGCCGACCCCGCCGCCGCCGCCGCCGCGATCCGGCGCGAGATGGACGCCGCGGCCGGCTGATGGCGCGCGCCAAGATCTGCGGCCTGAACAGCGCGGACGCGATCGACGCGGCGGTCGCGGCGGGCGCCGACTGGATCGGCTTCGTCTTCTTTCCGCCCTCCCCGCGCGCCGTCACCGCAGCGGAGGCCGCCACGCTCGCCGCCCGCCATGGAGGCGGCCCGCCCCGCGTCGGCCTTTTCGTCGCCCCCGCTGATGCCGAGATCGAGGCCGTGCTCGCCGCCCTGCCGCTCGACGTGCTGCAGCTCCACCGCGTCGATCCCGCCCGCGCCGCCGCGCTGCGCACCCGCTTCGCCCGCCCGGTCTGGCGCGCGGTGGAAATCGCCACCGCCGCGGACCTGCCCGCCACCGCCCCCGGCATCGACGCGCTGCTGCTCGACGCCAGGCCGCCCGAGAACGCTACCCGTCCGGGCGGCAATGCGCGCCGCTTCGACTGGTCCCTGCTCGCCGGCTGGCAGGCCCCCGCCCCCTGGCTGCTCGCCGGCGGCCTCACCCCGGCGAACGTCGCCGCGGCCATCCTCGCCACGGCCGCCGAGGCCGTCGATGTCTCCTCGGGCGTGGAAAGCGCGCCGGGCGTCAAGGACGCGGCGCTGATCCGCGCGTTTGTCGCCGCGGCGCATGGGGTTGAGCGGGGTTCATGAGGCCAGGGGCTTTGCCCCTGGACCCCACCAAAGGCGGAGCCTTTGGAATCCGGCTGTTCGGTGGGGGCGGCCTACAGGCCGGCGAGATAGG
>JAKAZO010000097.1 GCA_021815825.1 Pseudomonadota bacterium
CCCAGGACTGGCGGCACGTCATTCCGCTGATCGACGTTCCCACCCTGGTCATCGGCGGCAAGGCGAGCCTGGTGCCGTGGAAGTCCCAGCTCTGGGTCGCCAGCCAGATCAAGGGCGCGAAGGTCGACATTTTCGAGGAGTCCGAAGGCGGTTCGCACTTCATGTTCATGGAGAACCCGGACAAGTTCAACCGCCTGGTCGAGGATTTCGTCGCCCAGTAGCCCTGGGTCAGTAGCCCTGGGTCAGTAGCCCTGGGTCAGCGCCAGGGACGACCCGGGTCAGGCGATGACCCGGGTCAGGCGGTGGCGATCAGGGCGGCGAGCGCGGTGCCGACTTCCGCGGTGCCGGCCTGCCCGCCCATATCGCGCGTGCGCGGCCCGCCATCGCCGAGCAGGGTCTCGATCGCGCGCAGGATGGCGGCGGCGGCTTCGGTTTCGCCGAGATGCTCCAGCATCATCGCCCCCGACCAGATCTGCCCGATCGGGTTGCAGATGTGCCGCCCGGCGATGTCCGGCGCCGAGCCGTGCACCGGCTCGAACATCGAGGGGTGCGCGTGCTCGGGGTTGATGTTGGCGCTCGCCGCGATGCCGATCGAGCCGGCCACCGCCGGGCCGAGATCGCTCAATATGTCGCCGAACAGGTTGGAGCCGACGACGACGTCGAACCAGTCCGGGTGCTGGACGAAATGGGCGCAGAGAATGTCGATGTGATACTGGTCCGTGCGCACGTCCGGATAGGCGGCGCCGATGGCGGCGAAGCGCTCGTCCCAGAACGGCATGGTGTAGGTGATGCCGTTGGACTTGGTCGCCGAGGTCAGGTGCTTGCGCGGGCGTGAGCGGGCCAGCTCGAAGGCGTAGCGCAGCACGCGATCGACGCCATGGCGCGTGAAGATGCTCTGCTGGCTGACGAACTCGCGCTCCGTGCCGGGGAACATGCGCCCGCCGACGGAGGAATATTCACCCTCGGTGTTCTCGCGCACGACGTAGAAATCGATATCCGCCGGACCGCGCCCGGCGAGCGGCGAGGTCACGCCCGGCAGCAGCCGGCAGGGGCGGAGATTGACATACTGGTCGAAGCCGCGACGCAGCGGGATCAGCAGGCCCCACAGCGAGACATGGTCCGGCACGCCCGGCCAGCCGACGGCGCCGAGATAGATCGCATCCGCACCGCGCAGCTGGTCCAGCCCATCCTCGGGCATCATCGCCCCGGTGCGCTGGTAGCGCGCGCAGGACCAGTCGTACTCGTCGAAGCGCAGGGCGAAGCCGAAGCGGCGCGCCGCCGCCTCCAGCACGCGCACGCCCTCCGGCACCGTCTCCTGCCCGATGCCGTCGCCGGGGATCAGCGCGATGCGATAGGTCGTGTTCATCCGGTCCTCCCTGTGCCGGCGCGCACGGTGCGGGCTGCGCCGGAGCGCGTCAACCGCGCGGCGATCAGTCCGTCCCGCCCTGGGGGAGATCGGCGGCGAAGCGCGCGCCGATGTCCTGGGCGACGCGCGTCGCCTCGTCGAGCGGGGCGCGGGCCCAGGCGGTGAGGCTGTGGCCCAGCCGCCGCACCTGTCCGGCGGCGATGAAGCTGGCGACCAGCCGCCGCTGCCGCGCCCCGGCGAGCTCCGGCAATGCGACATAGACCGGGGCGCTTGTGGCGCAGGCCTCGCTCAGCGCCGGCGCGGAGTCCGCCGTCACCACCACGGCGTCGGCCAGCGCCAGCATCGCCGCGTGCGGGTGCTCGCCTGGCTCGCCGTAGCGATGGAGCATGTGCGGGCAGGCGCCGAGCGCGGCGGCCAGGGCCTCGGTGGCCTCACGCCCGGTGCGCGGCCCGGTCGCGGCCAGCACCGCGCCGCCGGCCCGCCGCGCCAGCGTGGCCACCTGGCGGCCCAGCCCATGCGCGAGCGCAGGCGGCATCTCGCTGGCGAAGGCCGGCCCGCCGACGAACAGGGCGACGCGCGGGTGCGGCAGATGCACCAGCCGCTCGGCCCAGGCGCGGCCGGCTTGCCGCAGCCGCAGGGGTGAGAGCCGGCTCAGCTCGCCGAGCACGGGCAGAACATTCGCCCGCGCCGGCGGATGGTCGTGCCAGCCGACCACGAGCAGGTCGAAGCCGCCAGCGCGCGGCCCCGGGCGCATGCAGTGCACCAGCCGGCTGCCGGTATGGCGCTTCAGCCACAGCGCCGCGCCCGCGCTCCGCCCGCCGGCCCCGATCACGAGGCGCGGCGCGGCCGCCTGCTCCAGCGCCGGCGGCAAGCCGAAGCGCGCCCCGCGCGGCGCCAGCCGGCCCAGCGGCGCCAGCCAGCTCGCCGCCAGCGGCACGCGGCGGAAGGGCAGGCCGAGCCGCTCGGCGATGGCCAGGGCGGCGCCCGAGCGGTCGCGGGCCGGATCGTCGAGCACCCAGATCGTCGCCGCGGCCGAGGCGGCCTGGGCGCTGCCCGTGAGGCAAGTGGACGCGTCTTCCATTGCGGTCTACCTAGTGTGCCGACTCGAAGGATGGCAGCCAGCATCGGCGGTCTGGGACCGGCACGCACGCTCCGTCGCTTTCAGTGGCCTGCCGATCCCCGCCCTGCGCGGCGAAGGGCCGCGCAGGGCGGGGCAGGACAGTAGCGGAAGTCGGCACCGCTGGCGAGCGCGGGGCGGCGGAAGGGGATGGCAGGAATGGCAGACACGCATGCCAGGGTACGGAGCGGGATGGGGCATGTCACCGATTGGGACCGCGATGCGGCGCTGACCACGGCGCGCATCCTGCTCGAGATCGACGCCATCAATTTCCGCCCGGCCGAGCCCTATACGCTGACCTCCGGCTGGGCCTCGCCGGTCTATATCGACTGCCGGCGCATCATCTATTTCCCGCGCGCCCGCGCCCGCATCTGCCAGCTCGCGGTGGAGAAGATCGGCCGGCACATCGGCTACGAGAGCATCGACGTGGTCGCCGGCGGCGAGACCGCGGGCATTCCCTTCGCCGCCTGGATCGCCGACCGCATGCTCACGCCGATGGCCTATGTGCGCAAGAAGCCGAAGGGCTTCGGCCGCAACGCGCTGATCGAGGGCGACGTGCCGGAGGGCAAGCGCACGCTGCTGGTCGAGGACCTCACCACCGACGGCCAGTCCAAGGTGCGCTTCGCCACCGCGCTGCGCGAGGCCGGCGCGCTGGTGAACCATGCCTTCGTCGTGTTCTTCTACGGCGTGTTCCCCGGCAGCCTGGACGTGCTGGCCGGCATGGATGTGCAGCTGCATCATCTCTGCACCTGGTGGGATGTGCTGGAAGCCTGCCGCGAGCGTCCCTATTTCGATGAGCAGGCGCTGGCCGAAGTGCGCCGCTTCCTGGAGCAACCGATCGAGTGGTCGCGCGCCCATGGCGGCGCCGGCAGCGCGGCGGAAGCGTCCACACGCCGGCAAGGCTGAGCGCGGCCCCGGCGCCGGGGCCGATCCGATCGAGGAGAAACGCCATGGCTCCGCGTCCCAACTCCGCCGCCGCGCGCGACATCGCGCATGTGCTGCATCCCTACACCGATCTGCAGGCGCATCTCGAAACCGGGCCGCTGGTGATCACCCGCGGCGAGGGCGTGCGCGTTTGGGACGAGACCGGCAAGGACTATATCGAGGCGGTGGCGGGCCTGTGGTGCGCGGCGCTCGGCTTCAGCAACGAGCGCCTGGCGCAGGCGGCGGCGGCGCAGCTGCGCAAGCTGCCCTTCTACCACGCCTTCGCCGCGAAATCGCACGAACCGCTCATCGAACTCTCGGAGATGCTGATCGCGCGCGCGCCGGTGCCGATGAGCAAGGTGTTCTTCGCCAACTCCGGCTCCGAGGCGAACGACACCGCGATCAAGATGATCTGGTATTTCAACAACGCGCTCGGACGGCCGCGCAAGAAGAAGATCATCAGCCGCGTCAAGGCCTATCACGGCATCACCCTGGCCACCGCCTCGCTCACCGGGCTGCCGGCCAACCACCGTTCCTTCGACCTGCCGCTGCCCGGCTTCCTGCACACGCTGACGCCGCACCATTATCACGGCGCCGCGCCGGGCGAGAGCGAGGAGGCATTCGCCACGCGCTGCGCCGAGGCGCTTGAACAGCTCATCCTCGCCGAAGATCCCGAGACGATCGCCGCGATGTTCGCCGAGCCGATCCTCGGCGCCGGCGGCGTCATCGTGCCGCCGGCGACCTACTACGAGAAAATCCAGGCAGTGCTGCGCAAGTACGACATCCTGCTGGTTGCCGACGAGGTCATCTGCGGCTTCGGCCGCACCGGCGAATACTGGGGCAGCCAGAGTTTCGGCCTCACGCCGGACATCCTCACCTGCGCCAAGGCGCTCTCCGCCTCCTTCCTGCCGATCAGCGCGGTGCTGGTGAACACGCGCGTGTTCGAGGCGCTGGCGGCGGAATCGCACAATATCGGCACGTTCGGCCACGGCTACACCTATTCCGGCCACCCGGTGCCCGCGGCGGTCGCCATCGAGACGCTGAAAATCTATGACGAGATCGGCATCGTCGCCCATGTCCGCGAGGTCGGTGCCTATCTGCAGCAGGCGCTGCGCCAGCTCTTCGCCGATCATCCGCTGGTCGGCGAGGTGCGCGGGCACGGGCTGATCGCCGCGGTCGAGCTCGTCGCCGACAAGGCCGCGCATCGCAATTTCGACCCGGCGCTGCGCATGGGCCCGCGCCTGTCGCGCCATTTCGAGGCTCACGGCGTCATCAGCCGCGCGCTCGCCGGCGACGTGCTCGCCTTCAGCCCCCCGCTGATCATCACCCGCGCCGAAATCGACGAGATGCTGGCCCGCGCCGCCGCCGCCTTCGCCGCCTTCACCGCCGAACTGAAGAGCGAATCGCTGCGGCCCACCTGATCCGACGCGGCGTTCCAGTCTGCGGTATTATAATACCACAATGTCCGGGCCTTGACCGGAGCGCGCCGGCGCGTCATAAGCCGGCGCTGTTTTCGCAAGGACCGCCCGATGAAGACCACGCTCTCGCTGAAGCCCGCGGAGGTGCAGAAGGACTGGGTGCTGATCGACGCCGAGGGCCTGGTGCTCGGCCGCCTCGCCGCGATCATCGCCAACCGGCTGCGCGGCAAGCACAAGGCGCAATTCACCCCGCACGTCGATTGCGGCGACAATGTCGTCGTCGTCAATGCCGGCAAGGTACATGTCACCGGCAACAAGGCGGAACAGTCGGTGTTCTACTACCACACCGGCTACCCGGGCGGGATCAAGGGCCGCTCCATCCGCCAGCGTCTGGACAGCGCCCATCCCGAGCGGGTGCTGGAGAAGGCGGTGGAGCGCATGATCACCCGCGGCCCGCTGCAGCGGCGGCAGATGAAACATCTGCACATCTATGCCGGCCCGGCCCATCCGCATGACGGCCAGCAGCCGAAGCCGCTCGACGTCGCCGCCATGAACCCGAAGAACAAGCGAGTTTGAGCATGTCCGCGACCCAGACCCGCACCCTCGCCGACCTCAAGGATCTCGCCGTCGCCACCGCCACCACGCCGGCGGAGACAGCGCGGCGCGAACCGAAGCGCGACTCCTTCGGCCGCAGCTACGCCACCGGCCGGCGCAAGAACGCCGTCGCCCGCGTGTGGGTGAAGCCCGGCAAAGGCGAGATCAGCATCAACGGCAAGAAGGCGGCGCAGTATTTCGCCCGCCCGGTGCTGCGCATGCTGATCACGCAGCCCTTCCTCGTCGCCGACCGCTACAACCAGTTCGACGTGTTCTGCACCGTCACCGGTGGCGGCCTCTCCGGCCAGGCCGGCGCAGTGCGCCACGGCATCAGCCGCGCCCTGGTCAATTACGACCCGGAGTTGCGCAGCATCCTCAAGGTCGCCGGCTTCCTCACCCGCGACTCCCGCGTCGTCGAGCGCAAGAAATACGGCCGCGCCAAGGCTCGCCGTCGCTTCCAGTTCTCCAAGCGCTGACGCCGTCCGCGCCCACCTCTCCCCGGCCGGGGCAGGGGTGGGCGCGAAACACGGTTGCCAAGCCGCGCCGGTGCGGCAATCAATAGGCCCGCACTGCGCGCCCGCGCAGGAGGGTTGGGCATGACGAAGCGGATCTTCATCGACGGCGAGGCCGGCACCACGGGTCTTTCGATCCGCCAGCGGCTGCACGGGCTCAGCGGGATCGAACTGCTCAGCATCGCGCCCGCCGAGCGCAAGGACCCGCAGGCCCGGCGCGCGCTGATGGCGGCGGCGGATCTCGCCATCCTCTGCCTGCCGGACGACGCCGCGCGCGAAGCCGTCGCGCTGGCCGCAACGCTCGGCGACGCGGCGCCGAAGCTGCTCGACGCCAGCACCGCGCACCGCATCGCGCCGGGATGGACCTACGGGTTTCCCGAGCTCATGCCTGGCCAGGCCGGACGCGTCGCCGCCGCCGCGCGCGTGGCGAACCCGGGCTGCTACGCCACCGGCGCCATCGCCCTGCTCTGGCCGCTGGTCGCCGCCGGGCTGCTGCCGCCCTCCCATCCGATCAGCATCTCCGCCGTCAGCGGCTATTCCGGCGGCGGGCGGACGATGATCGAGGCGCACGACGCCGCCGGCGGCCCGGCCTTCGAACTCTACGGGCTCGGCCTGGAGCACAAGCACATCCCCGAGATCGAGCGCTATGCCGGGCTCAGCCGCAGGCCGATCCTGCTGCCCTCGGTCGGGCATTTCCCCCAGGGCATGCTGGCCGCGGTGCCGCTGCATCTCGACACGCTGCCCTCGCGCCCCGACGCGGCAGCGCTGGAGGCGGCGCTGGGGGCGCACTACCAGGGCGCCGCCCGGGTGCAGGTGACGGAACCGGCGCCGGGCGGGCGGATCGAGCCCGAGCCGCTCAACGACACCGACCTGCTGCAGATCTTCGTCTATGCCAACGAGCCGCGCCGCCAGGCGGTGCTGGTGGCGCGGCTGGACAATCTCGGCAAGGGCGCCTCCGGGGCGGCGGTGCAGAACGCGCTGCTGATGCTCGGCCTGCCCGACCCACTGGCCGCGTCGGAGCCGGCGCATGGCTGACGATCCCACGCTTCCCCTCGCCCTGGCCGGTCCGCTCTACCGATTCGAGGGACAGACGCCGCGGATCGCGCCCGATGCATGGATCGCGCCCACCGCGGCGGTGATCGGCGATGTCGAGATCGGCGCCGGGTCCAGCGTCTGGTTCCACTGCGTGCTGCGCGGCGACACCAACCGCATCCGCATCGGCGCCCGCTGCAACATCCAGGACGGCACCATCGTCCATGTCAACGCCGGCGACTTCCCCACCCTGATCGGCGATGATGTCTCCGTCGGCCATGCCGCCATCGTCCATGCCTGCACGCTGGAGGACCGCGCCTTCGTCGCCATGGGGGCCACGGTGCTGGACGGCGCGGTGATCGAGGAGGGCGGGCTGCTCGCCGCCGGCGCGCTGCTGCCGCCGGGCAAGCGCATCGGCCGCAACGAACTCTGGTCGGGCGTGCCGGCGAAGCGGGTGCGGGTGATGTCGGACGAGGAACGCGCCGGCTTCGATCGCACCGCCGAGCACTACGCCATGCTCGCGGCGCGCTTCCGTGCCGGACTGGGTTAGGCGCCCGGCCCGCAGGCGGTGACGCCGCCCCTGCCCAGGCTCGCCTTCGTCCAGGTGCCGACGCCACGCCAGCGCGCCGCCGCCGAGGCAGCCCTCGCGCGTGGCGAGATCGAGCCTTTCCTGCACGATCTCACCACCATCCACGCCGAACTGGAGCGGCGCGGCGTGGAGGTGCGGCCGATCGATTCGGATGCGGACCTGCCCGAACTGGGCGGGCTGCGGCCGGAGGACATCTTCGTTTTCGCTGGCCTGGCGATGACGTGGCGCTGGCTGCAGCGCTTCGGCTGGGAGGCGCGGCTGGCCCCCTCCTATCCGATGGCGCTGGAGGGGCTGCTCAACCGCCGCACCTGGCGCGGCACGCCGGCGGCGCTGCTGGCCGGGCCGGCGGCGTCGGCGGCGCCGGTCTTCGTCAAGACCTGCCGCCCCTGCTTCCCGGACGGCGAGCGATTCGACGGCCAGGTCTGGCCGCGGCTCGACCCGCTGGCCGAGATCCACCCGAGCCTCCGCGATGAGCCGTTCCTCTGTTCCGAGGCGGTGGGGTGGGTCTCCGAATACCGGTGCTACGTCCTGCATGGCCGGGTTCTCGGCGTGCACGCCTACCAGTTGCTCGGCGTCTTCTGCGGCCCGGTGGACGGCTCGGAACTGGAGCGGCACATGCCGGAGATCCGTCCAGCGCCCGATTTTCTCGCCGCAGCCATCGCGCGCCTGGCCGCCAGCGGCGAGGCGCCCGCCGGCTACGCGCTCGATTTCGGGCTGAAGGCCCATGGCAGCATGTCCCTGGTGGAGCTGAACGACGCCGTCGCGCTCACCAATTACGGGCTCTCGAGCGCGGATCATCTCGACCTTCACCTGGCCCGCTGGCAGGAACTCGCGCGCGCCGCCGCGGCGTGAACCTCCGGTCTCGTGCCTCGGTTGCGGCCCCGGCGAGAGCTGCCGCGGAGCGTGTCCTGCGCGCGAACAATCGCTTGCACGGTCCGGCGCCGCGCCGCTACGGTGCGAATGATTTGCAGTTCCGGTCCCGCCCAGCCCGGGCAGGCCGGCGCGGATCGCGACCATGGGGGGGAAAACCGTTGGGACATCCGATCAAGCACAGTGCCTTGGTCCAGCAGATCGGCCAGCACTACGAGCACGTCGCGTTCGAGGTGAAATACGAGGCGACCAAGGGCAGCACGTGCGTCGTCAAGATCAACGGCAAGCAGGCGGCCGCCGGCGTCTCCTACAACGAGTCCAAGGGCGAGATCACACCGGACCGGGACCAGTGCGGCGGAATTGCCGAGAAGGCCCATGAGATCGCCGCCCATGTCTACGCCTCGGACCACGCCGAGAAGACCCTGCCGAAAAAACTGAGCGCCGACACCATTCGCGGCGGCTGAAGCGCTGCCGCTGCGAAGCCGGCGGCACCGGGTGACGCGGACCGGTGGCCTACCGTACGCGCACTACTGTTATGGAACAGTAATAACTACGACAACAACCCAACCGACAGACCACCGACCACCAACAACCCAAGGGAAAATAACATGGGAAAGCCCATCAAAAGCTCCGCAATGGTCAAAACGATCGGCAATCACTACGAGGTCGTCGAATTCGAAATCACCTACAAAGCGGCGAGCAACGGCACCAACTGCGCCATCATGGTCAACGGCAAGCAAGCGGCGGCCGGCGTATCGTACGACAAGAAGAGCGGCGAGGCGCAGCCCAGCAAGGACGAATGCGCCAAGGTCGCCGACCTCGCGCATACGGTCGCCGCCAACGCATATGCGGCGCATCATCCCGAGAAGACACTGCCAAAGAAAATCAGTGGCGAGACGATTCGCGGGAGCTGAGCCGCGAACAAGAGTGCCGCCAACGCCCGCTGGCGATGCACGTGCATCGCCAGCGGGCGCAGGGCGTTTCAGCGCAGCGCCCGCAGCGCCGCGCAGGCGGCGCCGTAGCCGTTGTCGATATTGACGCACACCACCCCCGGCGCGCAGGAAGCCAGCGCGGCGGCCAGCGCGGCCCGCCCGCCCGTGGCGACGCCGTAGCCGATGGAGGTCGGCACGCCGATCACCAGCCCCGGCACCAGCCCGCCGACGACGCTGATCAGCGCCGCATCCATGCCGGCCACCACGATC
>JAKAZO010000018.1:0-9157 GCA_021815825.1 Pseudomonadota bacterium
GTGCGTCGAACGCGCGCGGGGAACGGTTACGGTTTGAGCCGCTCCGCGGCGAGACGCACGCATCGTTCGAACACGGTGAGGTCGCTCCAGCGCTCCGTCTCGGGGCGGTCCTCGGCTACGAGAATCCCGCCGGAGGCGGTAATCCCCCCGTCGAGCATGAGATTATCGAACAGGCCGAATGCCTCCACCGCCATGCCGTGGGCATCACGCCAACCGTCCCCATGCTCGGCGATGCCCGCGCCGAGGGCGGCCAGGGTGCGGGCGGTGAACCCCAGTGCCGTCGTGGCGTAGCCGAAGACCGGGCGGCCGAGGGCGCGCATGAAGCCGAGCTCGAAGGCGGTGCCGACATCGGCGCTCGGACCGCGGAATGGCGTGAGGTTGGCGATGAGCGCGTCGCAGCGGAGGATATGGGCCTCGTTCTGGCGATGGATGCGAGCCGGTTCGGCCAGCCCCGACCAGGCTGCGGGCGGCTCGGGGTGCGCATCAAGAGGGGAGATGCCCTCCAGCCCGTATCGCGCGCAGATCTGTTTGAGCGCCGCGGCGCGGGCGGCGGCATCGGGCAGAAACACATCCGGCCCGGCGAGATAGACACGCTTGCGGGTCAACCCTGCCTCCATCCGCTTATGCCCTTGCCGCGCCTCTCGGCGAGTGCGAATGTCCCGCCGCTTTTCTTGCCCGGTGCTCGCTTCGGGTGCGCATTTTCGACGAGGATTGGCATGGCGAAGATCAACGTGAAGAACCCCGTAGTGGAACTCGACGGGGACGAGATGACGCGGATCATCTGGGGGTTCATCAAGGAGAAGTTGATCCTTCCCTACCTGGATATCGACCTCAAATATTTTGACCTCGGTATCGAATATCGCGACCAGACCGACGACCAGGTCACCGTTCAGGCGGCGCTGGCGATCAAGGAGTACGGCGTCGGTGTCAAGTGCGCCACCATCACCCCCGATGAGGCGCGGGTGGAGGAGTTTGGCCTCAAGCGCATGTGGCGCAGCCCGAACGGCACGATTCGCAATATCCTCGACGGCACCATCTTCCGCGAGCCGATCATCTGCCGCAACGTGCCGCGTCTGGTGCCCCACTGGTCGCAGCCGATCGTCATCGGTCGCCACGCCTATGGTGACATCTATCGCGCCGCCGAGACCAAGATCCCCGGTCCCGGCAAGGTCACCCTGACTTATCAGCCGGCGGACGGCAGCGCACCGAAGGTGATGGAGGTGCACGACTTCAAGGGCGCTGGCGTGACGCTGGCGATCCACAATACCCTCGCGTCCATCGAAGGTTTCGCCCGCGCCTCATTCAACTACGGCCTCGCGCGCAAATATCCGGTCTACCTTTCGACGAAAAACACCATCCTCAAAGCCTATGATGGCATGTTCAAGGATGCGTTCCAGGCTATCTTCGATGCCGAATTCAAGTCCCGCTTCGCCGAACTCGGCCTGACATACGAACACCGGCTGATCGACGACATGGTGGCCAGCGCGCTGAAATGGTCGGGCGGCTATGTCTGGGCCTGCAAGAACTATGACGGCGACGTGCAAAGCGACATCGTCGCCCAGGGCTTCGGCTCGCTCGGGCTGATGACCAGCGTGCTGATGAGCCCGGACGGCAAGACCGTCGAATCCGAGGCGGCGCACGGCACGGTCACACGGCATTATCGTGAGCATCAGAAGGGCCGCGAGACCTCGACCAATCCGATCGCCTCGATCTTCGCCTGGACCCGCGGGCTGGCCTATCGCGGCCAGTTCGACGGCACGCCGGACGTCACGCGCTTCGCCGAGACCCTGGAAAGGGTCTGCGTCGAGACGGTGGAGAGCGGCGCCATGACCAAGGACCTCGCCATCCTCATCGGCAAGGAGCAGAAATGGCTGAACACCCAGGACTTCCTGGCCAAGATCGACGATAACCTGCGCGCCGCGATGGCCGCCTGGTAGCGTCAGGCAGGCCGCGCGTCCTTCGGCCAATCCCAAGCGTCGCGCCGCTGCGCGTCTCAGGCGCCGCGTCGCGGTGTGTGCTCAGGCGTCGCGTCGCGGTGCGTGTTCAGGCGTCGCGTCGCTCCGGGACGCCGACCTCGCAGCGCCAGCCCTGCAGCTCCCAGGAGGGATGGTTGGCCAGAAATTGGGCGGCGGCGCGTTGGCCGCCGACCATACAGGCCATCAGGGTGAGCGGCGGATCGTAGACCGGACGTTGCTCGCGGCAGATCGCCGGCTGGGACAGTGAGCAGAACAGGATCACGAGCTGGACCATGGGAGTTCCCCGAACAGGTTTGCCGTGAACGCCCTCCCCAACGCGTGCGGTCAAGTTTGGGCCGAAAAGATTAACACCGTCCCAGGAGCACGCGGGTTTAGCGTAATCAGAAAGCAACCCGCGTGCCAGTGGCCTGCATCCGGGATTGCCTTGAACTGGCTCACGCGGCAAGGTGCGGCGCCTCGCCATGAGTGAGTGCTGAGCAGGAGGGCTGCCGATGGATGGTGCTGACGATGTGCGCGGCCTGGCGGCTTACCCGCTGGCGCGCCGGGGGTTTGTCGCCTCCGGCCTGATCACCGGCCTCACGCTGGCGACCGCGCACGGTGCCGAGGCGCAGATGATCCGCACCGATACCGCCGGGCTCGATGCCGGCGAGAGCCGGATTGCCACCGATGCGGGCGAATTGCCTGCCTATTACGCACGCCCTGCCGGCTCCGGCCCGTTCCCGATCATCCTCGTGATCGAGGAAATCTTCGGCGTGCACGAATACATCAAGGATGTCTGCCGCCGCCTGGCGCATCAGGGCTACTTCGCGGTCGCGCCGGAGCTCTATGCCCGTATCGCCGACCTGTCGAAATACACCGACGTGCCGACGATCATCCGCGAGGTGATTGCCAAAGCGCCCGACGACCGTGTGCTCGCCGACCTCGATGCGGCCGCGGCGTGGGCCGCCGCCCATGGCGGCGACGCGGCCAGGCTGGGCGTGACCGGCTTCTGCCGCGGCGGGCGCGACACCTGGCTCTATGCCGCCCACAATGCGGCCCTTAAGGCTGCGGTCGCCTGGTATGGCCCCGTGCTGTCGGCGACCTCGCCGATCCAGCCGCGCACCGCCACGGACGTGGCGCCCGAGTTGAAATGCCCTCTGCTCGGCCTCTATGGCGCGAAAGACGCCTCGATCAAGCCCGCGGACGTCGAAGCCGCTGCCGCCCGGGCCAAGGCCGGCGGCAAGACCGTGGACATCGTCGTCTATCCGGACGCGCCGCACGGGTTCCACGCCGATTACCGCCCGAGCTACCGCAAGGCCGACGCCGAGGATGGCTGGGCGCGGATGCTCGCCTTCTTCCGCACCCACGGTCTGGGCTGAACCGCCATGCGCCATTATCGCATCGCCGCCATCCCTGCCGACGGCATCGGCCCGGAAGTGATCAACGCCGGGCTCGAAGTGCTGGACGCGCTCGCCGCCCGTGACAGCGGGTTCAGCCTCGTCATCGACCACTACGACTGGGGTACCGACTACTACAAGCGTCACGGCGTGCTGATGCCGGCCGACGGGCTGAGGCAGCTACGCTCGGCCGATGCGATCTATTTCGGCGCCGTCGGCGCCCCGGACGTGCCCGACCATGTCACGCTCTGGGGTCTGCGCCTGCCGATCTGCCAAGGCTTCGACCAGTACGCGAACGTCCGTCCCACCCGCATCCTGCCCGGGGTGAAGAGCCCGCTGGCCGGGGTCGGGCCCGCCGATCTCGACTGGCTGATCGTGCGCGAAAATTCCGAGGGCGAATACGCGGGCCAGGGTGGCCGCTCGCATCGTGGCTTCCCTGAGGAGGTCGCCACCGAAGTTGCGATTTTCACCCGCAAGGGGGTGGAGCGCATCATGCGCTTCGCTTTTGGCGCCGCGCGCGCTCGCCGCAAACACCTCACCGTGGTCACGAAATCGAACGCGCAGCGCCACGGCATGGTGATGTGGGACGAGATCGCCGCCGAGGTCGCCGCCGAATTCGCCGATGTCACCTGGGACAAGGAACTCGTCGATGCGATGACCATGCGCATGGTGCGCCGTCCGCGCAGCATCGACACGGTGGTGGCGACGAACCTTCACGCCGACATCCTCTCCGACCTCGCCGCCGCTCTGGCCGGCTCGCTCGGCGTCGCGCCGACCGGCAATGTCGATCCCGAGCGGCGCTTTCCCTCGATGTTCGAGCCGATCCACGGCTCGGCCTTCGACATCACCGGCAAGGGCATCGCCAACCCGGTGGCGAGTTTCTGGAGCGCGGCGCTGATGCTGGAGCATCTCGGCGAGGCGCGCGCCGCCGCGGCGCTGATGGCGGCCGTGGAACAGGTCTGCGCTGCCGGCATCCTCACCCCCGACCTCGGTGGTACGGCGACCACCAAGGCGGTGACGCGGGCGGTGTGCGAGGCGATCCGCGGCACCAACCTGGCCTGACGCGCGGCGGCGCCGTCAACTCGGCGGGCGCAGCCGCGCCGCGAAATTGCGGCGGAACTTGGCGAGCTTCGGCGCGATCACCACGCGGCAATAGCCGGCCTCCGGGTTGTGGGCAAAATAATCCTGATGGTACGGCTCGGCCGGATAGAACACGCCCAGAGGCTCGAGTTCGGTGACGATACGCCCCGGCCACAGTCCGGCTGCATTGGTCTCGGCGATGATGCCTTCGGCGATCCGGCGCTGATCATCGGAGTGGGTCAGGATGATCGAGCGATACTGCGTGCCGACGTCGTGGCCCTGCCGGTTCAGCGTCGTCGGGTCGTGGATGGCGAAAAAAATGCGCAGCACGTCATCGTAGCCGATGATGCCGGGATCGAACCCGAGCTGCACCACCTCGGCATGGCCGGTGCGCCCGGAGCAGACCTGCTCATAGTCCGGATTGTCGGTCCTGCCCCCGGCATAGCCGGAGACGACCTCGGCAACGCCGATGATCTGGCGGAACACCGCGTCCAGGCACCAGAAGCACCCGCCACCGATCGTGGCGCGCTCGATCACGCCGTTCATCCGCATTCTCCCTGCAGCCCATCCCCATGTTGGATGGCGCCGCGCCCGCGCAAGCGCCATCACGCCGGCGGGCGGATGGCCAGCACGATCTCATGGAACAGGCGCGCCGGCAGCGTGCCGCCGGTGACGCCGCGCATCGGCGTGCCGTCGTCATTGCCGAGCCAGACGCCGACGAGCAAGCCCGAGGCGCTGCCGACGAACCAGGCATCACGGAAATCCTGGGTCGTGCCGGTCTTGCCGCCGACGACACGGCCGGCGACCGCCGCCGTGCGCCCGGTGCCGCGGGCGACGACGGCTTCCAACATGCGCGCCATCATCGCCGCCTCGCCAGCCGGGATCACGCGGACCGCCGGTGGCGACGCCACCGTCCGCTGCCCCGCGCCGTCGGAGATCGCGGCGATCCCGCCCGGCACCACCCGCAGCCCGCCGTTGAAGAATGGGGCGTAGGCGGCGGTCAGCTCCAGCAATCCTACCTCACCGGTGCCGAGCGCGAGCGATGCCTCATCGGGCAGGCGGGAGACGATGCCGAGCCGGCGTGCGGTGGCGATGACCGCGGCCGCGCCGCCGGATCGCAGCAGCAGCCGCACGGCCGCCGTATTCGCCGACTGGGCCAGCGCCTCCTCCAGCGTGATCGGCCCCAGATAGTGCGGCTCGAAATCCGCTGGCTGCCAGTCGCCGATGCGGATCGGTGCGTCCAGCACGGTATCGTCCGGTTCGGCGCCATGCTCGAGCGCGGTGAGCCAGACGAATGGCTTGAACGCCGAGCCCGGCTGACGGCGGGCGAGCGTTGCCCGGTTGAAGGCGCCGGGGGCGAACTGCCGTCCCCCGGCCATGGCCCGCACCGCGCCGGTGGCGGCGTCGAGCACCACCACCGCGCCCTCGCCGACGTCGGCGGAGGCGCCCGGCCCGGCCAGAATCGCCGCGAGCCGCGCCTCCACCGCCTGTTGCAACCGGGCATCGAGCGTCGTGCGCAGCACCGCATCCTCGCCCGCCGCCAGGAGTGGGCGAGCCTGCTCGCCGGCCCAGTCGGCGAACCAGCCGGCCTGGCCGCCCGCCGCCGCGGCAGGGCGGATGGCGGCGGCCGCGCGCGCCGCTTCGGCCGCGGGGAGCGACCCGTTCGCCACCATCGCTGCCAGGACTTCGCGGGTCCGCGCCGTGGCGGCGGCCTGACTGACGAGCGGATTGAACCGTGAGGGCGCGCGCGGCAGACCGGCCAGCATCGCCGCCTGCCATACCTCGAGATGCCGGGCCGAGATGTTGAAATAGATCCGCGCCGCGGCGTCCACGCCCCAGGCGCCGGCACCGAAATAGACGCGGTTGAGCCAGATCTCGAGAATCTCGCGCTTGGTGAAGTGCCGCTCCAGCCATAGCGTCAACAGCAGTTCCTGGAGCTTGCGCCGCACCGTGCGGGCATTGCTGAGAAAGAGCGTCTTCGCCACCTGCTGGGTAATGGTCGAGCCGCCCTGGACCACGTGCCCGGCGCGCAGATCGACCAGCAGCGCACGGCCGAGGCCGATCGGGTCCAACCCGTCATGCTGCCAGAAGCGGCGATCCTCGGTGGCCACGACGGCATTGGCCAGGGCCGGGGGCAGATCCGCGAGATGCACCACATCGCCGACGAGGTCGCCGAAATGGGCGAAGGGGTGGCCGGAACGGTCCAGCAGCGTCAGGCTCGGCCGCCGCACCGCCTCCAGCGCCGTCTCCGGCCGAGGCAGGTCGCGCAGGAACCACAGCAGCACGACGGCGATCGCGAGACCGCTCCAGATCGCAGCGATCAGCGCCCAGCGCAGCCGGCGCGGCCAGCGCCGCGGCCGGTCGAGTGCCGGCGGCGGCAGATTCGGCGGCGGCAGATCCCGCGGTGCCAGATTGGGCACATAGGGCGGAAGCGGCGCGCGAAAGGCCACCTCTCAGCCCCGGTCCCGCTTGCCGTGTCGCCGTCGGGCCGCCAGCATCGTGGCGAACGGGAGAGAGACGACATGCGCGGGCTGTTCCTGGATGCCGACGACGAAATGGCCGAGCTTCTCGCCACGCTGCGCCACGCCGGCGATCCGCCCATCGCCATCAACCGCCAGAGCCGCGTCGCTCCCGAGGCGTTGCCACGCCTTCTCGATGGCTATGAGTTCGTCCTCGACGATCACTCCGCCCTGCCAACCGAGGCGCTCGCCGCCTGTCCGGCGTTGCGGCACGTGATCTTTCTCGGCACCGGGGCGCGCAGCTACATGGCGCCCGAGGAACTCGCCGCGCTCGGGATCACCGTTCACACCATCAAGGGCTACGGGGACACGGCGGTCGCCGAGCAGGCCATCGCGCTGATGTGGGCGGCGGCGCGCGGGCTGGCGCGGATGGATCGGGCGGTGCGCGCGGGTGAATGGCGGCGCGAGCGCGGCGTCCAACTCACCGGCAAGACGCTCGGTGTGATCGGCTACGGCGGCATCGGCGCCGAGGTGGCGCGCATCGCCGCCGGCAGCGGCATGCGCGTGCTCGCCTGGAACCGCTCGCCGCGCACCGGTGCGCATGTGACCTTCACCGATCTGGACACGCTGCTCGCTGAAAGCCACGTGCTCTCGCTGCACCTGCTGCTGACCGACGAGACGCGCGGGTTTCTCGATCGCGCACGCCTCGGCAGGGTGCGGCCGGGCGCGATCCTGGTCAACACCGCTCGCGGCGCCCTGGTCGACGAGGAGGCGATGGTCGCGGCGCTGGTAGAAGGACGGCTCGGCCATGCGGCGCTCGATGTCTACGCCCATGAACCGCTGGCGTCGGACCATCCGCTGACCCGCATGAACAATGTCACCCTCGCCGCCCACAGTGGCTTCCTGACGCCCGAAGCGAACGCGACCCTGATCGAGCGGGCGTTGGCGATCGCACGCACCCTTGCCGATCCGGTCCCGTGACGACGCGACACCCGTAAATATTCCGCCGCAACGAATTCGTCATGCAAGGCCCCCCGCGCAGGGTTCTTTCCGAATCCGAGCATTCGGCCATCCCGTTCGCGCGTCAGACCAGCATTCACAAAAAATTGTCTGGCTGACGCTGGATGTCTCTCTGCACGCTCCAGTCTGTCCCGACCGCGGCAAACAGCGGTTGGCGGGACGCTGCATGAATAGGGAGAGGGGACCATGATTCGTCACACAAGGCGGACCCATCGCGCCGGGCTCGCGGTCGCCGTCCTGGCCGCGGCCACCATGATGCTGCCTCGGTCAGCGGCTGCGGGCCCGACCGGCGGCTATACGTTCCAGACCATCGACAATAGCGCTGATCCTACCTTCAACCAGCTGCTCGGCATCAACAATTCCGGCACCATCGCCGGCTATTTCGGCAGCGGCGCGGCCGGGCATCCGAACAAGGGCTACACGGTCACGCCGCCCTATGGGCCGGCGAATTTCTTCAACGAGAATTTCCCGGGCTCGGTGCAGACCCAGGTGACGGGGCTGAACAATGCCGGTGTGACCGTCGGGTTCTGGTCGCCAACCAATCTCGGCACCGGC
Source organism: Pseudomonadota bacterium (assembly GCA_021815825.1). GTDB lineage: Bacteria > Pseudomonadota > Alphaproteobacteria > Acetobacterales > Acetobacteraceae > JAJZVV01. The sequence goes on from JAKAZO010000018.1 coordinate 8,467, forward strand.
GATGCCAACAACGGGTTCGTCAAAGTCGGTGGCACGTTCACCACCGTCAATGATCCGCTGACCAACGGCACGCCCGCGGTGAACCAGCTCCTCGGCGTCAACGACCACAATGTCGCGGTCGGATTCTACGTCGATTCGGCCGGCAATGCCCACGGCTACACCTACGCCATCGGAACGGCGGCGTTCTCTCCGATCAGCGATCCGATTGGCGTCAGCACCACCGCCACGGCGATCAACAATGCCGGCATGGTGGCCGGCTTCTTCACCGATGCCGCCGGCGTCACCCACGGCTTCCTCGACAATGGTGGCGTTTATACGACCTACGACGCACCGGGTGCCACCTCCACCATGCTGCTCGGGCTCAACAATCTCGGCGAGGCGGTCGGGGTCGAGACGACCGGCGGCAACGCGCTGCATGGCATCATCCTGAACGCCAATACGAACCACTGGGCCGTACTCGACGATCCGATGGGCATCGGCACGACGACGTTCAATGGCATCAACGATCTCGGCCAGATCGTCGGCTTCTACGTCGATGGTGCCGGCAACACCGACGGCTTGCTGGCGACGCCGGAACCCGCCTCGCTGCTGCTGCTCGCTGGCGGCATCGCCGGTCTGGCGGCGGCACGGCGGCGCGGGGCGAGGACGGTTCGCCCCGCCTGACCGCCGGGCGCCTCCACCGGCGCCTCCA
>JAKAZO010000018.1:9257-17932 GCA_021815825.1 Pseudomonadota bacterium
GCGACGCCGGAACCCGCCTCGCTGCTGCTGCTCGCTGGCGGCATCGCCGGTCTGGCGGCGGCACGGCGGCGCGGGGCGAGGACGGTTCGCCCCGCCTGACCGCCGGGCGCCTCCACCGGCGCCTCCACCGGCGCCTCCATCGGCGGAGCCCCACCGGCAGGCTGGCCAGGCCCGCCTCATTGGGCGGGCCTGCGCTCGGGGGCGGGACGATGCGTGCCAGGCTGGCGAGGCGCTCCGGCCCATGCTACCGCCGGGACGGTCATGAGCGTCCTCGCGTATGATGCGGCATGCTGAAGCATCTGGCCCGTCACCCGTCGGTTCAGAGTGCCGGGGCGTGGCTGCTCGGGCTCTATCTCGCCTTCGCGCTGCGCTCGACGCGCTGGCGCTTGCACGGAGCCGACCATTTCGCGCCCTTCGCCGCCGGGGCGCCGGTGGTGGCGGCTTTCTGGCACGAGCGCCTGGCGCTGATGCCCATGCTCTGGCTGCGGGCACGCCGAGCGCGACCGCCCGGCCGGAGCCCCATCCATGTGCTGGTCAGCCGCCACCGCGATGGCCGCTTCATCGGCGCCATCGTCCGTCGCTTCGGCGTCGGCGTCCTGCATGGCTCGACCTCGCGCGGCGGCGCGGCGGCGCTGCGACGCATGGAAAGCGTGCTGCGGGAGGGCGGCCAGATCGTCATCACCCCTGACGGGCCGCGCGGTCCGGCCCGCCGGGCCGCCCCCGGCGTGGTGCAGGTTGCTGAGATGGCCGCCACGCCGGTTCTGCCCTGCGCGGCGCAGACGCGCTGGCGGCTGACGCTCCACTCCTGGGACCGGATGGTCGTGCCGCTGCCGTTCGGCCGCGGTGTCCTTGTCTGCGGTGAGCCGGTCGTGGTGCCCGAGGGCGGCTGGCAGGACGCGCTGCCGGTGATCGAGGCGGCCCTGAACGAGGCCGCGGCGGAGGCGGATCGCCTGTGCGGCGGTTGAGCGTGGGCCGTCTTCCTCGTGCGGTCTGGGCCGGGGCTGCGACGCTCGCCGCCCCGGCGCTGCGCCTGCTGCTGCGCCGGCGGGCATGGCGTGGCAAGGAGATCGCGGCCCGTCTGGGCGAGCGGCGCGGCATCGACCCGACGCCACGCCCGGCCGGAATGCTGCTGTGGCTGCACACGGCCAGCGTCGGGGAGACGGTCTCGATTCTGCCCGTGCTTGAACGGCTCGCCGCGCGCGCGCCACGGGCGAGCCTGCTGCTCACCACCGGGACCGTGACCTCTGCGGCGTTGCTGGCGCGGCGTCTGCCGGAGCTCGGCCTGGAGCAGCGTGTGCTGCACCGCTTCGTCCCGCTCGACGTGCCGGCCTGGACGCGGCGCTTCGTCGATCACTGGCAGCCGGACCTGGCCTGCTTCGTCGAGAGCGAGCTGTGGCCGAACCTGCTCGCCGCCTGCCGGGCCGCAGGCGTTCCGACCGTTCTGCTCAATGCCCGTCTCTCGGCCCGCAGCTTTGCCGCCTGGCGCCGGGCACCCGGCCTCGCGCGGGCGCTGCTCGGCGGCTTCGCCCTCGTGCTGGCACGCTCGGCCGAGGATGCCGCGCGCCTCGCTGCCCTCGGCGCCGCACGCGTCGAGGCGCCGGGCGACCTGAAATTTGCCGCCCCGCCCCTGCCCGCCGACCCGGACGAGCTTGCCCGTCTCGATGCGATCCTCGGCGCGCGCCCGCGCTGGCTCGCGGCCAGCCTGCATGCGGGCGAGGACGAGGCGGCGCTGGCCGCGCACGCGGCGCTGGCGGGGCGGTTTCCCGGGCTCGTCACGCTCATCGTCCCCCGCCACCCCGAGCGCGGCGCGGCCATTGCCGCGCTCGCCGCCAATGCCGGGCTGGCGGTGACGCGGCGTGCGGAGGGCGCGGCGCCGCCCGCCGGCGGCATTCATGTCGCCGACACGCTGGGTGAACTCGGGCTCTTCTACCGGTTGGCCGGCCTGGCCTTCATCGGCGGCAGCCTCGTGCCCCGTGGCGGCCAGAACCCGCTGGAAGGCGCCCGGCTCGGCTGTGCCCTGGCGATCGGCCCGAGGGTGGAGAATTTCACCGAGGCGGTGGCAACGCTGGAGGCCGCGGGGGCGATCGCGCGGCTCGCCGACGCCGCGGCGCTGCCCGCCTGGCTCGCGCCGCTGCTCGGGGACCCGCCTCGCCGGGCAGCCCTCGGCGAGGCAGCGCGCGCGGTGGCGACGCGTTGGGCGGCGCTGCCGGATCAGAGCGCGGCGGCCTTGCTCGCGCTGGCGCGGGGAGCGCGATGATCGCACCCGCCTTCTGGCAGACCGGGCGGGGCCCCTGGCCACACGTGCTGGCCCCCGTCGCCGCCCTGGTCGCGCACTGCACCGCCCGGCGGCTGGCGCGCCCGGGCTGGCGCGCGCCGGTGCCGGTGATCTGCTGCGGGAACGCCACCGTCGGCGGCGCCGGCAAGACCACCCTGGCGCTCGATCTCGGCCAACGCATCGCCGGCCGAGGCCTTGCCGTCCACTTCCTCAGCCGCGGCCACGGCGGCACGATCCGCGGGCCGCATCGCGTCGATCCGGCGCGCGACCCGGCCCGGATGGTGGGTGACGAGCCGCTCCTGCTCGCCGGCCTGGCGCCGACCTGGATCGGCGCCGACCGGGCGGAGACCGCGCGCGCCGCCATCGCCGCCGGAGCGGATGTGCTGGTGATGGATGACGGGCTGCAGAACTCGACCCTGGTCAAGACGACGACGCTGCTGGTGATCGACGGCGCGCGCGGCTTCGGCAACGGCCGGGTGCTGCCGGCCGGGCCCCTGCGCGAGCCGGTCGCGGCGGCGGCGGCGCGGGCCACGGCGGCGGTTTTGATCGGCGCGGATGCCGCCGGCGCACTGGCCCGGCTCCCGCCCAGCCTGCCGATCCTGCGGGCCCACCTGGTTGCGGATGCGGCGGCGCGCGCGCTGGCCGGGGTCCGTGTCCTTGCATTCGCGGGCATCGCACATCCGGAGAAATTCTATGCGACGCTTGCCCAGGCCGGCGCGGTGATCGTCGCGCGGCGCGGCTTTCCTGACCACCACCGCTTCCGCGCCCGCGAACTGGCCGCGCTGGAGGCGGAGGCGGCCCGGCTCGGCGCCCGGCCGGTGACGACGCCCAAGGATGCGGTGCGCCTGCCGCCCGTGCTCCGCGAGCGCGTCGCGGTGGCCGGGGTCGGCCTGGCATGGACCGACCCGGCCGTGCTCGAGGCCGCGCTCGACCTCTGGCTCGCATGACCCTCGCCCATCGCCTGGAAGCCACCCTCGTCCGCGCCGCGCTCGCGCTCGTGCGCGCGCTGCCGGTGACCGCGGCCTCCGATCTCGGCGGTGCCGTGGCACGGACGCTGGGTCCGCTGCTGCCGGTCTCGCGTGTCGCCGAAACCAATCTCCGCCATGCCCTGCCGGCGCTCGACGCCGCCGCGCGCCGGCGCGTGATCCGCCTCATGTGGGACAATCTCGGCCGCACCGTGGCCGAATTCCCGCACCTGGCAGCCTTGAGGGAGTGCCCCGCCGGACCCGGGTGGGAGATCGCCGGCGCCGATGAGCTCCGCGCTCTGGCCGCGCGCGGCGGGCCGGCGATCTTCTTCTCGGGCCATATCGGCAACTGGGAGCTGCTGCCGCCGGCTGCGGCCGCCTATGGCGTCCCCTTCGCCAGCGTCTATCGTGCCGCCAAGAACCCGCTGATCGATGCCATGATCGCGGAGCTGCGCGCCGGCGCCGCCGGCTTGGCCATGCCGCGCTATCCAAAGGGCGCCGCTGGCGCGCGGCAGACGCTGGCCCATCTGGCCGCCGGCGGCCGGGTCGCGATGCTCATGGATCAGAAAATGAATGACGGCATCCCGGTGCCCTTCTTCGGCCGCACGGCCATGACGGCGCCCGCACTCGCCGCGCTGGCGCTGCGCTTTCGCTGCCCGGTGATCCCGGCCCATGTCGAGCGGCTCGGCCCGGCGCGTCTGCGCATCATCGTGGAGGCGCCGCTGGACCTGCCCGAGACCGGCGACCGTGCTGCCGACATCGCCCGCCTGACGAGGGCGGTGAACGCGACCCTGGAACGCTGGATCCGGGATCGGCCGGAAGGCTGGCTGTGGCTGCACCATCGCTGGCCGCGGTCGCATGAATCCGGCTACGACCCCGGTCCCGCACCCGGCGCTGAGACCGGACGCGCGTAGGACGCCGGGGCGGCGCCGGCGCCGATCACGCCATCAAAGCACCACGACGCCGTGATGCTTGGCCTTGCCCTCCGGCTCGACATGGATGGTCGGCACCAGGCCGCGGAGATCCGATTTCAGCGCGCCCTCGATGCGGTCGCAGATGACGTGCGCATCGGCCACCGACATCGCCCCGGGAACGACGAGATGGAATTCGAGGAACGTCGTGCGTCCGGCCCGGCGGGTGCGCAGGTCATGCGCCTCGATCGCCCCGGCGGCCTGTTCGGCGACGATGGTGCGGATGCGGGCGAGCATCGCCGGGTCGGTCGCCTCGTCCATCAGCCCGCCGACGGATTCGCGGATGAGGTGGAAGCCGGAGCCCAGGATGTAGACCGCGACGAGGGCGGCGAGGAGGGGGTCGAGGTCGGAGAGACCGGTGGCGAAGACGAGCCCGATGCCGGCCACCACGCCGAGCGAGGTGAGCACGTCAGCCATCAGGTGCCGCCCGTCGGCCGCCAGCGCTGGGGAGCGCGTCTCCCGGCCGGCGCGGAGCAGAAAGACGGCCCATAGGCCGTTCACCACGGCCCCGGCCAGCGTCAGCCCGATTCCCACCGGCGAGAGGGTGAGCGGCTCGGCGTGACGCCACACATGCCAGGCCTCCTGCAGGATGATGGCGGCGGCGCCGACGATCAGGGCGCCTTCGGTGACGGCGGCGAAGAACTCGGCCTTGGCGTGGCCGAACGGGTGGTTCTCATCCGCCGGCTTCACCGCCAGCCGCAGGGCCGCGAGCGTCAGCACCGCGGCGGCCACGTTGACCAGGGTCTCCAGCGCGTCCGAGAAGATCGCGCTGCTCCCGGTCAGCCACCAGCCGGCGGTCTTCATCGCCAAAGCCGCGAGGCTTACGGGGATGCTGCCCACGGCGACGCGCTGCGCCCGATCCACGCTGTCTCCTCCGCGACGTGACGGTCCCGAGCGGGCGTCTAGCAAACCTTCCGGGCGCCGTCACCGAGGCTTGCGCCTTCGGCCAGGGCATGCTTATCCCGCATGGGAGCCATGAAGGAGAACACGCGCCGGTGGCCTACGCGCTGCAGCAGCTCATCAATGGCGTCACGCTCGGCATGATCTACGGGCTCATCGCCGTCGGCTACACCATGGTCTACGGCATCATCGGCATGATCAATTTCGCCCATGGCGACGTGTTCATGATCGGTGCGTTCGTCTCGCTGGTCAGCCTGCTCGGATTGGCTGCACTCGGCATCTCGGCGGTACCGCTCGCGCTGGGCTTGACCCTGCTCGGCGCGGTGGCGATTTCGGCTCTCTATGGCTGGGCGATCGAGCGCCTTGCCTACCGGCCGTTGCGCGGTTCGTTCCGGCTGGCGCCGCTGATCAGCGCGATCGGCATGTCGATCGCGCTCGAGAATTATGTCCAGGTGGTGCAGGGCGCGCGGGTCAAGCCGCTGGCGCCGGTCGTGCCCGGCGGATTGACGCTGATGACCGAGGGTAGCTTCGCCGTCCAACTCGGCTGGATGCAGGTGGTGATCGTCGTGGTCACCCTCGCGGTGCTCGCGCTGTTCACCTGGCTGGTGACGAAGACGCCGCTCGGGCGCGCCATGCGCGCCTGCGAGCAGGACCTCAAAATGGCCGCGCTGCTCGGCATCGATACCGACCGAACGATCAGCCTCACCTTTGTCATCGGGGCCGCGCTCGCCGCGGTCGCCGGGCTGCTGTTCCTGCTCTATTACGGCTCGATCGATTTCTACGTCGGCTTCATCGCTGGCGTGAAGGCGTTCACGGCGGCGGTGCTGGGCGGTGTCGGCTCGCTCCCGGGCGCGGTGCTGGGCGGGCTGCTGATCGGTCTGATCGAGACCATCTGGTCAGCCTATTTCAGCGTCCAGTACAAGGATGTGGCCGCGTTTTCCATTCTTGCCGTCGCGCTGATCTTCATGCCCACCGGCTTGCTGGGGCGGGCGGACGTGGAAAAGGTATGAAGGCCCTGCGCGAGGCCGCACTGTCGGCCCTGGTCGCGCTGGGCCTTTTCGCCCCGATCGTCGGGTTGCGCACCGTGCCCGGTGAGCGCGGGCTGATGCTGGCGCCACAGCCGGGGCTGGTGGCCGTGCTGGTCGGGCTGGTGTTCGTCGGCCGGCTCGGCGTGCATGCCTATGACCGGCTGCGTCCCCCGCCGGGGCGGGCGATCGTTGGCCCCCGCCTGGCCGCGGCGACCGCGCGGCTCGGCGCGTGGCTGGCGCCGGCGCTGATCGCACTGGCGCTGATCTGGCCGGCGCTGGTCGGGCGCTACTATGTCGATCTCGCCATCCTGGTCCTCACCTACGTCATGCTCGGCTGGGGGCTCAACATCGTCGTCGGCCTCGCCGGCTTGCTCGACCTCGGCTATGTCGCCTTCTATGCCGTCGGCGCCTACGCCTATGCACTGATCGCCGAATTCACCGGGCTCGGATTCTGGACCTGCCTGCCGATGGCGGGACTGCTCGCGGCGCTGTGGGGCGTCACGCTCGGATTTCCGGTGCTGCGCCTGCGCGGCGACTACCTCGCCATCGTCACCCTCGCATTCGGCGAGATCATCCGCGTCGTGCTGCTCAACTGGGTCTCGCTCACCGGCGGGCCGAACGGCATCTCCGGCATCCCGCGCCCGACCCTCTTCGGGCTGCGCTTCGGGAGCGACGGGCCGGGCAGTTTTGCCGGTTTCTTCCATCTGACGTCGTCGCCGATGCAGCGCATCGTGTTTCTCTACTACGTGATCCTCGGGCTTGCCTTCTTCACCAACCTGGTCTCGCTGCGCCTGCGGCGTCTGCCGCTCGGGCGCGCCTGGGAGGCGCTGCGCGAGGACGAGATCGCCTGCCGTTCGCTCGGCATCAACATCACGCGCACCAAACTGACCGCCTTTGCCGTCGGCGCGCTGTTCGGTGGCTTTGCTGGCGCGTTTTTTGCCACCCGGCAGGGCTTCGTCAGTCCCGAGAGCTTCACCTTCATGGAGAGTGCGACGGTGCTCGCGATCGTCGTGCTCGGAGGGCTGGGCAGCCAGCTCGGCGTGGCGCTGGCGGCGATCGTGATGATCGGCGGCGCCGAGCTGTTCCGTGAGTTCGCCGACTATCGCATGCTGGTCTTCGGCCTGGCGCTGGTGGTCATGATGGTGCTGCGCCCGCGCGGCCTGGTTTCCACGCGCACGCCCTCGGTGGCGCTCGGCGCGCCGCGGGTGATCGGCGCCGAAATGGTGGCGCAGGGGCGGGGATGACGGAGCACGTCGCGCCGTTGCTCGCGGTCGAGGGGCTGACGATGCGTTTCGGCGGCCTGACCGCGGTCGATGATGTCGGCTTCGCGGCGCGGGCGGGCGAGATCACCGCCGTGATCGGCCCCAACGGTGCCGGCAAGACGACGGTGTTCAACTGCATCACGGGCTTTTACCGCCCGACCGGCGGGCGGCTTTGGCTTACCCGGGCAGACGGCACGCGGATCGCGCTGGAGCGCCTCGGTGGTGAACGCGTCGCCTCGCGCGCCCGGGTGGCGCGCACGTTCCAGAACATCCGCCTGTTCGCTGGCATGACGGTGCTGGAAAACCTTCTGGTGGCGCAGCACAACCGGCTGATGGCAGCGAGCGGCTTCGGCCTGCTCGCCCTGCTCGGCACCGGCAGCTACCGCGCCGCCGAGCGCGCCGCGATCGAGCGGGCACGCCTCTGGCTTGACCGGATCGGGCTCATCGAGCGGGCCGATGATCCGGCCGGGGCGTTGCCTTACGGTGCCCAGCGACGGCTGGAGATCGCGCGGGCGATGTGCACCGAGCCAGTGCTGCTCTGCCTCGACGAGCCGGCGGCGGGGCTCAACCCACGCGAGACCGAGGCGCTGGCGGCGCTGCTGCATGACATCCGGGCCGCGGGCTGCTCGCTGCTGCTGATCGAGCACGACATGGGCCTGGTCATGCGCATTTCCGATCACATCATCGTTCTCGACCACGGCCGCAAGATCAGCGACGGCACGCCCGCTGCGGTACGCACTGATCCGGCGGTGATCAGCGCCTATCTTGGCGAGGATGACGAGGACGAAGTGGAGAGCGGCGCATGAGCGACGCCTTGCTCTCGCTGGCCGGCGTCAGCACCTTCTATGGCGCCGTTCAGGCGCTGAAATCGGTGGACTTGGTCGTACGCGAGGGTGAGATCGTCACCCTGGTCGGGGCGAACGGCGCCGGAAAATCGACGCTGATGATGACGATCTGCGGCAATCCCCGTGCCCGCAGCGGCCACATCACCTATGCCGGGGAAGAAATCACCGCCCTGCCGACGCACCTGATCATGCGCCGCGCGATCGCCCACGCTCCCGAAGGCCGGCGGATTTTTCCACGCATGACGGTGCGCGAGAACCTGCTTATGGGGGCGCAATCCGCGCCGGAGGCAGAAGACGGCGCATTCGAACGCGTGCTGGCGCTGTTCCCGCGTCTGGCCGAGCGGATCGGCCAGCGCGGCGGCACGCTCTCCGGTGGTGAGCAGCAGATGCTGGCGATCGCGCGCGCGCTGATGTCGCGCCCGCGCCTGC
>JAKAZO010000018.1:18032-41340 GCA_021815825.1 Pseudomonadota bacterium
TTCGAACGCGTGCTGGCGCTGTTCCCGCGTCTGGCCGAGCGGATCGGCCAGCGCGGCGGCACGCTCTCCGGTGGTGAGCAGCAGATGCTGGCGATCGCGCGCGCGCTGATGTCGCGCCCGCGCCTGCTGCTGCTCGACGAGCCGAGCCTCGGCCTCGCGCCGATGGTCGTGCGGCAGATTTTCGCCGCCATCCGCGCGCTCAACCGCGAGCAGGGGCTGACCGTGCTGCTGGTGGAGCAGAACGCGTTCCAGGCGCTCAAGCTCGCCCACCGCGGTTATGTGCTCGTGAACGGCGCGATTACCATGGAAGGAAGCGGCGCCGAGCTGCTGCGCCGGCCGGAGGTGCGCTCGGCCTATCTCGAAGGCAGCGCGTGAAGCCCTTCCCAGGCTGAGGCGCGGCGCCTACTCTTGCGTTTGGCGCAGGGCAGATGCGCTTGGCAACGAATGGCACTCGAGGAGAACGCGGATGAGGCGAGGGGGCATTGCGGCGCTGGCGCTGCTGGCTGGGCTGGCATGGGTGGGGCCGGCCGGGGCACAAATTCGCATCGGCGTGGCCGGCCCGATCACCGGCTCGAACGCAACCTTCGGCGTCCAGCTCAAGGAGGGCGCGGAGCAGGCGGTGGCCGACATCAACGCCCGCGGCGGCGTGCTCGGCCAGAAGCTGGTGCTGGAGGTCGGCGACGACGCGTGTGACCCGAAGCAGGCGGTCTCGGTGGCCAACGCGCTCGTCGAGCGTGGTGTGAAAGCGGTGATCGGCCATTTCTGTTCGTCGAGTTCGATCCCGGCGAGCAAGGTCTACACCGAGGAGGGCGTGCTGCAGATCTCTCCGGCCTCGACCAACCCGGCCTACACCGACCACGGCAGCTGGAACACTTTCCGTGTCTGCGGCCGCGATGACCAGCAAGGCGCCGTGGCTGGGAAATATATTGCCGAGCACTTCAAGGGTGCGAAGGTGGCGGTGCTGCACGATAACTCCGCCTACGGCAAGGGTCTCGCCGACGAGACGCTGAAGGCGATGAACGCCGCAGGGATGAAGGAGGCGGTCTACTCGGCCTATGTGCCCGGCGAGCGGGACTACTCGGCTCTGGTCAGTCGGCTCAAGGAGGCCGGGATCACCGTCATCTATCTTGGCGGCTACCAGAACGAGGCCGGGCTGATCATCCGCCAGGCGAAGGAGCAGGGGATGAAGGTGACCCTGATCGGCGGTGACGCGCTGGTGACCAAGGAATTCTGGGACATCACCGGTCCGACCGGCGAGGCGACGCTGATGACCTTCCCGCCCGACCCGCGCACGCGCCCGACCGCGGCGCCGGTGGTGGCGGAGTTCAAGGCGAAGAAGATCGATCCCGAGGGCTACGTGCTCTACACGTATGCCGCGATCGAGATCTGGGCGGCGGCGGCAGAGAAGGTCCACAGCACCGATCCGCGCAAGGTTGCCGAGGCGATGAAGGCGGACGGTCCGTGGCCGACCGTGCTCGGGGACATCGGTTTCGACAAGAAGGGCGACGTCACTCGCGCCGACTATGTGTTCTATGTCTGGCATAATGGCAGCTACAGCCAGATGTGAGTCTCTCCGGGGCCGCCCGAGTTCGTTAAGCCTTGCGCCCTATCCTGCGAGCACGGGCGGCCTGGAGGAGGGTTCGGTAGTGAGCATGGTGGCGCCACCTGCACGGGTGACACCGATAGGCGAGCGGGTGATCCCAGACCCGCTGCTGTTCCCGCGCCGTGCGGTTGCCATCGCACGGGATGCGCAGCCCTGGTGCGCGGTCGCAATTGATGCCGAGGAGGACTTCGACTGGGGCTCGCCGATCCGCGGCACCAGCTTCTCCACCGCGTGCATGAAGAACATCCCGACCCTGCACGAGATTTTCGGCGCTTATGGCATCGTGCCGACCTATCTGCTGACCTATCCTGTACTCGACGATGATGATGCCGTGCGCCTGCTCGACCGTCAGATGGCGAAGGGTCAGTGCCGCGTCGGCCTCCAGCTCCATCCCTGGGTCACGCCGCCCATTGGCGGCAGTGACACGCTGGAAAGTTCGTTCTCGGGCAATCTCGACCCCAACCTGGAGGAGCAGAAGCTGCTGGCCCTGCGCCGGCGCTTCATCGAGCGCTTCGGCGACGAGCCCAAGGCCTATCGCGCCGGCCGCTATGGGCTCAGTGCCTACACGGCCGGATTGCTCGAAAAGCACGGCTTCACCGTTGATACCAGCCTCGCCCCGCGCACCTCCTTCGAGCTCGAGGGGGGGCCCGACTTCTTCGCCTATGACTACGGCCTGTTCTGGTTCGGACGGCACCGCGACCTTCTGGAAGTGCCACTCTGCCGCAGCGTCGTCGGCTGGGGCGGGGCGGAGGCGGGGGCTGCGTATCGCTGGCTTTCGTCGCCTGACGTCGCGCGGTGGCGGATTGGCTCGGCGCTGCCTCGGTTGCGTTTTGCCGAGCGCGTGACGCTCTCGCCCGAGGGCAACGACGCGGCGGCCATGGAGCGGCTGGTACGCGGCCTGTCCGCGCGCGGTCAGTCGATTCTGGTGTTGAGCTTTCATAGCTCCTCGCTCCTTGCCGGGCGCAATCCGTATGTCCGCAGCAAGCGCGACTTGCACGGGTTCTATGACACGCTCTCGGCCATTCTCGACCGCATGGCGAGCCGCTACCGCTTCCGTTTCACGAGCCTGCTGGATCTGCCGTCGCTCGTTATGCCGCGCGCCTCGTTGGCAGCGTGACGTCAGCCGACCGATGCGCAGGTCACGCAAGATACTCCTCATTGCCAACAATTTTCCGCCGGTGCGCGGCGGCTCGGCTGTCGTCTACGACAATCTTGCGCGCTTCTCCGAGGGCAAGGTCATGGTCGTCGCGGCGCGGATCAACTATACGGATGGTCTGCCGCTGATCGGCTGGCGCGAGCACGATCGTCTGGCACCCTACCGCGTGTTGCGCCTCAAGCTGTTGCGGACGGTGATTGCGGATATGGCTGGCGGAGGCGGCTCGCGGCGACTTGTTTTCCTTGCCGCGGACGTCTGGATCCGTGTCCGCCTCGCCCTCGTTCTGGTCTGGCTCGTCATGCGCGACAACGTGCGCACCGTCTGCGTCGGCGAGTTGCTAGCCAGCGGCTGGGTCTTCGACGTGCTACGGTTGTTTCCGTTTGTACGGCGACTGGTCTACGTGCATGGCGAGGAGATCACCACCGAGGACCCCTACGATGAAGATTTTCGCCGCCGCCGGCGGGCACTGCACGCCGCCGATCGAATCATCGTTGTCAGTCATTTCACCCAGAGCGTCGTGCGCGATCTGCTCGGACCATCAGCGGCGCAGAAGATCGATCTGATCGAGAACGGCGTCGATACTGCGCGGTTCAGGCCCGGCCCACGCAATGCGAAACTGGTGGCGCAGTACCGGCTCGAATCATGCTTCGTCTTTGTCTCCGTTTGCCGCCTCCTGGAGAAGAAGGGTATCGACCACGCGATTCGCGCCTTCGCTACGCTCGCTGCGCAGGACCCGCAGTTGCGCTATCTCATTGTTGGTACCGGCCCCTATGCAGAGACGCTGCAGCGGATCGCCGGCGACGTCGGGGTGGAGGGACAGGTGATCTTCACCGGCCAGGTGCCGGATGACGAATTGGTCGACCATTATCGGCTCGGCGACGTTTTCGTGATGCCCAATCGTGCGCTCGCGAATGGCGATACCGAGGGGTTCGGCTTGGTATTCCTGGAGGCGAACGGGTGCGGCCTGCCGGTGATCGCCGGGCGCGACGGCGGCAGCACCGACGCGGTGCGCGATGGGGTGAATGGGCTGGTGGTGGACGGGGCCTCGGTGCCGGCGATCGCGGCGGCGATGCAAGCCCTGCGGGACGACGGCGCACTGCGGGCACGATTGACCGCGGGTGGTGCGGCCGCGGCAGAGGCGGCCGACTGGCGCGGCAAGGCGAGGACCTTCCGTGGACTTTGCGATGCTGAAACGGGCCTCGTTCCCGCGCGGGCATAGAGGCTCCCCGGAGCATTCCATTCAGCGTTTCAGGATCGCGTTGAACAACTGGAACTGCCCGGCACTGGTCGCGTCCCAGCTGAAGTGCTCGGCATAGGCGCGGGTAGCGGCGCGGTCGGGTAAATCGGCGAAGAGTGCCTGCACGCCGGCGGCGATGCCGAGCGGGGTATTCTCGTCGTAGATCAGGCCGGCCGCCCTCTCCTGCACCACCTCAGGATTGCCCCAGATGCGCGCGGCGATCACGGGCGTGCCGCATGCCATCGCCTCCAGCAGCACGTTGGCCCAGCCCTCGCGGCTGGAGGCCAGCACCAGTGCATCGGCCGCCGCGTAGCAGTTCGCGAGGTCCGCATGCGGCCGGGCACCCAGCAGTCGCACGCGATCGGTCAGGCCGAGCCGAGCGATCAGCGCCTCCAGTCGAGGACGCTCCGGCCCCTCGCCAACCACCAGGAGTTCGAACCCCGGCAGGCTCGCCATCGCCTCGATGACGCGGTGATGGCCCTTGCGCTCGATCAGCAGCCCAACGGAAATCAAGGTTGGGCGCGTGAGGCCGAGCGCGGCCCGTGCGGCGCTGCGGCCGAGCGGGCGGAACAGGCGCGTATCGACGCCATTGCGGAGCACCGTAACGCGCTCCGGCGCCGCCCCGAGTGCGATCATCGCCGTTCGCAGCGCGGCGCTGACCGCGATCAGCCCATCGACGCGCCGCATCATGGCCTGGATCATGCGCCGCGGCAGAGCGTGGCTCGGCAGGAGGCTCACGTCGGAGCCACGCGCCGTCACGACCACAGGCAGGCCCAGAGCGCGGCCCAGCCACTCAGCGGCGACGCCATCGGGATAGAGATAGTGCGCGTCGATCAGGTCGAAGCGCTCGCCCTCTGCCAGCAGCCGCCGCGCCGCGACGAGCGCGGCACGATAGAGCAGGAGCGGGGCCACGCTCATGCCGAAGCGCGGGATCGTGCCATAGCGCGGGTGATGAACGACGAGGCCGTGCCGTGTCTCCCGCCGGGGCGCGCGGGCGTGCTCGCTCCACGCGCCGAAGCGGGCCGAGCGAAAAGGGAAGAACGGCACCGGCGCCATCACCGTCGCCGTCACGGGATGGGAGGCCACGAGGTGACGCAGCCGGTTCTCGACGAAGACGCCGTGGTTCGGCCGCGCCGCGTTCGGAAACAGCGTGCTGAAGGTGAGCAGGCGTAGCGCCGTCGGGTCCCGATCGGCTGGACCGAGGCGGGTTGCGCCGTTGATCATGCCCGGCCTGCCGGCCTCAACGCTCGCCCTGGCCGCGGCCTTACTTCTTCCTCGCCGCGAGCTGGTCGAGCAGCGACTTGGCCGCGGCCTTTTCCGGGAAAGCGACGGTAGCGGCGACGATCGGCTCGAGCAGCTTTTGTGCCGCCTCGTCCTGGCCCGCGCCGCTCAGGGCCGTTGCCAGGTGATAAGCGATCGCGGGGTCGTTCGGCGCCTGGCCATTCGCGATCCGGAGCAGGGAGATCGCACTGTCGGTCTTGCCGGACTTGAGCAGGATCCATCCGAGCGTGTCCGCCGTCTGGGGGCCAGGCGCGGTGAAATAGGCACGTTCGGCGAAACTCTGTGCGCGGGGATCACCGCGCTGACCGTAGAGCCAGGCGAGATTGTTCAGGGCGATGGGGTCAGAGGGGCGTTTCGCCAGCACCGAGGTGAGCAGCGTCTCGGCTTCATCGAGGCGGCCGGCCCCGATGTCGGATGCCGCCACGATCTGGCTGATGTCGGCATCATCGGGATGCTGCTTGAGCCAGTCACGCAACCGCGCGGTCGACTCGTTCGGATGTCCGCCCGCGGCAAGCGCGCCGGCAAGATCGAGCAGCAGGGGGGTTGAGGGTGCGGCGGTGAAGGCGGCCTCGAAGGCTGTCGCCGCTTCGGGATAATTCTTCTGTGCCATGTAGATCTCGCCCTTCAGCGCGCTTGCGGCGGGCAGATGGGCGGGATTCTGGGCCAGGTTTGCGGCGGTTTGGAGGGCGGCCGGCAATCCACCCACCTTGAGATCGATACCGACCAGCGCCTGCATGAGCTGCGCGTTCGCCGGCAGCAGCTTGAGGCCATCCAGGACGGTATTGCGGGCATCGTCCATGTTCTTTTCGCCCGCCAGCAGGCTGGCAAGCGTCATGCGCGCCGCGACATCGAGCGGCTGCTTGGCAACCAGCCGTTGGTACGTCTCGCGCGCCTCTTTGGCTTGGCCAGTCGCCATCTGCGCGCGCGCCTGAAGGACGAGGAGGCCCGGGGTGAGTGGAGTCTGCTGAGCCCACCGCGCCAGCAGCTCGAGCGCCTTGTTCGGTGTCCCCGTCTGCATGTACAGCGCCGCGAGGATGCCGGTCAGCCGCTCGTTGGTCGGGGCCGCGGCGTGGGCGCGCTCGGCGGTGGCGAGAGCATCGGCCTTGTGCTGATCGGCAAGCTGGGCGTTGAGCAGAGCGCTGAGCGCAGTTTCGTTGGTCGGGTTCTTGGCGACGACCTCGGTGAGCAGCTTCTCGGCACCGGCGCGGTCGCCCAGCAGCGATAGCACCCGCACCAGGTTGAGCTTGATCGGGACCGAGTCCGGGCTCTTCTGCAGCGCCGCCTCGAAGGCCGCGCGGGCGCCGGTCAGATCGCTCTGACCGAGCTTCAGCAGCCCGGCGAGGTTGCCGACCGTGGCATTGTCGCCCTGTTCCTTGCGCATCGCGTCGAGCGCGGCATTCGCGCGGTCGTATTCGCCAGCGGCGATGGCGGCGAGCACCAGCGCCTCGCCGGCCTGGACCTGGTTCGGCGCCAGCTTGAGCGAGGCCTCGAGATCTTTCACCGCGGCCGCGGGGTCGCCGCTCTGCAGATGCGCGGCGCCGAGGCGCTGGCGCAGTCCGGCGTCATCCGGCGCCAGCTTGGCCGCCTTCTCGAAGGCCTTCTCCGCGTCGGCGGGCCGGCCGGCGAGCATGTAAGCGCGTCCGAGCAGGTCATAGCTGCCCGGATCGGGCACATCGGCCTTGGCGACCGGTTCGAGCGTCTCGATCGCCTTCTCCGGCCGGCGCAATTCGAGCTGGATCTTGGCGTATACCTTGCGGCCGACCAGGTCAGCCGGGTAGCGGCTGAGATAGCGACTGGCGACGTCGTCGGCCTGCTCGTATTGCCCAAGCCCGTCCTTGATGATCGCCTGGTAGAGATAGGCTTGAGGAATCGCTGGCATCATCGCGCCGACGCGGGTCATGGCCTCGTCGGCGGCCTTGAAGTCGTGGGCGCGGGTCAGGAGCACGGCGCGCAGGAACAGGCCCTGGGGGTTGGTCGGGGCGGCGGTCAGTACGGCATCGACATCGGCCTTCGCCCGGGCGTCCTCACCCTTCAGGATCCGGAGGCGGGCACGCTCGAGCCGTGGGCCGAGCCCGGCGGGCGCCGCCTCGATGGCCGCGTCGTAGCTCTTGAGCGCGCCATCGATATCGTTGCGCGCAGCCTGCAGCTCGCCCTTGCGGAACAACGCCTCCGCCGAGCGTGGCTTGACCTTGAGCGCGTGATCGATCTCCTTTTCCGCGGTCACCCGGTCGCCCTGCAATTCGGCGATCCGGGACGCGGCGAGCAGCACTTCCATCGAATCCGGGGCCAGCTTCTCAGCCTCGGCCAGCGAGGCGCGCGCGGCATCGGACTGTTTGAGGTTGAATTGGGCCAGGCCTCGGGCAACCAGGATTCGCGCCGCGGCATCGGGCGCTCCCTTGCCGGCCGGGAACTCGGCGAGGAGTTCGCGGAACTTACTCTGCGCGAGGTAGCTCTCGGCGAGCAGTGGGGTGGCCTTGTCGCTGTCATAGCCGAGTTCGAGGGCGCGGCGCGCCTCGCGCTCGGTTGCACCGGCATCACCGAGACGGAAATCGACGATGCCGAGGAAATAATGCGCCTCGGCGTTCTTGTCGTCCGCCTTGACGGCGTTGCGGAGCTCGATCTGGGCTGCTTTGACGTTGCCCTGATCGAGGAGCTTGCGCCCCTCGGCGACGTAGTCCGCCGCCCATGTCGGGCCGATCGCCCCGCCGGTGATCGCAAGGCCGGCGAGCAGGCCGATCGATGCCAGGCGAAGGGGTCTATTTGCCATCATCATATCCTGATCAGGTGTGCAGCGCCGCGCCGCGCCAGGAGCAAGGCCAGGCCAAGTTTTCCACGAACCAGCGTCGACCGGTAGTGCGGGCCAGGATCGAGCTATGCCAAGGCGGCGGCGCCATGCCAAGACGGCTGCGCGCCGCCAAACCTATCGCCCTGGCGTTGACCAAACGTTGATGGCGCTCCGATCGCTCAGCGTCAGCGCGCGCCTTCCTGGAACAGGATGACGCGAACGGTGGCGAGCAGGATGGAGAGATCGAGCATCAGGCTGCGATGCTTGATGTAATAGAGATCGTAGCCGAGCTTGATCCGCGCGTCCTCGACCGAAGCGGCGTAGGGGAAGTTGACCTGCGCCCAGCCCGTGATGCCAGGCTTGACCACGCTGCGGTCTCGGTAGCCGGGCAGCACCGCTTCGAGCTGGCGAACGAAATGCGGCCGCTCCGGCCGTGGCCCGACGAAGCTCATCGTGCCCTGGAGCACATTGAAAATCTGCGGTACTTCGTCGATGCGCAAGCGGCGGATGAAGCGGCCGGCACGGGTGACGCGCGGGTCGTCGTTCGCGGCCCAGGTGGGGCCGCTGCCAGCCTCGGCGTCGACCCGCATCGAGCGGAATTTCAGCAACATGAACGGGCGCCCGCTCAGACCGACCCGCTCCTGACGGTAGAAAATCGGGCCGGAGTCATCGAGTTTGATTGCCAGCGCCGTCAGGAGCAGCAGCGGTGCGGTCAGCGCGAGCACCGCAAGGCTGATGACGACGTCGAACAGCCGCCGCAGGAATGCATCGACGGGACGGTCGGGCGGGCGCACGGCTGCACGGAACTCCCCGGGCCGAAGTGCCTCCAGGTCGATCCGGCCGAGATGCTGTTCCTCAAACTCGGCATCCGACAGCACGCGCACACCGGCCGCGCGCCAGCGCTGCACCTCTGCGTCCGGCAGCGCGGCGTCGACCGGGCCGGCGACGACGATCCCCCAGATGCGCCGGCGGCCGCCCATCCGGACTTGTGGCGCGCTTGGCGCATCCGCCGGCGGAACGGAGGCGGCCAGACGAAAAAAGCCGCGCGCTTCGCCCGTGAGTGCCGCCCGCGCGCGCGCCGCGCGCGCGCCGCTGCCGATCAGCAGAACCGGCCGGTCCAGCAAGCCATGATGGCACACGATACTGAATGCGGCGCGCGTGGCGAGCAGACAGGCCAGCCAAGCCATCAGAACCCGCCCGAGGCCGAGCCGGTCGCTGCCCATGAGATGCGCCACGTCGAACCCAAACGCCAGGCAGGCAGCCAGGATAGCAGGAAAGGCCGCGACACCGGCCGCCAGCGTGTTGACCAGGAGACGGCGGGCCCGCAGGCAGATCTCGGGGCGATAGAGGCCGATCGCCAATGCCGTCAGGCCAATGGTGACCGCAAGCACGGCGGCGAGGTTGGCGGTGGCGGGATGGAGCCCGGCCGCTCCCATCACGCTGGCGCCGCTAGGGAGCAGCAGCAGATAGATGACGATGAAGGAGAGCAACGAGTCCGCCAGCCAAAGCGCCAGCATCTCCACCGGCAGAAGACTGCCGAAAAGCCTGGTCATGGTCTCCTCGCTCCACCCTAGGCTGCCCGCCGGCGACGATCGAGCCGAGTTCACCGTAGCAGCAGCCCGCCGCCTAGAATGCTCACTGACCCAGTGACCATTGGCCGCCGACCGATCCGACGCCCGCCACACGCGGCTATCCCGCCTGGCACGCGCCAACACATTCGCCCTGCCGCAGACGCAGAGCATACCTCCGTTCCTTGGCCACCCCTGGCCTTGGCAACAGATAACCCGACGCCGACGCGCGCCAACGGCACACGCTACTCAGCGAATGAAGGGCGCCTGAAAAAATTCATGATGACCTCAAAAGGCCTCACACCATTTGCCACGCCGCAGGAAACCAGTCTGCGGCGTGCCGGTCCTGAAACAACTCCAGGACGGCGACCTGAGCGCTCCGCCGCCACTCCGAGCGGCGGGTTCCAGGAAAAAGAGTCATTGCCGTGACTAAAAAAGCATCTTTCGTTGACAGTTCTTTAGCATCGCGGCGATCGGGCCGTCAACCCGAAACGGCTGGGATCACGCACTCGTGTCCGAAGCGGGACGCCTCCCGATGGCGATCAGACTCGCGCGCCCGGCGCACGCACTGGTCTTTACTCCGTGTCAATAAAAGGCTATTTAGATTGGGTTTGTGGACGAGCCGATCCCGGCGGACGCGAGGTCGCAGGGGTTCGCCGCCCGGGTCCGGATGCCTCGTGACTGCCGACAGTGCGGCGGCTCGAGGCGGCGTGCCGCGGGGTCTGCCAGCTTGGGCGTAGGCGGGTCTGCAGGCGTGTAGCTCAACGGCAGAGCGCTGCCATTACATGGCAGAGGAGGGGGTTCAATTCCTTCCGCGCCTACCAAAGCCCGGTTGAGGTTGGGCCTTCGGTCGCGTCGTCCCTTTGGGATATGCTACCATCGCGTGCCGGTGGCGGCTGCCGTGAAGGGCGGCAGTTGGGTCATGGCTTGATCGACCGGACACGAAAGCCGTGTCCAAGTGAGCGGGGCGGAGAGAGATCGTGAATGTGATGCGGGCTGCCGTTGGGGCGGGGCTGTTCTTGTTGGTGGCGCCGTTGCTCGCGGGGTGCGGCGGCGGCGTGCCGCCGACCTCGACCGTCACCACGGATAGCGCGAAACCGAGCGCGCAATACCAGATCGGACCGGGAGATTCACTCGATATCTTCGTTTATCATGCTCCGGATCTGACCGTGAACGGTCTGCCGGTGCGCCCGGATGGCCGCATCTCGATGCCGTTGATCCCCGACATCGTCGCCGCCGGCAAGACGCCGACCCAGCTCAGCAAGGAGCTGGAGGCCAAGCTGGCTCAATATGTGCGTGATCCCGTGGTCACGGTGATGGTGCGTTCCTTCGTCGGACCGTTCGATCGGCAGATCCGCGTCATCGGCGAGGCCACGGATCCCGCCGCGATTCCCTATCGCGACCACATGACCGTGCTCGACGTGATCATCGCGACGAAGGGGCTGACCAAGTTCGCCGCCGGTAACCGTGCCGTGATCATCCGCCGGCTGCCCGACGGCAAGGAGGAGACGATCCATGTTCGTCTCGACTCGCTCGTGAAGAGCGGCGACATCTCGCAGAATGTCGAGATGCAGCCGGGTGATACGCTGATCATTCCGCAGACCTGGTTCTGAGGCGCGCCGTGGATCAGCTCCGCGTTCTGCTGCATCGCTACCTGATCGGCGGCTGGCGCTATCGGTGGGTGGCCCTGGCATTGGCCTGGGTCGTGTCGCTGGGGGGCTGGTTCGCGGTATACCTGATCCCGAACCAGTTCGAGGCCAAGGCGCGGATTTTCGTCGACGCCGATGCGGTGCTGACGCCCCTGTTGCGCGGCCTCGCGATCGACAGCGGCACGCTCAACGAAGTGGAGATGCTGCAGCGAACTTTGCTCAGTGCGCCAAATATCGACAAGTTGATTTCGCGCACCAGCCTCGATCTGCAGGTGTTAAGCCCAGTCGAACGCGAGCGCTTGGTACAGGCGTTGCAGAGCCAGATCTTAATCAGCCCGCAGACCCGCAATCTGTTCACGATCAGCTACCGAAATCCGCAACCGAAGCTGGCGCTCGAGGTGGTGCAGACGCTGATCACCCTTTTCATCGAGAAGGCGACGGGCTCCAACCGCACATCGATGGACAATGCCGAGCAGTTTCTCGGTCAGCAGATCAGCGCCTACGAGGACAAGCTGCGCGCGGCGGAAAAGCGGCGCGCCGACTTTCGTACGAAATTCATGGATCTGCTGCCGAACGACCTCAATGGCGGGCTGACGCGGCTGGAGATGGCGCGGAGCCAGATCGAGCAGCTCAGCGGCGTGCTGCAGGACGCCCAGGCGAAGCGGGACATGCTGGCCAAGGAGCTGGCGGCGACCCCGCCCACGGTCTCGCCGGCCGAGGCCGCCAATTTCGGCGCTGGCGGCGGCGGTGGCAATCCGGAGTTGGTGCAGGCGCGGCGCCATCTCGAGGAGCTTCGCCTGCGCTTCACCGATCAATACCCGGATGTGATCGCGCAGAAAAAATACATCGAGATGCTGGAGAAGGCGCCACCGCCGACCCTGGCCGCGCCCCGGGCCGCCGCGCCCAAGGCTGCGGACGGTACGCCGGCGGCGCCGGCGAAGGCGCGAGGCGGCGTGCCCAACCCGGTCTACGAGCACCTGAAAGTGCTTCTCGTCGATGCAGAGACGGCGCTGGCGTCGACCAAGCGGCAGCTCGCGGAGACCGAGCGCGACCGCAGCCGGCTCGAGGCGGTGTTGCAGCAGGAGCCGCTGGTTCAGGCGGAGTTCCAGAATCTCGACCGTGACTACACGGTGCTGCAGCAGAACTACCAGCAACTCCTTGAGCGGCGCGAGCAGATGCGGTTGTCAGCGGCGGCCGACCGGGAAGCCGACAAGATCAAGCTGCAGATCGTTGATCCGCCGGAGATGCCGCGCGTGCCCGTGGCGCCTAAGCGCAGCCTGCTGTTTTCCGGCGTGCTCCTCGTCGGCCTCGGGGCCGGAGCCGGTCTGGCATTGCTGCTCGCCCAACTCGACCGTTCCTTCCCCACGGTCGAAGATCTGCGCGATCTGGGTCTGCCCGTGGTCGGCGGCATTTCGCTGCTCGGACCGGTGCAGCACAGCCGCAATTACGCCGGCAGCGCGGCTTTCGCCTTGGGCCTGGTGCTGCTGGGCGCGCTCTATGGTGGCCTGATGTCGGGATTGCTGCACATTCCGAAAGTGATTTGAGCATGGACATGAAGTCGGGCGAGACCAGGCCGGGCCACCTGGCGGAGCGGCTCGCCGAGCGCCTTCGCGCGCGCGGCGGACTAGCGGGTTCGGAGTTGCTGTTCGAGCCGGGGTCGGCCGAGATCGGGGGCAGGTTGACCGAATCGGCGCCGTCGGCGAAGGTCGACGGGCTGATCGCGCCCCCTGCCGGGGCGGCGCTCCGTCCGGCGGAGGAGGCTTCGGGTCGCCCTGCTTCGGATCCGCGGACGGTCAGCATGGACGTGCTGGAGAAGGCGGGCATGCTGTCACTCGCGAAGGGTCGGACCCGCGTTTCCGAGGAGTTCCGCATCGCGCAGGGGCAGATCCTCCGCCTTTTGGCGGCGCCGCAGGGGGCAAAGCGCGGGCTGGCGAATCTGGTCATGGTCACAAGCGCCAAACCCGGCGAGGGAAAGAGCTTTGCCTCGCTCAACCTAGCCATGAGCATCGCGCGCTGGGGCGGCCGGGGAGTCGTGCTGACGGATTGCGACAGCAAGGTGCATTCGCTGAGCGAGCGCCTTGGACTTCTGGAGCGCCCGGGGGTGCTCGATATTGCGTCCGGCGCGTCGCAGCCGATTGCCGATATGGTCGTGCCGACGGATATTCCCGGGCTCGCCGTGTTGCCAATCGGCACGCGCGATGATCATCGCGACCAGATCGCCGTCGGGCGACCGATCAGCCTGGTGGTTGAACGCATCGCCCGCGCCTACCCTGACCGGATCATCGTTCTCGACGCACCGCCCTGCCTGGCGAGCAGCGACCCCAGCATGCTGGCGCCGCTGGTCGGGCAGACCGTCCTGATCGTCGAGGCCGAGAAGACGCAGCGCAGCGAGGTTGAATCGGCACTCGACTTCCTGCAATCCTGTGACAACGTCACCCTGCTTCTCAACAAGGTGCAGTTGACGGCGAGCCACACGTTCGGCGCGTACGGGGCCTATGGGGTCTATCCCTGAGAAGCGGCGCCGTCGGGCGCGGCGCATCGTCGGCTATCGACTCGTTCAGGCACGAGCCGGGCTGCTTGGCGCCGCCACTCTGATGGCGCTCGCGGCGCCGGCCGCGTTCGCTCAGACCGTGGGAGGCGGGGACAGCGGCGGTGGCGGCGGCGGGTCGCTGTCGGATACCATCGCCGCGCCCTCCCCGCAGTCCGTCCCGGCGCCATTTCTCAGCACCGCACCGGGGAGCCTGCTGGGGGGCAACCCGACCCTGCCCGGCACCGCGACCGGCGTTCGCGTCGGTCCGCTCGGGCAGCAGATCGACCAACTGACCGCCGGACCGCTGATCGCCGCTGGCGGCTGGACGTTCACGCCTTCGATCGGCGCACAGGAGATCTGGTTCTCGAACAGCGGCACGCCGTCACAAAGCCCGGCTGCCTATGTCATGACCAACATCGCACCGGCTGTGGTCATCACCGGCAATACGCCGAGTGTGCAGGCGAACATCAGCTACAATCCCGACTTCATGTTTTTCTCCGGCGGGCTCGGTAGCGACATCGCCCAGAACCTCAACGCCAGCGCGACGGCGACGCTGATTCCGGAGACTCTGTTTCTTGATCTGCGCGGCTTCGCGACCCAGCTCACCGCCACGGGCGGCTACACGCCGGGAACGGTGAATACCACCAATCCGGCCTACATGACGCAGATCACGAGCTTCATCATCACGCCGTTCGTTCGCCATCAGTTCGGCTCGTTCGGCACCGGCGAAGTCGGCTACTCGCTTGGGCGGACCGCCTTTGCCACCCCGGGCGGAGGCCCCGCGACGGCAACCCCGGGCCTGAATGCGTTCTACAACTCCACTGCCCTCAGCCAGCAGGAATACGTCGCGTTCAAGAACGGCGACGATTTCGGCCAGGTCATCGCCTCCACCCTGATTCTCGCCGAGCAGGACACGGCGAGCGGCGCGGCGCCGTCGGGCCACAACAATTTGGCTCTGCAGACCCTGGGATATCAGCTCACCCCGCGGTTCGCGCTGCTCGGCCAGATCGGCTACGAGGACATCGTCTATAGCGGGCTGCCGCCGGTGCGTATTCAGGATGCGGTCTGGAGCGTCGGGTTCCAGTATACGCCGACGCCGGGCAGCCAGATCACCGCCGGCTACGGCCATCGCGACGGCGTCGACGCTCCGTTCCTGAGCGCCGCCTATGCGCTGACCGCGCGCAGCACGCTCTATGCGACCTACTCGGAAACGATCAGCACGGGCGCCACCGCCATTCAGGGCGGTGTGGCTGGATCGACCGTCGATCCGGTGGGCAATTCACTCGATCCGACGACGAACGCGCCGCTGCTTGTCGCCAATGGGTTCTATGCCCTGATGCCGGGCATCTTCCGCATGCAGAACCTGTCAATCACGGAGACGACGACGTTCGACTGGGCGACCCTGTCATTCTCGCTGCAGCAGACGTTGATGAAGGAGATCTCGCAATTTGCCAACGTTCCGGGCTTCTCCCAGAACGGTACGTACGGCATTCTCAGTCTGACGCGGCAGGTCAGCCAGGACATCAGCGCCAATGCGGCGCTTTCTTATGGCGTGCTCTATAATGGTGTCATCCCGGGCCAGGGGACGGCGATCGTTCCAAATGGAAATTCCAACATATATTCGGCAACACTCGGCCTTACCGACCAGCTCACGCGCACCATTTCCGGTTCGATTATGTATCAGGTCAGTAATTTTTCACAGCGCTCCGCCAATACGAATCTCCTGCAGAGCATGGTCATGCTCAGCGTGAACAAGACCTTCTGACGGATGCGCCCCATGTTCGCGGAATATTACGGCTTCAACGCGATGCCGTTCCAGCTCACGCCGGACAGCCGGTTCTTCTATTCGAGCAGCGTCCATGCCCGCGCCATCGCCCACCTGATCTATGGTCTGTCCCAGCAGGAGGGCTTCATCATCGTCACCGGCGAGGTTGGCGCCGGCAAGACGACCTTGGTGGAGCGGCTATGGTCGCAGCTGGATCGCTCCACCTACACGATCGCCCGCATCGTCACCTCGCAGGTCTCCGGGGACGATCTGCTGCGTCTGACGGCGGCGGCGTTCGGCGCCGGCGAGGGCAGCGACAAGGCGACCCTGTTGCGCGGCATCGAGGCCATCCTGCGCGAGCACCGCGCCGCCGGGCGCCGGGCGCTGCTGGTGGTCGACGAAGTGCAGAGCCTCTCGATCGCCGGGCTGGAAGAGCTGCGCATGCTCTCCAACATCACCGATGACGGTCACGCCCTGCTGCAGACCATTCTGCTCGGGCAGCCGCAGTTCCGCCGCATTCTCGCCAGCCCTGAGCTCGAGCAGCTTCGCCAGCGGGTGCTGGCCTCGTTTCATCTCGGACCGCTGAACGAGGACGAAACCCACGCCTACATCGAGTTCCGGCTGCGCGCCGCGGGCTGGGCGGGCAACCCCTCGTTCGAGCCTGAGGTGTTCCCTCTCGTCTTTCGCCACACCGGCGGCATTCCCCGTCGGATCAACCGGCTCTGCTCGCGCCTGCTGCTCTATGGCGCGCTCGAGGAGCGGGCCGAGATCAGTGCCGCGATGGTGGAGACCACGGCCCGTGAGTTGCTGGAGGATCTCGGCAGCGGTCACCCTGGGCCAGCGATGACGGGTTCCGCGCCACTGCCGGGAACGGCCCAGGCAGCGGGCGCGCTGGAGCTGGCGCATCTCGCCCATCGCATGGACGCGCTCGAACACGCGCTGGCGCGGCGCGAGCGCGTCTTCCAGCGCTTCATCGACCTGCTCGGCACCCTCTCAGAGGTGCGCCGGCCATGAGCCGCCCGATCAACGCCATGACCGTGGACGTCGAGGATTATTTCCAGGTCCAGGCGCTGTCCCCGGCGATCCCGCGGGCTGACTGGGACAGCATTCCCTGTCGCGTCGAGGCCAATGTCGAGCGCATCCTGGCGCAGTTCCAGTCGGCTGGCATCCATGCCACCTTTTTCACCCTGGGCTGGATCGCCGAGCGCCATGGCGCGATGGTCCGTCGCATCGTCGCCGCCGGGCATGAACTCGCCAGCCATGGCTACGACCATGTCCGCGCCGACCGCTTCACGGAGGCACAATTCCGCGCCGATGTCGGCCGCACCCGCCGGCTGCTCGAGGATGTCGGCGGCGCCGCGGTCGCCGGCTACCGCGCCCCCACCTTCTCGATCGGCCGCACCAACCAATGGGCGTTCGACGCGCTCGAGGCGGAGGGCTACCGGTATTCCTCCTCTGTCTACCCGGTGCGCCACGATCTCTATGGCACGCCGGACGCGCCGCGCTCCCCTTATCGGCCGGGCAGCGGCGCGTTGTGGGAGATTCCGATGACGACGGTGCGGCTATTCGGCCGCAACCTGCCCGCTGCCGGTGGTGGCTATTTCCGTCTGCTGCCCTACTGGCTCTTCCGCCTCGGCCTGGCCCGGCGCAATCAGGCCGAAGCGGCCGCTGGCATCTTCTATTTCCATCCCTGGGAGGTAGACCCGGACCAGCCGCGCATCCGCGGGGTCGGCGCGCTCTCGCGCTTCCGCCACTACGTCAACCTGGCCCGCACGGCCCCGCGGCTCGACCGGTTGTTGCGGGACTTTGCCTGGGACCGGATGGACCGCGCCTTCGCCGACGTGCTCGCCCGAGCGCCAGCGGAGTAGGGCGGCATGGGCGTCGTCTGCAAGCCGCTGGACGAGGCGGCCGAGCCGGCCTGGGATGCGTTCGTCACCGCGATGCCGGAGGGCACGTTCTTCCACCTCTCCGGCTGGCGCCGGGTCATCGCCCGCGCCTTCGGCCACAGTACCCATTACGTGCTGACGGAGCGCGACGGCGCCATTACCGGGGTGTTGCCATTGGCGCTGGTGTCCTCGCCCCTGTTCGGCCGCACGCTGATCTCCTCGCCGTTCTGCGTCTATGGTGGGCCGGTCGCGGCCGATGCCGAGAGCGCCGCTGCGCTCACCGCGCACGCCGAGACGTTGCTCGGCCGGACCGGCGCCGCGGCGGTGGAGTTCCGCCATCTCCACCCGCTACCGACCGACTGGCCGGCGCAGACCGGCTGGGAAGCCCGGCCGGATCTCTACGTCACCTTCCGCAAGCCGCTGCTGGCCGGCGAGGAGGCGAATATGGCGGCGATCCCGCGCAAGCAGCGGGCGATGGTGCGCAAGGGCATCCAGAACGGCCTCACCTCCGTGCTCGATCCATCGCCGGCGCGGCTGTGGCGGATCTACGCCGAATCCGTGCGCAATCTCGGCACCCCGGTCTTCGCCCGGCGCTATTTCGAGCTGCTGATGGAGACATTCCGGGAGCATGCCGACATCGTCACCGTGCTCGACGGCGAGATGCCGATCGCG
Source organism: Pseudomonadota bacterium (assembly GCA_021815825.1). Classification (GTDB taxonomy): domain Bacteria; phylum Pseudomonadota; class Alphaproteobacteria; order Acetobacterales; family Acetobacteraceae; genus JAJZVV01. The sequence goes on from JAKAZO010000018.1 coordinate 36,165, forward strand.
TCGGTGATGAATTTCTACTTCCGTGGCGAGGTGCTGCCCTATTATGGCGGCGGCATCGCAGCGGCGCGGGGGCGGGCGGGGAACGATTTCATGTATTGGGAGGTCATGCGCCGCGCCGCGGCGCGCGGTCTGGCGCTGTTCGATTTCGGCCGCAGCAAGCTCGGCACCGGCGCCTTCTCCTTCAAGAAGAACTGGGGCTTCACCCCGGCGCCGCTGCACTATCGCTACAAGCTGCGCCCGGGCGCGGCGCTGCCGGACCACAACCCGCTCAACCCGAAATACCGGCTCTTCATCGCCGCCTGGAAGCGGCTGCCCTTGCCGGTGGCGAACCTGATCGGGCCGCACATCGTGCGCGGGATCGGCTAGCGTGAACCTGATCGCCCCGATCCCGCCGCCGCCCGCCGTCGCGACGGAGAAGCCCGGCCTGCTCTTCCTCTGCCATCGGATTCCGTATCCGCCGGACAAAGGCGAGAAGATCCGCGCCTGGCACATGCTGCGCCATCTCGCGACCAGCCATCGCATCCATCTCGGCTGCCTCATCGACGATCCGGCGGATTGGGCGCATCTGCCGGTCCTGCGGGCGCTGTGCGCCGATGTCGCCGCCTTCGGCCTCAACAAGCGCCGGGCCAGGCTCACCGCGCTGGCCCGCTTCCGCCCCGGCCGGCCGCTCAGCCTGGATTATTTCCGCTCGGCCCCGCTCACACGCTGGGTGCGCCGGACCCTCGCCCATGCGCGGGTGGACGCCATCCTCGCCTTCTCCTCCTCCATGGCGCCCTACGTGATGCACGCGCCCGGCCCCGCCCGCCGTCTGCTGGACATGGTGGACGTGGATTCGGAGAAATTCGCCGCCTATGCCGAAACGGCCCGCTTCCCGATGCGCGGCGTCTATGCCCGCGAAGGGCGCACCCTGCTCGCATTCGAGCGCCAGGCGGCGCAGGCGTTCGAACGCACGCTGTTCGTCTCCGGCCACGAATGCGAGCGCTTCGCCGCGCTGGCCCCGGAGAGCCGCGAACGGCTGCTGGCGGTGGAGAACGGCGTCGACCTCGCCGCCTTCGATCCCGCCCGGCCCGCCGCCAACCCATTCCCCACCGCAGCGCCGCACCTGGTCTTCACCGGCACGATGGATTACCGGCCGAATGTCGATGCGGTGGTCTGGTTCGCGCGCGCGGTGATGCCGCTTCTCGCCGATCTCGGCGTGGTGTTCGCCATCGTGGGCGCGAACCCGGCCGACGCGGTGCGGCGGCTGGCGAGCCCGTCCGTTCTCGTCACCGGCCGCGTGCCGGACACGCGTCCCTATCTCGCCCACGCCGCCGCCGTGGTGGCGCCGCTGCGCATCGCCCGCGGGGTGCAGAACAAGGCGCTGGAGGCGATGGCGATGGCGCGCCCGGTGATCGCCTCGCCCCAGGCCTTCGAGGGGTTGCGCGCGGTGCCGGGGCGCGACCTGCTGGTGGCGGAGGGGGCCGAGGCGATGGCGGACGCAGTGCGCGCGGTGCTCGCGGGGGCCCACCCGGGCCTCGGTGCGGCGGCGCGGCGGGCGGTGGAAGCGGGACATGATTGGAGCCGCACGCTGGCCCCGCTCTTCAGCCTGCTGGGGACGGAGCCGGCGCGATGAGCGCGTCGGCCCTCGTCGCGCGCGCCGGATTGCGCCCGGCGCTGCCCGCGCTCATCGGTGGGCTGGTGCTGCTGCTCGCCCTGTTCCACCGCGAGGCCTCGGCGGCGGTGGACGTGTGGGCGAAATCCACCGCCTATAACCACGGCTTTCTGATCCTGCCGATCGCCGGCTTTCTCGCCTGGGAACGCCGCGGACGGCTCGCGGGCGCGGTGGCGCAGCCCTGGCCCTCGGTGGCGCTGCTCGCCCTGCCGCTGGCGGCGGCCTGGCTCGTCGCCGAGCGGCTCGGCATCATGGAAGGGCGCCAGCTCGTCCTCATCGCGCTGGTCGAACTGCTGGTGCTGGCCGTGCTCGGCCGGGCGCTGTGGCGGGCGATGGCCGCGCCGCTGCTCTACCTCGTGTTCCTGGTCCCCTTCGGCGCCTTCCTCACGCCCTGGCTGCAGGACGTCACCGCCGCCTTCACCGTCCGCGGCCTCGACCTCATCGGCATCGCCAACTACTCGGACGGGTACATCATCGAGATTCCCGAAGGCACCTTCGTCATCGCCGAGGCCTGCGCCGGGCTGCGCTTCCTCATCGCCGCCATCGCCTTCGGCGTGCTCTACGCGCTGACGATGTACCGCAGCCCCTGGCGGCGCGTGGGCTTCATCGCCGCCTCGGTGGTGGTCCCGGTCATCGCCAACGGGTTCCGGGCGCTCGGCATCGTCTTCCTCGGCCACCTGCTCGGCAGCGCCGAGGCGGCCGCGACGGACCATGTGTTGTATGGCTGGATCTTCTTCTCCCTCGTCATCCTGCTGCTGATCCTGATCGGCCTGCCGTTCCGCGAGGATGGCGCGCCCCGGCCCCCCACACCCGCCGCGCCGGAGACGACGCCACCCGCCGCTCCCCGGGGCACGCCCCCCGGGGGCGCAATGGCGGCCGCGCTGGTGCTGCTGCTCGCCGCCACCGGCCCGGCCCTCTCGGCCTGGTTCGACAGCCAGGCGACGCCGCCGCCGGCGCTGGCCTTCACCCCCGGCCCGGGCTGCGTCGCCGGCCCGGCGACGGGGGGCGAAATTCTGCGGCTGCAAGCCGTCTGCGCCGCGCAGGGGGTGACGCTGCTGGTGGACGTGTTCCCCGCCCGGGTCGATCCCGGCGTCATCGTCGCCGCGCAGCACCGGCTCTCGGGCGAGGAAGGCGGCGCGGAGGTCGAGACCGGGCAGCTCCTCGTCGCGAACGCGGTGCCGCGGCGCTGGCGGCTCGCGGAGCGGGCGGAGCATTACCGGCTCACCGCGAGCGCGGTGTGGCTGAACGGTGCGCCGGCGCCGGGCGGGCTGCGGGCCCGGGCGGTGCAGGCGCGCGCCAGCCTGTTCGGCAGCGCCAGCTTCCCCGTGCTCGTCGCGGTGGTGGTGGAAGGGGATCAGAATGCCCCGGGCGAGGCCAAACTCGCCACGCGGACCGAAGCGCGCCAGCGGCTGGAATCCTTCCTCGCCGGCGCCACCTGGCTGCCGGAACAGCTTGCGGCGCTGGCGGCGGGGCGGTGAGGGCGGTGGAAGAAGAAGGCCAGGGGCGCTGGAACCCCGGCAAAGGCGGGGCCTTTGCAATCCGTTCGTCAGGGCTTGCGCGCTCTGGCGCTGCCGGCGGCGCGCAGCAGCGCGCCGAGCGCGCGCCCGAGCGGGGCGGGCAGGGCGGCAACGGCATGCTTCACGCGCACCACCCCGCCGCGCGCCTCGCCCGGCAGGAGCGCAAAAATCTCCCGCACGGCGGCCAGATCCCCGCGCGCGAAGGCGGTCTCCAGCGCCTCGCGCCGGCGCTGCGCGATCGAGGCGCGGATCAGCCCCTCGTGCGGCGCCAGCGTCGGGCGGGTGCGCAGCACGTGCTCCAGGATCAGCGCGTCGCCGAGATTCATCTTCTGCACGTCGCCGGAGAAATTGTCGCCATGCTTGCGGATGCCGACCAGCGCCGCCCGCACGATGCCGAGCGGGGCATGCTCGGCCACACGCAGCGCGGTGGCGAAGTCCGTGCCGACGATGCGGCTCACCGCCTCGTCCCAGCCGCCGATGGCGAGGAAGGCGCGGCGGTCGACGACCATGGCCGAGGGAAAGAACGGCTGATAGCCGACCACGCGCGGCAGGATCGGCGCATCGAACACGGCGATGTCCGGCCCCAGCGCGCGCAGCCCATCCCAGAACCCGGCCGGGGCGGCGGCGAATTTTTCCGCCTGCTCCCACACCCCATCGCGGACGATGACGAAATTGCCGTAGGCCGCGCGCGTGCGCGGCTCCGCCTGCCACAGCCGCTCCATGGCGGCGAGGAAGCCAGGGCGCCAGAGATCGTCGCTGTCGCAGAAGGCGACGAGGTCGCTGCCCGCCTCGCGCAGCCCGGTGTTGCGCGCGACCAGATCCCCGCCATTGGCGATGCGGATCGCCCGCACGCGCCCGGCATAGCGGGCGAGCACCGCTTGCGTGTCGTCGGTCGAGCCGTCATCGACGACGACGACCTCGTCCGGCGGACGGGTCTGGCCGAGAATGGCATCCAGCGTCTCGGGCAGCAGCCCGGCCCGATTATAGCTCGGCACGACGACGCCGATCGTCCGCCCCGCCCCGCCCTGTTCGGAAATCCCCATGGCTGATCCCGCCCACCCCGCCTTGCTGCCCGCCATGATGGCCGATCCCGCCGCGCCGCGCACGGGGGGCGGCCGGTGAGCGTATCGGCCCGCGCGATCGCGCTCTATCTGCCGCAATTCCACCCTGTCCCCGAGAACGATCTGTGGTGGGGCAAGGGTTTTACGGAATGGACCAACACGGCGAAGGCGAAGCCGCTCTATCGCGGCCACTACCAGCCGCACGTGCCGGCGGATCTCGGCTTCTACGATCTGCGCGTGCCGGAGAGCCGCGCCGCGCAGGCGGAGCTGGCGCGGCGCTACGGCATCGAGGGGTTCTGCTACTACCATTACTGGTTCGCTGGGCGGCGTATCCTGGAGCGCCCGTTCAACGAGGTGCTGGCCTCCGGCGCGCCGGATTTCCCCTTCTGCCTGTGCTGGGCCAACGAGACCTGGAGCGGCATCTGGCACGGGGCGCCGAACCGGATCCTGATCGAGCAGACCTATCCGGGCGAGGACGACCACCGCGCGCATTTCGCCACCCTGCTCCCCGCGTTCCGGGACCCGCGCTACATGCGCGTCGAGGGCCGGCCGATCTTTCTGCTCTACAAGCCGGAAAAACTGCCGGATGCGCGGGCGGCGACGGCGCTGTGGCGGCGCCTGGCGGTGGAGGCGGGGCTGCCCGGGCTGCACCTGCTCGGCTTCTGCAACATCGAAGCCTGGAACCCGCTGGAGCACGGGTTCGACGGCAAGGTGGTGGCGCCGGTGGTGGCCTCGCGCCCGTGGATTTCCCGCCGCCGGCCGCTGGCCTGGCTGCGCCAGCGGCTCAACATACGGCGCGGCCTGCCAACCTTCCACGCCTATGAAACCATCACCGGCACCTACGCGCAGACGCTGCGCCGCGAGGTCCGCGGCGAGGGGGTCAACTACCCGGCCCACCCCTGCGCGCTGCACGCCTGGGACAACACGCCGCGCTCCGGCGGCAACGG
>JAKAZO010000098.1:0-2807 GCA_021815825.1 Pseudomonadota bacterium
TCCTGCATGAAGCGGAGATAGTCCGCGATGCCCTGGTCATTCGCCCACGCCGGATCGCTCGGGTCCTTGAGATAGGCCGACGAGATGACGCCGACCGCGCGGTCGAAGCCGGCCGGCTTGATGACGCCGTTGATCGAGGCCGCGCCGCTGGCGATGAACCGCGTGACGTTCCAACCGAGCTCGTGGGTCTTGCGGATGGATTGGGCGACAAACTTGGCGGTGGAACCGGCGAGAAAGAAGTCGGCGCCGGACGCCTGCAGGGTGATGATTTCCGAATCGACGGTTGGCGCGCTGACTTCATGCGCAACCGCCTTGACGCGCGTCTCGAATTGGCTCCCCAGCACGTCCCGCACGCCGGCAAGGTAATCCTTGCCGAGATCGTCGTTCTGATAGAGCACGGCGAACCGGCCATCCGCTTTCTGTTGCAGCGCATACTTGGCGTAGACCTGCGCTTCGGTGCGCGCGGAGGGAGCAAACCCCATCGTCCAGGGATAGCGCTTGTAGTCACCCCATTTCGACCCGTTGACGGACAGAAAGAGGTGAGGAACCTTGGCGTGATTGATGTAATCCACGACTGCGGAGTTCGGCGCCGTCCCGAGCATGTTGAACAGGAAGCTCACGCGGTCGCTCTCGAGCAGGCGGCGGACCATCTCCACCGTTTTGGGTGGCTGGAAGGCGTCGTCATAATAAATGAAGTCGATCTTCCGCCCGGCGACGCCGCCCTGCTCGTTGATCATCCTGAAATAGGCTTCCAGGACCCGGTCCTGAACGCCGAGCGCGGACACTGGCCCCGACAGCGACGTCGTGGAGCCGATCTTGATCTCCGTGTCCGAAACGCCGGTCATGTCCCTCCCCGCAGCGAGAGCGGGCGCCAGCGCACCGACCGCGCCGGCCGCGGCGCCTTTCAGCAACAGGCGGCGAGCGATCTGCATCATCCGTTCCTCCCGTTGATCGCGGCGCGTGGCCTTGATGACCGTCGTCACCGCGACATTCACCCGGGTTTTGCCGCGTGGTCGCCCCACCGGCTGCCAGGCCAGCCGATCATGGCCACGGTCTTGACCGGTGGCAATGATCGCAAAGTTCGAGCGACCGGCTCCCTGGACGGTGGCAACGTTCCGGACATCCCGGCCCTCGGCCGGGTGCGGGGCAGCGCCCGCGCCCATTTCTTCGAGGCGCGCCCTTGTCCCCCGAGCAGGCATCGGCTTTGCTCCGTGCCGTGGAGGGAAACGGATCATGGCCAAGCCGCGCATTCTCGTCATTGGCACCGGCGGCACCATCGCCTCGGTGGGCGCGGATTCGCTCGATGTTCTGGATTATCCGGACTATGGCACGCGGCTGGAGATGGCGGCGGTGCTGGCGCGGGTGCCGGAGGTGGAGCGGTTCGCGGCGGTTCGGGCGGTGGATTATCGGGCCGTGCCGTCCTCGGCGATCGGGCCGGCGGACTGGCTGGCGCTGGCGCGGCTGGTCGCGGCGCAGGCTGGTGACGCCGACGGGTTCGTCATCACCCATGGCACGTCGACGCTCGAGGAGACCGCGTATTTCCTCGATCTGGTCCTGACGATTCCGCAGCCGGTGGTGCTGGTCGGGGCGCAGCGGCCGATCAGCGCGGTGGGCAGCGATGCGCCGATGAACCTGGTCGCGGCGGTGCGCACGGCCGCAGCGCCGGCGGCTTCGGGGCTTGGCGTGCTGGTGGTGCTCAACGACGAGATTCACGCCGCCCGCGAGGTTTCGAAAACGTCCACGTACCGCGTGCAGACGTTCCGCACGCCGGATTTCGGCGCGCTCGGCCAGGTGGATGGCGACGGGGTGCAGATCTATCGCCATCCGGTGCATCGGCAGGCCGGCGGGTTCGATGTCGCGGCGCTGGCGGCGCTGCCGCGCGTGGACATCGCCTACTCGTATGCCGGGGCGGATGGCGCGGCGATCGACGCGTTCGTGGCCGCCGGCGCGGCGGGCATCGTCTCGGCCGGGTTCGCGCCCGGGCTGACGGCGCCGGACGAGCTCGCCGCGCTGCGCCGGGCGCGGGCTTCGGGCGTGGTGGTGGTGCAGTCCTCGCGCGTCGGCAGCGGGCGGATCGCACCGCGGCGTTTCCTGCGCGCGGAGGGTTTCATCGGCGCCGACAATCTGACGCCGCAGAAGGCGCGCATCCTGCTGGCGCTGGCGCTGACCCGGACGCGGGAGCTGGCCGCGATCGAGGCGATGTTCGCCACACGGTGAGGCGCCACGCGGGAAGTGTACACGCAATTGTGCACTTGACGATCGGGCCCTGAAGGGCGCCGAATACTGGTTTCGTCCTGAAGCTCCCCACGAACGCGTGACCTTGCAGACGGGGGGCTTGCGACTAGGAAAGGACTGGACCATGTACAATAAAATGATTGCCGGTCTCGCGCTGCTCATGCTCGTTGCAGCGATGCCTCTGTTGAGCGCCTGCCATACCACCGCGGGAATGGGAGAGGACATCTCGGCGACTGGCAACGCTATCGACAAGGCGGCCAAGAAGGCGACGCCCTGACTAACTCTGCCTCTCTCCGTCCCGTACGCTGATCGTTTCGTCATCAAGACTGCTTCGAGATCGGTTCGGAGCGGCCAGGAGGTTACCACGTGAGTACAATCCTCATCATCATCCTGCTGATCCTGCTGCTCGGCGGCGGGGGTGGCTATTACGGCTACAACCGCTATGGCGGCGCCGGGCTCGGCGGGGCGCTCAGCTTGATCCTGGTGGTCCTGATCGTTCTCTGGTTTCTCGGCGCGATCGGCGGCATTCATATCAACCGCCCCTGAGACCCGGGCGCCCCTGAGACCCGGGC
>JAKAZO010000098.1:2907-6677 GCA_021815825.1 Pseudomonadota bacterium
CGCCCCTGAGACCCGGGCGCCCCTGAGACCCGGGCCGCGACGAAACGATGGTTTATCGCGTATATCAGGGAGGTTCATCGTGGGTCGTTTGTCAATGAACGGGCTGATACTTGGCGGGGTGGTCCTGGTTCTTGTCGGCCTGCTCGGTTTCGCGATCCCCATGTTCACCACCCAGCAGACGAGGGACGTGGCCAAGGTCGGGGATTTGAAGCTTCAGACCACGGACAGCACGTCCTACGTCATTCCGCGCTCTGTCAGTGGCGGCGCCGTGGTTCTTGGCGTGGTGCTGCTCGGGGCCGGCTTCTTTCAGCGACGCTGAGGCCCGCCATGCGCTGATGGGCGGCGCCCTGGGCTTGCGGCCTGCGACGGCACCGGTGTATCATTTTTTGTGAATGGTTCGAAACGTCCCGCCAATACAGGTGCGTGCCAGGCTGAGGCCGATCGCGGCGCTGATGTTGCTTGGTGCGCTCGCCGCTTGCGAGGAGCCGAACAAGGTTGCCCTGAGGCTCGGCGCGCCGCCGGAGAGCGCGGTGAAGATGCGCGAATTCGAGATGCGGCGCTTCGAGGGCGTGGGCGCGGAGGCGCTGCTCGTGGCCGGGGCGGCGACGCTGCAGGATCTCGGCTTCACCGTTACCGAGACCGAGCCCGATGTCGGCGTGCTCGTCGCCTCCAAACAGCGCGACGCCAAGGAGATCGGCCAGGTCGCCCTGGCCTGGGCCCTCACCCTGGCAGCGGCGGTCGGCGGCGTCGCCAGCAATCCGGTCTATGACGAGAAGCAGAGCATCCATGTCACCCTCGTCGTCTCGCCCGCCGCCGGCGGGACGGCGGAGGACGTGCGGGTGTCGTTCGACCGCTACATCACCAACAATCTCGGCCAGCTCTGGCGGACGGAACTCGTCGACGACCCGAAAATCTACAGCGAGTTCTACGACCGCATGAGCCAGTCCGTTCATCTCGGGGCGCCGCGGTCATGAGGATGCGGGCGGGGCTGCTGGCGTTGCTGCTGCTCGCCGCCTGCCAGGCGACGCCGCCGGCGCATGAAATGAGCGCCAAGAGCGCGGTCGAGCTGCGGGCGATGCAGTCGCGCCTGTTCCAGACCGGCGACAAGCGTGCGATGCTGCGCGCGGTGATCGCGACCTTGCAGGATCTCGGCTACTCGATCGATACGGTGGCGGCCAAGCCGGGCACGGTGACGGCCACGAAGCTGGCGCAGCTTACCCTCACCGCGACGCTCTACACGCAGAGCGAGACGGCGACGGTGGTGCGCGCGAATGCCCTGGTCCAGGCCGGCGGGCGGAGCCACCAGGTGGACGATCCCGTGTTCTACGAGAAGGATTTCTTCGATCCGCTGGGCCGGGCCTTGGTGTTGACGGCCCTGCCCGCGCCGCCCGCCGCCGCGGGCAGCGCGGCGGATGCGCCGGCGGCGGCGAAATAGCAGGAGGGTGACGATGCGACCGATGCGGAACGTGACGATGGCACTGCTGGCGGCGACGGCCCTGGCGGGCTGCCAAAGCGCCGCCCAGCATGCCGCCTCGGTGCAGCAGGGCATGGACCCTGGCAACCGGCTGACCGTGGGCACCGTGCAGCGCGAGATCCGCGTCGGCATGAGCGGGGCGGATGTCAGCCGCGTGCTCGGCGCGCCGAACGTGGTGACGACCGACGAAAAGCGGCGCGAGGTGTGGGTGTATGATCGCATCGGCACCGACTACGTGCAGTCCTCGTCCTCCGGCGGCGTGGGGCTCCTGCTGCTCGGCGCGGAGAGTTCCGCCGGCGCGGCGAGCACGACGCAGCGCACCCTCACCATCGTCATCTACTACGACGAGAACGGGCGGGTGCGGGACTACTCCTACCGCTCCTCCACCTTCTGACGCATGCGGCGGCGGGCGGCGCTGATCCTGCTGGCGATGCTGTCCGGCTGCGCGCCAACCGTGCAGCAGCAGACGGCGGCTCTCACGCTCGCGCCCGACAACGCGGCGATGCGCGAACGCCAGACACGGCGGTTCGATACCACCGACGAGACGCTGCTGCTGCGCGCCTCCGCCGGCGTGCTGCAGGATTTCGGCTTCACCATCGACGAGGCCACCCCCGGCGCCGGACTGATCATCGGCTCGGCGCAACGCCGCACGATCGTTCCGACCGACGTCGGCGGGGGGATCCTTCTAGGCCTGTTGGGCGGGTCCGGCGTGCAGACGATCCGCGTCTCCATCATCTCGCGCCGCTCCACCGATGGTCGGTTCATGCTGGTGCGGGCCACGTTCCAGCGGCTCGTCTGGGCGGCGAACGACCGGGTTTCCGTCGTGGAACAGATCGATGATCCGGTGCTGTATCAGCGCTTCTTCGACAAGCTCGCCGGAGCCGCGTTCCTGGAGGCGCATCCGATATGAGTGCCAAACGACGCGCACTGGTGCTGGCGTTCCCCGTCGCCGCCGCATTCTCGCTGAGCGCCTGCATGACCGATTCGCGCACGCAGATACTGGCCAGTGATAAGAGCCAGGTGCAGTTGCGCGCGGTGCAGACGCGCGTGTTCGACACCGGGGACCGGGCGATGGTGTTCCGCTCGGTGCTGGCGACGCTGCAGGATCTCGGCTTCGTCGTCGACAAGGCCGACGACACTCTCTATCTCGCCTCCGCCACCAAGCTGGGCGGCTACGTGCTGCGCATGACGGTGCTGGTACAGCCGCGCGGGCCGCGCCAGACGGCGGTGCGAGCGAGCGCGCAATACGACCTCGTCGCCGTGACCGATGCCGCACCCTATCAGCAGTTCTTCGACGCGCTGGAAAAGGCGATGTTCCTGACCGCGAACAAGATCGAGTGAGGTGGCTTCCACCAGCCCGCCGGCGCGGTGGGGCCGTGTAGCAGGCGGCGGACTTTCCGCCCCGCCGCCCTTACCAGGCGCCGGGGGTGCCGTGGCAGGAGCCGAACCAGCGGATGGTGAGGCCGACGATGTCGCAGACCGGAATCGGCACGGTGGTGACACCGATCCAGGCCGGATAGGGCGCTGGGCCGGAGGGGCAGCAGCAGCCGGCATAGGCGGCGACGTGGTCCGCATAGATGCGCGGCGTCAGCGCGGCCTGGACGAAGACTTGATAGCCGGCGGGGTCGAGCAAGGCGGTCGCCTTGGCGGCGGCGGCGGCGAGCTTGAGCGCGGTCGGCGTCGCCGCCATGCGGGTCTGCAGCGTCTGGCGCACGCAGTTGGCGCTCGGGGAATTGGGCGTGGCGAGGCAGGCGCAGGTGGCGTTGATCACGTAGGGGTCCGGCAGCCACCAGCCGTTGGCGGCGTAGGCAGCGCAATTGCCGAGCGATGGGGTGAGGCCGGGGCGGGGCGTGCAGCCGGGCACGTTGCCCGGCTCCGACGGTGCCGCGGCCGTCGGCGCCGCAGCCGCCGGTATGACGTCCGCGGCCTCCGCGTCGGGCGCCTCCTGCCGCCGCAGCGTCAGGACGGGGTCGCGCGCGGCGGGCGGCGGGTGCACCGGGACGCGGGCGAGATCCCAGCCGGGCGCGCGACCGGAGAAGCGGGCCGGCGGCGCGACGTGGCCGGCCAGCGGCATCGCGGCGGCGGGGGACGGTCGGGTGCGGGCGATGGGCGCGGCGCGCATCGGCTCTCCTACCGGCTGGTTGCGGCCAGTCTACGCGAATCTCGCTCGGGAAGCACGCGGCCCGCTTCAGCGCGCGGCGTCGGGCGGGATGGCACCGAGCGCCTTGAGCAGGGCGGGCGCGGGCAGCAGAGCCGGCGGCGGCGGCGCGGGGGCGAGCAGGACGGGGCGGGAGCC
>JAKAZO010000098.1:6777-9527 GCA_021815825.1 Pseudomonadota bacterium
GGGAAGCACGCGGCCCGCTTCAGCGCGCGGCGTCGGGCGGGATGGCACCGAGCGCCTTGAGCAGGGCGGGCGCGGGCAGCAGAGCCGGCGGCGGCGGCGCGGGGGCGAGCAGGACGGGGCGGGAGCCGGTGAACAGATGCGTCAGCGCCGCGCCGATGGCGCCGAGGCCGGAGCCGCCGCCGTGGACCAGCCCGGCTTCGTTGCTGCGCAGCTCCGTCGCCGGGGCCGGCGCGCGGGCGGCGGGGGGAGGGGCGGCGACCCCGGGGTCCCGATAAGCCTGACCGGGGTCCCGATAAGTAAGTAGCTGCCTTGGCGCCGGCGCGCGGGCGGCGGGGGGAGGGGCGGTGACCCTTGGCGGGGCGGCGTCCGGAGCCGCTCCGCCGGAAGCCGGCGCGGCCGGTTCCGGGCCGATGGTGTAGGTGGCGAGGAAGTGAACCCGCGGCCGCGCCTCGTCCATCGCCACGGCGCGGCCATGGTCGAGCTCCACGTCCCACGCGCCGGCATGTTCGACCTCGAGGCCGGCCTTGGCGGCGAGCGACACATCCCAGAGGAAGCGCTGGCGGCCGATGTAGGTGCCGCGGATGATGGTGACGACGCTGCCGGGGTGGCGCTGCCGGGCGCGGGCGATGATCTCGGCGCAGACGGGGCTTTCCAGCGCGGTGGTGAACGGGTCCTCGTCGGCGAGGTGCTGGCGCAGGCCGGCGAAGCCGAGCGAGACGCTGCTGGTGCCGCCGGCGCGCAGCAGCGGCTGGTCGAGCACGGCCTTGATCGGCTCGGGCAGCGAGGCGGTGACGACGAGACTGGCCTGGTCGCCGATCGGCGGCAGGTCGGTCACGGCGCGGTCCCCGGCCGGGAAGGCGGTGGGCGGGATGGGGCAGGAGGCGAACGGATCGCGCTCGACGACGAGGACGGTGCCGGGCGGATAGTCCACGGCGGCGGCGATGACGACGAAACCCGGGTTGCGCGCCCCGGCGATGGCGCCGGTGAGCAGGCTGGCATAGCGCCCGAGCAGGCGCGTGTAGCTGGTGGCCGCGTCCGGGCGCCAGAACCACCAGTAGAACGCGGCGGCGAGCACCGCCGCGCTCACGACCACGAGACCGGTGCGGAATTTTGCTGCGGACATCGCCGCTCCTGCCCATTCCGCGCTAATTACGCCATAGCAACATATGGTCGTCAAGCGATGCGCCGCTCAGGGCAGTTTCAACCCGGTCGCTTGCTCGACGATGTTGTCCGGGGCGAGATCGTCGTGGCCCTCAGCAGGGCGGTGCTGTCATCGTGCGGGCAAACGGGCGCGCGGCAGGGTGACGCCGCAACGATTCATGATCCCCCGGGTCAGCGTCTCGAAGTCCTCGTAGCACCCCAAAACGGCCTTCTGATGTCCCCCAAAGGCGCCGTCCGCGGGCTTGAGAAGGAACATCGGCTTGCGCGCCTCCTGGGCGAGCGGCATCAGGGAACGGTAGTCCTTCAGCAGGGCGATGCGGTTCTGGTCCTGGTCGGGCTCAGGCGCCGTGGAGCGATCGTCGCCGAGGACCGAGGTGGCATAGTCGCCGGGGATTCGCGCGATCCACTTGTTGTAGGCGAGCACGGGGCGATCTAGCCGGACGGAGTGGCGCATGATGACGTAGCCGACCGGTTGCATGCGCCCCTCTGGCAGAGCCAGGGGCGTATCGGGCCGCCGCTCAAGCCGGTCGCGCCACTCCTCGCGCCACCGTTTTATCGCTGGCCCCATGTTGCGCAACCCCTGCAGGGAAAAGAGGTCGGCACCCAGCGGAATTACCAGTGAATCGCAGGCCAGCAGCGCGGCGCGATTGATGGCGCCGAGATTGGGGCCGACATCGACCAGTGCGATGGTGGCGCCGCGGGCCTCGGCGGCCTGCGCGATCAGGCGGGCGAAGGCGCTGGTGACGCGGAAGGCGCGTACCTTGCCGCTCAGGCAGTCCGGCCAGACGGTGGAAAGCTCATCCTCGATGCCCGAGAGGCGAAGATCGCCGACCAGCAGCCCGATCTCCTCGCTCACCGCCTCGACATGTGCCGTGGCAATGTCGCCCTCGCCCTCGATCAGGGGGCGAATGGCGCCATTCACGGTGGTCCCATCGGGTTGGGACCAGAGTTCCTCAAGCCGCTCGTCGGGAAGAAACATGCTGGTCAGGTTGGCCTGCGGATCAAGATCGGCGGCGATCACGGCGACACCGAGTTCGGACAGCATCCAGGCGATGTGATAGACGAGCGAAGTCTTGCCGACGCCGCCCTTGTTGTTGAAGAAGCCGATCGTCCTCATGGGAGCGACCTGACGGTGACGTGGACGAAGTCCGCCTCCAGCCTGAATTCTGGCGGCGGATTGCCGTTCTCGGAGAGCGCTTTACGAGCGCGCGGGATGCCCGAGCCGAAGCGCTGGATGTAGCCCAGCGTCTTGGCCGCCTCGGCAAGCACCGGGTTGCGGTAGTCGGTAAAGCCGTCACGGCCGAAATTTTCCACAGTGACGTGCCCGAACGGACCGCCGGGGCTCGTGATCTCGACCCGATCGTCGAACCAGGTCAGCCGCACCGGAGCGTTTGTCGCCTCGTAGCGGCGATGGATCACGGCATTGCGCGCCAGTTCCTTGAGGGCGAGAGGCGGAAAATCGGGCCGGATGCGGGTGGTGCCACCGGAGAGATCGGTGCGTTGGGCGATGTTGGCTTCGATCACCTCGTCCAGCCGGCGCAGCACCTCACCGAGCGTGCCGTCGATTTCCTTCTGGTCACGGATTGTTT
>JAKAZO010000019.1 GCA_021815825.1 Pseudomonadota bacterium
GTGGTCGAGTTCTCCGGCGAACGCAGCGCGGCGACGGTCGAGTTCTGATCGGTGCGCAGCGCGGCGGTGGTCGAGTTCTCCGGCGAACGCAGCGCGGCGACGGTCGAGTTCTGGTCGGTGCGCAACGCGGCGGTGGTCGAGTTCTCCGGCGAACGCAGCGCGGCGACGGTCGAGTTCTGATCGGTGCGCAACGCGGCGGTGGTGGAGTTCTCCGGCGAACGCAGCGCGGCGACGGTCGAGTTCTGATCCGTGCGCAGCGCGGCGACGGTCGAGTTCTGGTCGGTGCGCAACGCGGCGGTGGTCGAGTTCTCCGGCGAACGCAGCGCGGCGACGGTCGAGTTCTGATCGGTGCGCAGCGCGGCGGTGGTGGAGTTCTCCGGCGAACGCAGCGCGGCGACGGTCGAGTTCTGATCGGTGCGCAGCGCGGCGGTGGTCGAGTTCTCCGGCGAACGCAGCGCGGCGACGGTCGAATTCTGGTCGGTGCGCAGCGCGGCGGTGGTGGAGTTCTGATCGGTGCGGAGCGCGGCGGTGGTCGAATTCCCTCCGGTGCGCAGGGCCGCTGATGGCGTCCCGCTGATCGCGCTGCCGGTGTTCACGGTACGTCCGCAGGGGCCGCTGGCGTCACCCGCAAGGGCAACTCCCGGCAACACCAACGCCGCCGCCGCCACGCCCGCCAAAAGAAACGCCTTCATGCCTGTGTCTCCGTCCTCATATTGGCCCAGCGGCTCGACACCCGAACGGCGCCACAACCTTGCCCGTGGCTCCGTATGCCCGGTTCGGTGGCCTGGTATGTCGTCGCACCTCACCATTGGTGCGTCCTGCGCTCTGGCCGGTTGAATAAACATTTAGGCAGCCGCCACGGAGATGCAATCACCCCGGTCTTGGGAGAAGTACGTAAGGGAGCGTCCGCCGTGCATGTCCAATACGGTCGATGGCCTCGCTTGGATACACATGTTTTGACAATTCCGCCGCGCGCGTGCCTGCCATGAGCCGCCTGCGGGGTTCCGAACGCGGTTCGGGGGTGGCTATACCGGCGCGAGCGGTCCCATTTCCACCAGATCGTGAGCGGGGAGGGCGGCGATGAGGCCGGCCAGCGTCGCCCCGGTGCCGGGGTGAACCCAGTCCGGCACCAACTCGGCCAGCGGTCGCAGCACGAATCCGCGCTGATGCGCGCGCGGATGGGGAAGGATGGGGTCCGGGAAGCTCCTGACGAGGCCGTCCAGGTCGATGATGTCGAGATCGAGCGTGCGTGGCGCATTGGCCACAGTGCGCTGGCGCCCGGCCGCGGCCTCGACTCCCTGCAGGGCGCCGAGCAGCCAGGCCGGATCTGCGGCCCCGGCGAGGCTGGCGACGGCATTGACATAGCGGGGTTGCGCGGAGGGTGGGACCGGCGCGCTGCTCCAGGCCCGCGACGCGCCGACGAGCCGGAGCCCGGGCAGGGCGGCCAGGGCCCCGAGCGCGCGCCGCAGCGTGAGCAGCGGCGGGGCGCCGTCCGGGGCAGGAATATTTGCGCCCAACGCAACGATAATCATGCCGAACCCCCTTCCCGGGCACGAGCGCCGGGTCTATGAACGAGACATTGCCATTCGGGCGAAGCAGACCAAATCAGTTGAGACTTCCCAGTTGAGACTGCGACCGGTGAGACTGCCGCTCGGACAGGCGCAAAGTCCGATTAGCGATGCCGGAAGGTTCCATACATGCATTTCCTGCCAAATGAACGCACCGCGTTGTTCATAGACGGGGCAAACCTGTATTCTGCGTCCAGAAATCTTGGTTTCGATGTGGATTACAGGAGTCTCCTTGAATTTTTTCGTCGCCAATGCCACCTAATCCGAGCTTATTACTATTCGGCGATCCTGGAGACTGAAGAATATTCACCGATCAAGCCGCTGACCGATTGGCTTGCGTATAACGGGTACACGCTCGTCACCAAGCCGGCAAAGGAATTCACCGACAGTGCCGGCCGGCGGCGGATCAAGGGCAATATGGATATCGAGCTCGCGATCGATATGCTCGAACTCGCGCCGAAGCTCGATCACGCCGTCCTGTTCAGCGGCGACTCCGATTTCCGCCGTCTCGTCGAGGCGGTGCAGCGCCAATGTGTCCGCGTGACCGTGATCTCCTCGGTCCGCACCTCCCCGCCGATGGTCGCCGACGAGTTGCGTCGCCAGGCCGACGAATTCGTGGAACTCGCGGAGGTGGCGCAGGAATTCACCCGCCGCCAGATGGAGCCGCGGCCGCGCCAAGGGGGGCGCCAGACCCCGGCCGAGCCCTACGCCGATCATCCGGCCGATGCCGGCTGAGCGGTGCCCCTCGCTGGCGAGCCGGGGCCGGAATGCGCCCTCTGCCCGCGTCTGGCCGCGTTCCGTGCCGCGAACCGCGCCGCCTGGCCCGATTGGTTCAATGCACCAGTGCCGGGTTTCGGGCCGCGCTCGGCCCGGTTGCTCATTGTCGGCCTCGCGCCCGGGCTGAAGGGCGCCAACCGCACCGGCCGCCCCTTCACAGGCGACCATGCCGGCATTCTGCTCTATGAGACGCTGCGGCGCGCGGGGCTCGCCGTGGGCGCCTACGCGGCGGCGGCCGATGACGGTCTCTCCCTGCGCGATTGCCGCATCGTCAACGCGGTGCGCTGCGTGCCGCCGGAAAACAAGCCGTTGCCGGCCGAGATCGCGGCTTGCCGGCCATTCCTGGCCGCCGAATTCGCCGCCATGCCGAATCTCCGCGCCGTGCTCGCTCTCGGCCGCATCGCGCACGAGGCCGTGTTGCGGGCGCACGGGCTCACTCCCGGCCGCTATCCCTTCGCCCACGGCGCCGAGCACGCGCTGCCGGGCGGGCCGCGCCTCTTCGAGAGCTTCCATGTCTCACGTTACAATACCGCGACACGCCGCCTGACCGAAGAGATGTTTCGCGCCGTCGTAACGAGATTATGCGGCTACCTCTCGATGATGTGAGCGCGTTCCCCCCTCCGCAACGCGAGCTGGATTTGCTATGCGTGTCGCATACCGGGGAATGGGGGAAACGGGTTCATGTCCAGCACGACCTACGACGTGAGCACCAGCGCACTGCTGGCCGCAGACATTACGGCCATCGACGCGCAGGCCAGCGGCAGCGCGACACTCACGCTGCAGAACTCGCTCACCGAATCGGCGAACCTGCCGGCCATCAACCTCCATAGCGGGGTCAGCCTGGTCATCAACGGCGGCGGGTTCACCCTCGATGGCGCCTCCACCTACCAGGGCCTGGCCGTCGTCTCGGGCGCCGTCAGCATCAACGATCTGACCATTGCCCACGCTCTTGCTGTGGGGCAGGCGGGCGGAGTTGCGGGTGGCGGCGGCGGCATGGGCGCGGGCGGCGGGCTGTTCGTCGGCAGCGGCGGCACGGTGGCGCTCAGTTCGGTGAGCTTCAGCGCCGATCAGGCCGTGGGTGGCGCCGGCGGTAATGGGCTGTTCGGCGCCAACGGTGGCAATGGCGGCGGTGCCGATTTCGGATTGCTGCCGAACGGGGGAAGCGGCGGCCTTACCAACTTGCCCGGCGCACCGGGATTGGCCGGCGGCTTCGGTGGCGGCGGCGGCGGTGGTGGTGGGCTGGCGGCCGGCCTGCCCGGACCCGGTGGCGCGGCCGGCTTCGGCGGCGGCGGGGGTGGGGCCGGCATCGGGCCCGGCGCGGGGGGATTCGGCGGCGGATCGGGCGCGGCGGGCGGCGGCGGCGGCCTCGGCGCGGGCGGCGA
The DNA here is from genome assembly GCA_021815825.1 of Pseudomonadota bacterium. Lineage (GTDB taxonomy): Bacteria > Pseudomonadota > Alphaproteobacteria > Acetobacterales > Acetobacteraceae > JAJZVV01. The sequence goes on from JAKAZO010000019.1 coordinate 3,728, forward strand.
TATCTTCGTCCAGCAGGGCGGCGTCCTGACCCTCAGCACCGGCATTCTGGCCGGCGCGAGCGTCGCGGGCGGCCAGGGCGGCAGCTCGACCGGACCTCAAGCCGCCTCCGGCCAGGGTTTCGGCGGAGGCATCTTCATCCAGGGCAATGGCGCCATCACGCTCGCTGCCGGTGCCGGGCAGACGCTGAACGTTGTCGACCCGGTCGCCGACCAGACAGGCTCCGGGGGCACCGGCAGCAACAGCGGCGCCGGCGCGGTGGTGATCCAGGGCCCCGGAAACGTGGTCCTGTCCAACTCGGCCACCTACACCGGCGGCACGACGCTGGATCCGGGGGCGGATCTCACCATCGGCAGCGGCAATGCCTATGGCAACGTGGTGTTCGCGGCGCCGACGAGCCAGGGCGAGACCCTGGATTTCGGCGGCAACAGCATGGTCGGCAATACGCTCACGCTCGACGGTCTCGCCGCGGGGGACACGCTGCTCGCCAACGGCACCATCTCCGCCTTGGCCAGCGTGTTGACGACCCCCCAAACGGTGACGTTGAACGTGTATTTCAGCACGGGCGTCTCGGCGGCGCTGGACCTGGCGAACCTGGCCGCCGGCTCCGGGCTGGCGTTGACCAACTCCGCCGCCGGCGCCGCGATCGCCATCACCAGCAACCATGCGCTGGACAATGGCGCGCTCGGGCTCGATCTCTCCGACTATACCGCCGCGGAGCAGGCCGCGATCGTGCAGTGGAGCAGCATAGCTCTGAACGGCCACGCGCCGTTTGTCTCAGTGTCCCCGAGCGGCCAAGGCTTTGCCCCCGCCGGCAGCTTCTTCAGCATTGCGTTCGCCAGCGCGCCTTCGGCGGGCGCCTCGATGGTCATGCCCTCCGGCTATGACGCGCTCATCGCCGCGGGCCCCAATGCCACCAACCTCTCCGTCAGCAGCGGCAGCGCGGCTCCATCTCAATTGATCGCCAACGGCGCCGGCGGCGGCTCGATCGTCGATTCGGGTGGCGGTCACTCGATCATCGGCGGCTCCGGCAACACCACCATCACCACCGCATCGCACGACGCGGTGTTCACCGGCGACGGTGCCAACACCGTGTTCGCCGCCGCCGGCTCCGACAGCATCACCACCGGCACGGGCCAGAACCTGGCCTTCCTCGGCGGCTCGAGCGACATGGTTTCGTCGAACGGGGCGGACACCATCGTCGGTTCCAACGCCTCGGGGCAGACCGAATTCCTCAACGCCGCCGGCGCGGAGGTGTTCGGTGGCAACAGCGGCGCCAACACGGTGGTCAATTCCGGCGGCCAGGACACGGTCGCGGCCGGCAGCGGGCAGGAGACGATCTTCGCCAATGCCGGTGGCGGGCTCTACGAGCTGAATTCGAGCGCTGGGCTGGAATTCGTCGGCAACACCACCGGTACCGGGACGATCCTCGGCGGCTCGGGCCACGCGACGCTGTTCGGCGGCTCGGGCAAGTACGTCGCCTTCCTCGGCGGCGAGACGACGGAGTTCGCCATCCAGCAGGGCGCGGCGACGATGGTGGGCGGGGCCGGCAATGCCTCGGTGTGGGCCGGCAACGGCGGGCCGGATGAGTTCTTCCAGAACACCGGCAGCCTGCTCTACGACGCGCAATCGAGCCAGAGCACGGTGGTCTCGGCGACGAACAGCCCGGCGGCGGTGCTGTTCGCCGGCGCCGGCGGCGCGATCAATCTGTTCGGCGCCAGCAACGGCAATGTCTTCGTCGGCTACGGCACCGGCAACACGACGCTGAACGGCGGCGGCGCCTCGGGCAACGACATCTTCTTCGCCGGCACCGGCAACACGACGGTCTTCGGCGGCGCGGGCAATGACAGCCTCGTCGCCGGCACCGGCAACGCGGTGTTCGTCGCCGGCACCGGGGCCAATGCGTTCGAGTTCACCAAGGGCGCGGCCGGCGGGACCGACACGATCTGGAATTTCTCCGCCGCGGACCAGGTCGACCTGTTCGGCTACGGCGCCGGTGCCATCACCGGCCAGAGCAGCGCCGGCGGCTCCACCACGGTGACGCTGACCGATAACACCAAGATCATCTTCGCCGGCGTTGCCAGCCTCAATACCGCGCAGATCCATAGCTTCTGACAAAGCCTTCTGGACGATGGCGGGCGCTCGGCGCCTTGCGCAGCGCCTGGAGGATGTGCTCGGTACCGGAGCGGCATCGATATGATCGATGCTCCAGCGCCCCGCCGTACAGCGGTCTATTGCATAATCCATTGAATCAACCGGTGGATTAGATCGGCGCTCGGGTCGTCGGCAAGGCACCACGGCCGAGTTTCGGCTGATGGCAGAGATCGCCTGGACGCTGCGCGAGGCCGAACTGGTTGCCGATGCATCGATCCGCGCGCTCATCTTAAAAAAAGAGTTAATCGCTACCGGCAATACCGCCTTTGCAAGCTGCAAAAATTAATGATTAGCTAATTTTTACAGCGACCATTTCGGCGGCCCGTCCGACGAAGTCAGGCCGCGCTAGAGTGGGATGGCTGAGCGAAAGCGATGTCATCCCACTCTAGCTCTTTGTTTGATCGCGTGATTCAGACCTACGGCGATTCCACCTACGGTCATCACGCGCTAGGAGCTTAAGTATGCCCGGCACGCGCGCGATCGGCGTCAACCTCACCACCAGCCCCACGGTCATGAGCACGCCCGTCTTGGTCAGCAACCCGGGCGGGTACGCGATCGGTGTCTACGGGGCGCCGCAAACAGCGTTCACGGTCGTCAATCAGAGCCAGATCGAGGCCAGTGGCGTCATCGCTGTTGGCGTCGCCCTGGAAGCCGGCGGCAGCGTAACCAACAGCGCCGGCGCCCTCGTGGGCGCCAATTTCGCTGCGGTGGTGTCGGCCGGGGTTGGGACGATCGACAATGCCGGGATCATTTCCGCCTCCGGCGTGCAGGTCGTCAACGGATCCGTTGCGGGCCTGCCGACGCCGCCGACTGCAGGGATCGCCCCGCCCTCGACAGGGACGATCGGGATTGGGATCGGCGTCCTGACGGGAGGGCCCGGCAGCTCCGTCACCAACGAGGTCGGCGGGCAAATCACCGGGCCGTTTCTGGGTGTACTTGTCGCGGGGGCATCAAGCACTTTCACCAACGCTGGAACCGTCGTCGCCAACACCACGGTTTTCAACGCTGCCGGCCTCGCGGCGGCGACGCCTTTCGGCATGGGCGTCGGGCTGTCGAACGGGCTGGTGGATAATTTCGCCGGTGGGGCCATTTCCGGATCCTTGGCGGGGATCGTCGCCAGCGGCACCTACGGGCCGGCAACTGTCAAGAACGCCGGGCACATCGTCGGGACCGGGACCCCGTCCATAGGTCTGATGCTGACCGAAGGCGGCGGCGTCAGCAATGCGGCGAGCGGCACGATCAGCGGCGGCGCCGGCGTTGGCGTCGGCGCCAGTGCCGGCTTCATCTACAACGCGGGAACGATCGCCGGGCTGGCGACGCCGGGCAGCTTCCTTCCGTCGTCCTCGACCTATCCCGGAACCAGCATGCTCGGCGCGTTTCTGCAAAGCCAGAGTGCGGGCTCGGCCGGCATGCTGCGTGAGGCGGGCGTCGGCGTTGGCCTGCTCGACGGCGGACAAGTCAGCAACGCCTCCGGCGGCGTCATCCAGGGCGTCGATGCCGGGCTTTACGCCGCCAGCGGCACCGCGGGCGTCGGCACGGTTATCAATTCGGGTGTCATCTTCAGCACGGACCCGCAGGGTGTTGGCGTCGCGCTGCAGGTTGGAGAATCGTTCGCGAACCTTGGCGGCATCGCCGGCGCGGTGTTCGGGGTGGACATATTGGGCCAGGGCGGCACGGTGCTGAATTCCGGCGCAATCAGCGCCGGCGGCGCCGTGCTCAGCGGCGCGACGACGAACCCGTTCCTGGCAGAATCGGGGTTCGGCACCGTCGCAGCGGGGACGACCTTCGGGGATGGCGTCTTCTTCACGGCGGGCGGCGCCGTCCTCAATGGCGCCATCGCGGCCGGCCTCGCCGGTACCATCACCGGCGCCGGTGACGGCATCTTCGTGGTCCGTGCCGCTGGCTATGTCGCCAACGCGCTCGGCACCATCTCTGGCGCTGCAATCGGTGTCGTCCTCGGTCAGGGCGGCGAGGTCGCCAATGGATCGGGCCAGTTGGTTGAGGGTCGTGCGGCTGGCATTCTCATCGCCGGCAACTCCGGCGGCACGGTGGTCAACGCCGGCAGCATTGTCGCCACCGGTGGCGCCGGCGCCTTCGCCGTCCTTTTCGACAATACCGGAACGAACATGGTCGAGTTCACGCCGGGCGCCGTCTTCGACGGGCCGGTCAGCGGCTCGACGATGGCCGGCGCGATCAATGTCCTCGTTCTTGGCTCAGTCGCCTCGACCGGGACGCTCACCGGGCTCGGCAGCGAATTTGTCAATTTCAATGAGGTCACGCTGTCGCCAGGGGCAAGCTGGAACCTTGCCGGCAGCAACACCCTTGCCGCCAACACCGCGATCTCCGGTACCGGCAATGTCGCCAACCTCGGCACGCTGCTCGGCGACGCCATAGCCGGCGGAACTGCCGACCTGGTCATGCTGTCGAACCTCACCAATAGCGGTCTCATCGAGGCATCGACCGGAACACTGGATTTTGTCGGGTCGATCCAGGGCAATGGCCAGATGGCCATCGCCCCGGGCGCGGCACTCGGTCTCGGTGGCAGCATCGCCAGCGGCCAGACGATCGAGTTTGCCGGTAATAATAGCCGCCTCGGGCTGGGCGATGTCGTCCAGTTTGGCGGCACCCTCGCCGGATTCGGCGCAGTGGACACGATCGATCTGCTCAACACGCCGGCGGTCAGCGCCTCGTTCACGCCGAACGCGCTCGTCGTGACCCTGAACTCGGGCGCGACCATCAGCCTCGCCGCGGCCAATGTCGCCGCCGGTGCCAGCGTCACCGTCCAGCCCAACGGCTTTGGCACCGGTCAGGACCTCGTCATCAGGAATGCGGGCCAGGTTTCTGGCGGCGTGCCGCCCGATCTCTCCGGCTACTCCGCCCTTGCCCAGACGGCGGCGGCGAACGCGATCGCCGCGCTCGCTCCCGGGGTCGGGCTGGTGAGCTACGACGATGCCGCATCGGCCGCCGGGTTTGGCGCCGCGCGGGCCGGAGTCGCTAACATCGCCGTGCTGACTGCTCCGACCGCGGGCGGCTCCGTCACGCTGCCAACGGGCTTCTCCGGCTTGGCGGTGGCGGGTACCGCCGCGCAAGCCCTATCCGACGGCGGCGCCGGGCATGCGCTGCTGATCGGCAACCAGGGCGCGGACACGATCACCGGCAGCGGCGCCGGCGACACGCTCATCGGCGGCCAGGGCGCCAACATGTTCGTCGCCGGCGCGGGCGTCGACGTCGTCACCGGCGACGGCGCCGACACGGTGAACGCCCCCTCCGGCGCCGACACGGTGACGACCGGCGCGGGCGGCAGCCTGCTGTTCCTCGGCGGCTCGGGCGACATGGTTTCGTCGAACGGGGCGGACACCATCGTCGGTTCCAACGCCTCGGGGCAGACCGAATTCCTCAACGCCGCCGGCGCGGAGGTGTTCGGTGGCAACAGCGGCGCCAACACGGTGGTCAATTCCGGCGGCCAGGACACGGTCGCGGCCGGCAGCGGGCAGGAGACGATCTTCGCCAATGCCGGTGGCGGGCTCTACGAGCTGAATTCGAGCGCTGGGCTGGAATTCGTCGGCAACACCACCGGTACCGGGACGATCCTCGGCGGCTCGGGCCACGCGACGCTGTTCGGCGGCTCGGGCAAGTACGTCGCCTTCCTCGGCGGCGAGACGACGGAGTTCGCCATCCAGCAGGGCGCGGCGACGATGGTGGGCGGGGCCGGCAATGCCTCGGTGTGGGCCGGCAACGGCGGGCCGGATGAGTTCTTCCAGAACACCGGCAGCCTGCTCTACGACGCGCAATCGAGCCAGAGCACGGTGGTCTCGGCGACGAACAGCCCGGCGGCGGTGCTGTTCGCCGGCGCCGGCGGCGCGATCAATCTGTTCGGCGCCAGCAACGGCAATGTCTTCGTCGGCTACGGCACCGGCAACACGACGCTGAACGGCGGCGGCGCCTCGGGCAACGACATCTTCTTCGCCGGCACCGGCAACACGACGGTCTTCGGCGGCGCGGGCAATGACAGCCTCGTCGCCGGCACCGGCAACGCGGTGTTCGTCGCCGGCACCGGGGCCAATGCGTTCGAGTTCACCAAGGGCGCGGCCGGCGGGACCGACACGATCTGGAATTTCTCCGCCGCGGACCAGGTCGACCTGTTCGGCTACGGCGCCGGTGCCATCACCGGCCAGAGCAGCGCCGGCGGCTCCACCACGGTGACGCTGACCGATAACACCAGAATCATCTTCGCCGGCATCGCCAGCCTCAATACCGCGCAGATCCATAGCTTCTGATCGCAAGCGCCGCATCGCGGGCGAACATCTCGCCCACCGTCCGAAGCTGGCCGAGCCGGTCGTGGATGGCGTCGATCGCCGTGAGCCTGTTCGCGCTCTCATCGGCGGCATTGGCGCCGCGCTCGGATCAGCCGTTCGAGCGAAAGCGGCTATGGCGCGCGACAGGGCCGAGGGTCGCCGCGCTGGCGAGGTCTCCGGCATCGCGATGATCAGCACGGTGAACGCCAGCGTCGCGACGCATGCCGCGGACAGGAACGCCGTCGCGTAACCGGCATGATCGACGAGCAGGCCGGCGAACAGGCCGCCGCTGGCCGCGCCGATGCCCTGCAGCGTGGCAACCGCGCCCTGCGCGGTGTTGAAACGGCCGGTGCCGCGCATGAGATCGGCGACGATGAGGGGCGTGAGGGCGCCGAAGATGCCCGCACCCACGCCGTCGAGCAACTGGACCGCGATCAGCCACCAGCTCTGATCGGAAACCGTGTAGAGCGCCGCGCGCAGCGGCAGCACGGCATAGCCGATCAGCAGGATCGGCTTGCGCCCGATACGATCGGCGTTGCGGCCGACGAGGAGCGAGATCGGCAGCATGATGAGCTGCGCGGCGATGATGCAGGACGACATCATCGCCGTTGCCGCGGCGGGATGCGCGGCGGCGAGCTTCTGGCCCACGAGCGGCAGCAGCGGCGCGTTGGCGAGGTGAAAAAGCAGAGCACAGCAGCCGAAGATCAGCAATGGCCGGCACTCCAGCAGCGTGCGCCATGCGGTTGCGCCCGGGGGCGCGTTCGCGCTGCCATCGAGGCCGTCCGCGCCGCGCGCCCGCGCGTGGTCGATGGCCGCGCCGGGGATGGAGAGCGTCGCGATCGCCGCCAGCGCGGCGAAGGCGGGCACCAGGAGGAACACCGCGCGCTGGGAGAAGGCCCAGCCGATGCCGCCGGCGAGGACTGCGATCGCGACGTTGCCGGTGTGGTCGAACGCGGCGTTGCGTCCGAGCCGATGCGCCAGCACGGCGCGCGCGTAGAGCCCGAGCGTGAGCGCCGTGACGGCGGGACCGAACACGTCGCCGGCGAGCGCGATCAGCGCATTCGCGGCGAACACGGCCCAGAATGTCGGAAAAGCATAGATGAGGACGGCACCGGAGCCGAGCATCGCGAGCGCGGCGACGAGCAGCGCACGCTTGGCGCGGGTCGCGTCGATCGCCGCGCCGATCGGCGTCTGAGCCGCGAGGCCGAGCAGGCCGCCGATGGTCGTGACCAGCCCGACGCTCGATTGCGTCCAATGCTGTTGCGAGACGAGAAAGACATTCAGATACGGGCCGAGCGCGCCCCGGACATCGGCGAGCAGGACATTGAGCGCGTCGAGCGAGGCCGGATGGAAGCCGGCGGTGCGTCGATCCGAAGCGCCGGGAATCTGCGGGCCCATGGCGGGCTCCGTCAGATCCGGGGAGCGCCGGTCACGCGGTGATGCATTCATCCTGCAATCCCTGTCGAGGCTTCGCAACCGGGATGCAAAGCAAAAGAAATGCCAAGCTCCAAGGCACTGGAACTGCGTGTCGCGGGACCGTTCCTGTCAGTCTTCGCTGTCCTTTTCGGGGTCATCCATTGTCCCATTCCGGGACGCGTCCAGCCCGTATCGCGCCAGTTTCTGGTAGAGGAGCTGCCGGCGGATGCCGAGGCGCTCGGCGGCCTGCGTGCGGTTGCCGCCGGCGGCCGCCATCGCGCGCCGGATCATCGCGATCTCGACGCGCTCGACCGCCTCCGGCAGCGTTCCGGCCAGCCAGTCCGCCGGCTCGGCACCGGGCCCGGGATCGTCCGAGCCGGCGGTCAGAAATCCGAGATCGGCCGCGCCGATCACCGGGCGGCGCACGAGCGTCGCCGCCCGCGTCATCGCATTCTGAAGTTCGCGCACATTGCCGGGCCAGGCATGGGCGAGCAGCCGGGCGGCGGCGTCCGGCGACAGGCGCCTGGCCGGCTCGCCCGCCGCCGCCAGGGTGAGGAAATGCTCCGCCAGCGGAACGATGTCCGCGAGCCGCTCGCGCAGCGGCGGCAGGGCGAGCGGCACGACGCCGAGGCGGTAATAGAGATCCTCGCGGAAGCGGCCATCGCGCACCGCCCGTTGCAGATCGCGGTGGGTCGCGGCAACGACGCGGACATCGACCGCGACCGGCTTGCCGCCGACCGGCGTCACCACGCGTTCCTGCAGCGCCCGCAGCAATTTGGCCTGCATGGCGAGAGCCATGTCGCCGATCTCGTCGAGGAACAGCGTGCCTTCGTGGGCGTCGCGGAACGAGCCGGGCCGGTCGCCGAGGGCGCCGGTGAACGCGCCACGCACATGGCCGAAGAGCAGGCTCTCCAGCAGTTCGGTCGGGATCGCGGCGCAGTTGACGGCGACGAACGGCTTCCCGGCCCGCCGGCCATGACGATGGAGGGCGCGCGCCACGACCTCCTTGCCGGTGCCGGTTTCGCCCAGGAGCAGCACGGTGGCGTCGCTGTCCGCCAGCAGCCCGATCGCCTTCTGCACCGCGCGCATGCTGGCGCTCATGCCGATGAGCTCGTCCGCGCGTGCAGGCGCCGGCGCCGGCGCCGGCGGTGCGTCATCGGCGCTCGCGAGCAGGCGCCCGAGCAGGCTGCGCAGCCCGTCGCGCCCGATCGGCTTGGCGAGATGATCGACGGCCCCGAGCCGCATCGCCTCGATGGTATTGTCGCTCGTCGGCACCGCGGTCAGCACCGCGACCGGCGGCGCGTGCTCGCTTGCGCGGATGCGGCGCAGCACCTCCAGCCCATCCATCCCCGGCATGCGCAGATCCAGCAGCACGGCGTCGGCGTGGTTGCGGGCGAGCCAGGCCAGGGCGGTTGCCCCGTCCTGGGCCTCGGCGACGCCGTGCCCCAGGTCGGTCAGGGTCGTCGCCACGGCGCGCCGCAGCGCCGCGTCGTCGTCGACGATCAGGATGGTCGGCACGGCAGTTCCAGGGCGAAAACGGCTCCTTTGCCCGGCAGCGCGCCGCCCGCGCGCCGCAGCACCAGGCGCCCGCCATGGGCGTCGGCGAGCTGACGGGCGATCGCCAGGCCGAGCCCGGTGCCGTCCGGCCGGCCGGTCGCGAAGGGCTCGAACAGCCTGGCCGCGAGCTCCGGCGCGACGCCGGTTCCGCTATCCTCCACGATGAACGTCAAGGCCGCCCTGTCCCGCTGCACCGCGATCGTCACCTGCCCGCCTTCCGGCGCGTGCCGCACCGCGTTGGCGATGAGATTGTCGAGCACGCGCCCGATCATAGCCGGATCGAGCGTGGCCGTCCCCTCCGCGCCGAGCAGGCGCAGCGCCACCGCCCGGTCGGCGGCGATCACCGCGTGGCGGGCGCGGCACTCGGCGAGGAACCGTGCCAGATCGACCGTGACCGGGGCCGGCGTCACACGCTGCGTCATCGCCAGCAGCTCGGCCACCAGCGCGTCCAGCCGGCCGAGCTGGGCCAGCATCTCCCCGATCGCCTGCTTGCGGCGGAGATCGTCGCCAGCGAGCGCATTCTCGCCCTGGAGCCGCGCCGCCGCGATCGGGTTGCGGATCTCGTGCGCCACGCCGGCGGCGACGCGCCCCAGCCCCGCCAGGCGCTCGGCGCGGGCCATCCGCTCCGCCATCGCCTCCGCCTCCCGCCGGGCCGATGCCAGGCGCTGGCCGGCGTCGTTGAGGGCGCCGACGATCCTGTCGAGCTCGCGCTCTCCGGTCAGGGGCACATCCGGCATCCCTTGCGGGCCAGCGCGGGCCAGGGCCGCCTCGATCCGGCGGACGTGGCGTCCCCAGACGAGCAGGGTGCGCCCGAGCCATGCGGCCATGCCGAGCAGCAGGGCGAGCAGGACGGCGAGGCCGAGGAGCAGCCGCCCGAAGCCGGGCGCGGCGTTCACGCGCGTCATCGTCCAGGCGGTCAGGCCGAAGGCGGGGCCATCGGAGGCGGCGACGCCGGGGCCGGGCAGCGGGCATGCGTGCAGCAGCAAGGTCTGCGCGCGGCCCGCGACACGATGCTCGGCGGGCTGCCCCGCGCGTGCCGCCTGCCGGTTGACGGCTTCGATCTGGCTCCGCTCGGCCACCGGCAGGTCGGTCTTGGGGCCGGTACCCGCATAGGTTGGAAACGCATAGGCGAGGGGGCCGGAGCCGGCCTGCCAGAGCCCGCCTTCGACGCCCTCCTGATGCGCCAGCGCGCGCCCGACGAGATCGGCCAGCCGGGCCCTGAGCGCCGGATCGGCGAGGCCCGGCCCGGGCCGGGAGCCGGTGAAGGCCCCGGCGCCGTCCCGGATCAGATCACAGGCGCGGGCGATGACGGCTTCGGCCCGCCCGATCTGCGCCTGGACGGAGCGCTGGTACAGCTCGACGAGCAGGCCCGCGACGGCGAGGCCGGCCACGAGGGAGAGCAGCCACAAGCCAAAGAGGCGGGTGCGCAGCGAATGCACGGGACCATTCCACCCGGGACGGATGACGCGCCGCCATCATGCCGGCGGCAGCGCCGAAATCCCGGCCGCGTCTCCGCTTAAGCCGGGAAGCCGTACAGCTTGGCCGGATTCTCCACCAGGAGGCGTTGCCGCGTCGCCTCGTTCGGGGCCCAGCCCAGCAGCAGGTCGAACAGGATCGCGTCGTCCGGCTTCACTTTTTCGGTCGGATGCGGCCAGTCGCTGCCCCAGACCATGCGCTCGGGCGCGAGGTCGAGATAGGCTTTCGCCACCGCGCTGGTGTCGGCGTAGGCGGGCGGGCCGAGTTTCGTGTCCATGTAGGCGCCGGAGAGCTTCACCCAGGCGCGGTTCTTCTGCACCAGCTCGGCGATCACCTTGAAGGCCGGATGGCGGATGCCCTCCGGTTCGGGCAGGCGGCCCATATGGTCGAACACCATCTGCGCCGGCACGCGCGCGAACAGCGGCGCCATCTCGGCGATCTGTGCTGCGAGCAGGTGGAACTGCACATGCCAGCCGCGTTCGTTCACGCGCGCGGCCAGCGGTTCGACCATCGCCGGCGTGGTCGCGCCGGCCTGGACCAGGTTGAAGCGGATGCCGCGCACACCGGCCTTGTGCAGCCGGTCGAGCTCGGCGTCCGTCACCGACGTGTCCACCACCGCGACGCCGCGCGCCTGGGCGCCGAACTGGCCCAGCGCCTCCACCAGCAGCGCGTTGTCCGTGCCGTAGGTGGAGGGCTGGACGACGATGTTGCGGCTGGTGCGGATGCGCGCCTGCAGCTTGCGGTAGTCGGCCACCGTGGCGTCGCCCGGGCGCAAGGTCGCGGTCGGCGCGACCTTGAAGCGGGAATCGTAGATGTGATGGTGGCAATCGGTGGCGTTGGGCGGGGCGATCAGCACCGGCTGCTCGCTGCCGGCCGACCACGGCACCGTATCGGCCCGGGCCGCGCCGCTGGCCAGCAGCACCGCGGCCGGTCCGGCGCCGAGCAGGGTCCGCCGCCGCCACTGGGTCTCGCCGCGCATGGTCGCCTCCCTCGTTTCGTTGGAGACCATGCAACCACCGCACGCGTCGGTAATCAACTCCCTGGCGGGTTCGGCCCTATTTCTTCAGGTCCCGCGCCACGTCCGGCGAGCGCAGCAGCTCGCTGATGTGCGCCGCCTCGTCGAGCGTCGTGTCCGGCTGGAACGAGAGCTCGGGCGCGTGGCGCAGCCGCATCGCATGCGCGATCTGGGTCCGCATATACGGCGCGGCGCGGCGCAGCGCGGGCAGCAGCGCATCCGCATCGGTGCGGCCGAAGCGGGCGATGAACGCGGTCGCGTGCTTGAGGTCGGGGCCGATCCGCACCTCGGTCACGGTGATGTCGGCGCCGGCCAGGTCCGGATCCCGGAAATCGTGGCGCAGGAACAGCCCGGCGAGCACGTGGCGGATCTCCTCCGCGACGCGCAGCTGGCGCTGGGTCGGTGCGGCACGCTCTCCGGTCACGCCGGGACCAGCTCGGTCTCGAAGCACTCGACCACGTCGCCCTCGCGCAGATCGTTGAATCCGGCGAAGGAAAGCCCGCATTCGTAGCCGCGCGCCACCTCGCGCACATCGTCCTTGAAGCGCTTGAGCGTCGAGAGCTCGCCCTGATGGATCACCACGTTGTCGCGGAGCAGGCGGACGCCGGCGCCGCGCTTGACGAGGCCATCGGTGACCATGCAGCCGGCGACCTTGCCCACCTTGGTGATCTCGAACACCTTGCGGATCTCGGCGTAGCCGAGGAACTTCTCGCGCGCTTTCGGCGCCATCCGCCCGGTGACGAGCTTCTCGATGTCGTCGGCGACGTCGTAGATGATGCTGTAGTAGCGGATATCGACGCCTTCGCGCTGGGCGAGCTCGCGCGCCTGCGCGGTGGCGCGGACATTGAAGGCGACGATGACCGCCTTCGACGCCATCGCCAGCTGAACGTCGCTCTCGGTGATCTGGCCGACACCGGCGAACAGAACCCGCGCGCGCACTTCGTCGTTGCCGAGCTTGAGCACGGTGGCCTGGATCGCCTCCGCGCTGCCCTGGACATCGGCCTTGATGATGACGGCGACTTCCTTCTGCTCGCCGGCCTGGATGCGGGCCAGCATCTGGTCGAGCGTGCCGCGCGCCGCGGCGGTGCCGGCGGCGGCCTTGTCGCGCAGCTTGCGCTGGCGGAACTCGCTGATCTCGCGCGCCCGGCTCTCGTTCTCGACGGCGACGAAGGGCTCGCCCGCCGCCGGCACGCTGGAAAGACCCAGAATCTCCACCGGCATGGACGGTCCGGCCTCGGCCAGCGGCTGGCCCTTGTCGTCGAGCATCGCGCGCACGCGGCCCCATTCGGCGCCGGCGACGACGATATCGCCCTGGCGCAGCGTGCCTTTCTGCACCAGCAGCGTCGCCACCGGGCCGCGGCCGCGATCGAGACGGCTTTCCAGCACGCCGCCCTCCGCGGCGCGATCGGGATTGGCGCGCAGATCGAGAATTTCCGCCTGCAGCAGGATCGCCTCGAGCAGCTTGTCGAGCCCGGTGCGCTTCGTCGCCGAGACCTCCACGTCCTGCGTCTCGCCGCCCATGTCCTCGACGACGACCTCGTGCTGCAGCAGTTCCTGGCGCACGCGCGCCGGGTTGGCGTCGGCCCTGTCCATCTTGTTGATGGCGATGATCAGCGGCGCGTTGGCGGCCTTGGCGTGGCGGATGGCCTCGATCGTCTGCGGCATCACCCCGTCATCGGCGGCGACGACGAGGACGACGATGTCGGTGACACCCGCGCCGCGCGCGCGCATCGCGGTGAAGGCCTCATGGCCGGGCGTGTCGATGAAGGTCACCTTCTGCCCGCTCGGCAGCGCCACCTGGTAGGCGCCGATATGCTGCGTGATGCCGCCGGCCTCGTGGGCGGCGACGTCGGTCGTGCGCAGCGCGTCGAGCAGCGAGGTCTTGCCGTGATCGACATGGCCCATGATGGTGACCACCGGCGGGCGCGGGGTCAGCTCCTCGGCCGCGTCCTCGGCGCCGGCGAGGCCGATCTCGACATCGGCTTCCGAGATGCGCTTCACCCGGTGGCCGAACTCCTGCACCACCAGCTCGGCGGTATCGGCATCGAGGCTCTGCGTGACGGTCGCCATCACGCCGAGCTTCATCAACGCCTTGATCACGTCCCCGGCGCGCGCCGCCATGCGGCCGGCGAGTTCCTGGACCGTGATCGTCTCGGGCAGCACGACGTCGCGCACGACTTTCACCTGATCTGAGCGGAGGAGTTCGAGTTCAGCCTGGCGCCGCTCGCGCTCACGCTGACGGCGGACCGAGGCCAGACTGCGCACGCGTTCGTCTTCACCCTCCAGCGCGGCCTGCACGTCGATGCGCGCGGCGCCGCGGCGGCGGTCCTCGGCGGCCTTCTTCGGCGCCGCGACCTGCGGCTTGCGCGGCGCCGTCACCGAGCCGCCGGGGCGCCGGACGGGGCGGGACTCTTCCTCGTCCTCGCCGGCGCGGGCGGGGCGCAAATGCAGGGTTTCGCTCGGCTTGCCCGGCGCCGGGGCCCGGGCGCCGGCATCCGCGGCGCGGCCCGGCGGGCGGCCCGCGGGATGGCCAGATGGGTGGCCCACGGGATGGCCAGCGCCGCTACCCTGGGCGGTCCGCGGGGCCGCGGCGCCGCGCGCGCCGGCCGGGGCCGTGCCCGCGTCCTCGCCCGCAACGGCCTGGCTGGATGCGGCCTCGGCCGCGCCGCGCGCGGCCTCCTCGGCGGCCTTGCGGCTCTCCGCCTCGGCGGCCAGACGCGCTTCCTCGGCGGCCTTGCGGGCCTCGTCCTCGCGGCGGCGCGCCTCCTCGGCGGCGGAGAGGATGGCGATCTTCTCCCGCTCGCGCGCCTCGGCCTCGCGCCGCGCGTTCTCGCGCTGCTGCTCGACCAGCACGCGCTGGCGGGTGGCGAGTTCGCCGGCGGTCAGCGCCCGCCCGCCCGGGCCGGAGCGCCCGGCGGCCGGGGTGTGGCGCGGGCTCGGCGCCGGCGCCGGCGCGCCGCTGTCGGCGCCGCTCGGCGGGGCGGGCGGCGGTGGCGGCGCGGCGCCGGGCACGATGGCGCGCTTCTTGCGCACCTCGACCTGCACGACCTTGGAGCGGCCATGGCTGAAGCTCTGCCGCACCGACCCGGCATCCACCGTGCGTCCCAGTTCGAGACGTCCGCTCGGGCGGAGCGAAAGACGCCCCTTTGCCGCATCCTGTTCGTTGCTGTCCGTCATCTATTCGCCCGTCACTTCCACGTCTGCTGAGCCGCTCAATTCATCCGGAGCCGCGTGCGGGGCGTTCGGCCCGGCTGCGCCCGCTCCGCTTTCGCCGCCGGGCGGCGCCGTGCTGGCGCCCCCAACCGTCGCGGCCACACCTCTCGCACGCACGCCCGCCAGCCGTTCCGCCTCCGCGGCGAGCCCCGTCGCCAGCCGCCCCGGGGCCACCGCCACGTGCACGACATGCTCGCGGCCGAAGATGGCGCCGAGCGCCGCGCCGGGGAGCGGGGTGATCACCGGGCCATCACGCCAGCTGCCCAGCAGACGCGCCCGCTCCTCGGGACTGCCATCCGATGCCTGCACGACCAGCCCCGCCCGATGAAGCTGCAGCCATTCGCGGCACCGGGTGAAACCACACACCGCCTGTCCGGCGCGGCGCGCCAGGCCCAGCGTCTCGCCGATGCGCCGCAGGAGCCCGTCGGTGACCATCGCCGCCAGATCGTCAGGCACGTCCACCCGCGACCGCGCGGCCCGGCTGAAGGCGCCGCGCCGACGCGCGGTTTCTAACACATCGCCGCGCGCACTCAACCAGATTCCCCGTCCCGGCAGCCGCCCGGCGAGATCCGGCACCAGCGCGTGGCCGGGGCCGACGACGAAGCGCAGCATCTGCTCCTTCGGTGCCTGCACGCGCGTGACGATGCAGCGGCGCAGCGGGCCGCGTTCGCTCTCGGCGTCGTCCGCCGTCGGGTCGGCCGGGGCGAGGGGGGCGCCGCGTTCAGTCGTGGCCTTGCTCCTGCTTGCCCGGCTCCGCCGCGGCGCCATCCTCGCCGGCGAACCAGTGGGCGCGCGCGGCCATGATCAGCTCGTTCGCGGTCGCCTCATCCATGTGTTCGGCGCCGACGATCTCGATCAGCTCGTCGGAGGCGAGGTCGGCGAGATCATCGAGCGTCTTGACGCCCTTCTCCCCGAGCGCGACCTGCATCCCCGGCGTCAGCACCTCGAAGGCGGCGATCTCGTCGCTGACGCCGAGCTGGCGGCGGCGGTCGTCGAAGGCGGCGTCGCGCCGGGTGAGATGTTCCTCGGCGCGGCGGATCAGCTCGGCGGCGATGGTTTCGTCGAAGCCTTCGATCTCGGCCATTTCCTCGGGCGGCGTCATGGCCAGCTCCTCGATGGTGGTGAACCCTTCAGTAACCAGCAGCCCGGCGATGACATCGTCGACATCGAGCGCGTCGACGAACAGGCCGGTGCGGCGGCGGAATTCCTCCTGCCGGCGCTCGCTCTCCTCGGCCTCGGTCAGGATGTCGATGTCCCAGCGGGTGAGCTGGCTGGCGAGGCGGACATTCTGGCCGCGCCGGCCGATGGCCAGGCTGAGCTGGTCGTCCGGAACCACGACCTCGACGCGCCCGGCCTCCTCGTCCATCACCACCTTGGTCACCTCCGCCGGCGCCAGCGCGTTGACGACGAAGGTCGCGGCCTGGGGCGACCAGGGGATGATGTCGATCTTCTCGCCCTGCAACTCGGCCACCACCGCCTGCACGCGCGAGCCGCGCATGCCGACGCAGGCGCCGACCGGGTCGATGGAGGAATCGCGGCTGATCACCGCCATCTTGGCCCGGGATCCGGGATCGCGCGCGACCGCCTTGATCTCGATGATGCCGTCGTAGATTTCCGGCACTTCCTGGGCGAACAGCTTGGCGAGGAAGCCGGGATGGGTGCGCGAGAGGAAGATCTGAGGCCCGCGTGCCTCGTCGCGCACGTCGTAGATGAACGCGCGCACGCGGTCGCCATTGCGGAAACTCTCGCGCGGGATCAGCTCGTCCTTGCGCAGCAGCGCCTCGGCGCGGCCGAGATCGACCATCAGGTTGCCGTACTCGGTCCGCTTCACCGTGCCGTTGATGATCTCGCCGACGCGGTCCTTGAACTCGTCATACTGGCGCTTGCGCTCGTATTCGCGCACCCGCTGCACGATCACCTGCTTGGCGGTCTGCGCGGCGATGCGGCCGAAATCGATCGGCGGCAGCGGATCGACGATGAACTCGCCGAGCTTCAGCTCGGGATTGATGCGCTGGGCGATGGCGAGGGGGATCTGCGTGTCCTCGTTCTCCACCGTCTCCACCACCTCGGTCCAGCGCGACAGCCGCACCTCGCCGGTCTTCTTGTCGATGGTGGCGCGGATATCCTTCTCGTGGCCGTATTTCGCCCGGCCGGCCTTCTGGATCGCCTGCTCCATCGCCTCCAGCACTTCGTCCCGGTCGATCGATTTCTCGCGGGCGACGGCATCGGCCACCAGCAGCAATTCGGGGCGGGTGACGGCGGTATCCATGGCGCGGTGATCCCTCAGTGTGCTTCGCTATCGGTTGCAGGGGCGGCGCAGGCGTCGATCAGCGCATCGGTCAGTACCAGCTTGGCGCGGCGGATATCGGCCAGGTTCAGCGCCACCTCGCTGCCATCGTCGAGCCGGAGCCGGGCGGCGGTGGCGTCGGCGCCGAGCACGACGCCGGAGAAGCGCTTGCGGCCCTCGAACGGCACCGCCATCTCGGCCCGCGCCAGATGGCCGGCGAAGCGGTTCCAGTCCTTGGCGCGCGTCAGCGGCCGATCGATCCCGGCCGAGCTGATCTCCAGCGTCCAGGCGCCGTGCAGCGGGTCCGCGACATCGAGCACGGCGCCGAGCGAATGGCTGAGCGCCTCGCAGTCGCCGACGCCGACCGGGACGCCATCGGCACGGTCCACCATGATCTGGATCGTCGGCCGGTCCCGGCCGGTGACGGCGACGCGGACGAGTTCATACCCCATGGCGGTGACGGTCGGCGCGACCAGGTCGGCGAGCCGGGCTTCGAGGCCGGTCAGAATCGGGCGGTCCAGGTCCAAAAACAAAAAAGGCGGCCCGTGAAGGCCACCCCCCGTTCAGTGCTGCGGAGAATGTATGCCCGTGAGATAGCGTGAAGGGGGGGGCGTTGCAAGCGGCAATCACGCTGCGAAAATCCCGCTCCGGCCGGGCCGATTTCCGCGCCGGCGAGGCCGCTCTATGCTGGCCGCCACGCTCGTCCACCCAGGCTCGTCCACCAACGGGCCCACCCCGCCCGCCGCAGGAGGCACCATGCCGTCGCGCCCGAGCCTGAAGACGCTGCTGCGCCGTGGCGAGGTGCTCGTCGCGCCCGGCGTGTTCGATATGATCTCCGCCCGCATCGCCGACCGCATGGGCTTCGCGGCGCTCTACATGACCGGCTACGGCACCGTCGCCTCCCATCTCGGTCTGCCGGACGCCGGGCTCGCCTCCTACGGCGAGATGCTGGCGCGGGTGCAGGCGATCGCCGCCGGCACGGCGACGCCGCTGATCGCGGACGCGGATACCGGCTTCGGCGGCCTGCTCAACGTCGCCCGCACGGTGCGCGGCTACGAGGCCGCCGGCGTCGCCGCGATCCAGATCGAGGACCAGGTCTTCCCGAAGAAATGCGGCCACACGCCAGGGCGGCGCGTGGTGCCGGCGGCGGAAATGGTGCGCAAGCTCCGGGTCGCCTGCGAGAGCCGCTCCAGCGCCGATTGCCTCATCATCGCCCGCACCGACGCGCGTACCGCGCTGGGGCTGGACGAGGCGCTGCGGCGCGCCGAGGCCTATGCCGAGGCCGGCGCCGACATCCTGTTCGTCGAGAGCCCGGAATCGGAGGCGGAAATGGCGGCGATCTGCGCCCGCTTCGATCTGCCCTGCCTCGCCAACATGGTCGAGGGCGGGCGCACGCCGGTGCCGACGCGGGCGCGGCTGGCCGAGCTCGGCTATCAGGTGGCGATCTTCCCCGCCACCGGCTTCCTCGCCGCGGCGCACGCGCTGCAGGGCGCCTACGGCGTGCTGCGCGAACACGGCTCCAGCGCCGGCGCCGGGCTCGCGCTGCTGCCCTTCGACGCGATGAACCGGCTGATGGGCTTCGAGGAGGTGTGGGCGTTCGAGCGCGCGCACGCGGAGGAGCCGGGCTGAGCCGAGCCCGGCTCCTCCGCGCCGGTCAGATCGCGGCCGCCGTTACCAGCTTCGTGTTCAGATACGCCTCGATCGCCTCGCTGCCGCCTTCGGAGCCGTAGCCGCTGTCCTTGATGCCGCCGAACGGCACCTCCGGCAGCGCGATGCCGTGATGATTGATCGACAGCATGCCGACCTCGACGCGCGTGGACAGCGTCGTCACCGTCTTCTGCGACGCGGTGTAGGCATAGGCGGCCAGGCCATAATCGAGCCGGTTGGCCTCGGCGATCACATCGTCGATGCTGGAGAAGCGGCTGACGAGCGCGAGCGGGCCGAACGGCTCCTCGTTCATCGCGCGCATCTCGGTGGTCATGCCGGTGAGCACCGTCGGCTCGAAGAAATTGCCGACATTGCCGATGCGCTTGCCGCCGGTGGCGATGCTGGCACCCTTCGCCACCGCGTCGGCGATCAGGCCCTCCATCGCCGGGATGCGGCGCGGATTGGCCAGCGGGCCCATCGTCACGCCGTCCTCGAGCCCGTTGCCGACCTTGAGCTTCCGGGCGCGGGCGACGAGCTTCTCGACGAACGCGTCGTGCACGCCGTCCTGGACCAGGAAGCGCGTCGGCGCGACGCAGACCTGGCCGGCGTTGCGGAACTTGTTGGCGGCGAGCACCGCGGCGGCGGTGTCCAGATTGGCGTCATCGAACACCATCGAGGGCGCGTGGCCGCCGAGCTCCATCGTCACCCGCTTCATGTGCTGGCCGGCGAGGGCGGCGAGATGCTTGCCGACGGCGGTCGATCCGGTGAAGGAGATTTTCCGGATGATCGGGTGCGGGATGAGATACTCGCTGATCTGCGCCGGCACGCCGAAGACCAGGTTGATCACGCCCGGCGGCAGCCCGGCATCGAGCCAGCACTGCACATAGGCGGCGACCGAACCCGGCGTCTCCTCCGGACCCTTGACGATGATCGAGCAGCCGGCGGCGAGCGCGCCGCAGATTTTGCGGTTGGTCTGGTTGATCGGGAAGTTCCACGGCGTGAACGCCGCCACCGGCCCGACCGGCTCCTTGATCACCAGCTGCTGGATGTTGTCGGCACGCGCCGGCACGACGCGGCCATAGGCGCGGCGCGCCTCCTCGGCGAACCACTCGATGATGTCGGCGGAAAACGCCGTCTCGCCTTTCGCTTCGACCAGCGGCTTGCCCTGTTCGAGCGTCATGATGCGGCCGATCTCGTCGACGCGGGTGCGGAGAATCTCCGCCGCCTTGCGCATGATCCGGCTGCGGTCATAGGCCGAGACACGGCGCCAGGTCTCGAAGCCCTTCTGCGCGGCGGCGAGCGCGACATCGAGATCGGCGATGTCGGCATGCGCCACCGTGCCGTTCACTTCGCCGGTGGCGGGGTTGAGCACATTGAGAGTCTTGCCGGACCGGCTTGGACGCCAATCCCCGTCGATAAGCAGCTGAACCGCAGGATACATGACGCTGGCTTCCCCATCTTGGCGTTGGTCGAGGCGGCGCGGCCGGTGTTCCGTCCGCGCGCGTTCGAACGAATGTGCGTGACGAATATGCGTGAAGCGCGGCCCGGCCGTTCCCGGCCCCGACCGCTTCCAGCCCTGGGCCGCCGCCGTCTCTCGGGCGCGGCGAGATTGGTCGGCGGAGCCGGCGCGGTCAAGTTCGCGGCGGCGGATTTGTCGGCGGCGCCGGGCGCTCAGGCCGCCCCGCGCCCGCGCGCCGCCCGCGCGGCGGAATCGGGGCCAGAACTGGGTGCGGAGCTGGGTGCGGCGGCGGCGCGCACGGCGCGGGCGAGCAGGGTGATGGTCGCCACCGTCGCCGCATAGACGAGGAGCTGCAGCCCGTCCGGCTGGTCGGTATAGCCGACCAGAGTGTGCGCCAGACGCCCGACGATCGAGCCGTCGGCGAGCAGCCAGCTCGTATCCCACACCGGCTCGACCAGCAGCTCCGCGAACCCGCCCTGCTGGAGGAAGGCCACGGCCTGGCTCGCCATGCCGGCGGCGAGCAGGGTGATCAGCCAGCCGGTGACGGCGAGCAGACGGCCGGCGGGGATCGCCAGCAGGCCGCGATAGACCAGCCCCGCCACGGCCGCGCCGGCGAGCACGCCGAGGGTGCCGCCGAGCACGATGCCCGGCGCGGAACTGCCGCCGGTGGCGGCGATGCCATAGAGAAACAGAACGACTTCCGAGCCCTCGCGCAGCACGGCGATGCCGACGACGACGCCGAGCATGGCGAGCTTCGAGCGGCCGGAACTGACGGCGGCGCCGAGCGCGCGCAGCTCGCGGGCGATGGCGCGGCCGTGACTCGCCATCCAGATCGTGTGCCAGGCCAGCATCGCCACCGCGGCGATGAGCACGCCGGCCTGGAACAGCTCCTGCCCGGCGCCGGCGAAGGCCGCGCCCAGCCGCCCGGCGAAGGCGGCGAGCAGGCCGGCCCCGGCGATGCCGCCGGCGACCCCCAGCGCGACCATGCGCCCGCGCCCGGGAACGCCGCGCGTGGCGGCGAGCACGATGCCGACGATCAGGCCGGCCTCGATGACCTCACGGAAGACGATGACGAGCGCGGCGAGCATGGGGCCTACTGCGCGATCACGGTGCCGTGCGCCGTTTCCTCGTGGTATTCACCGGTGAAGGCGTAGCGGCCCGGCTTCAGCGGGCGCAGATGCACCACCGCGGCGCCGTGGGCGGCGATGACTTTTTCCACTTTCAGCGATGGCGAGTCGAATTCCTCCGCCGAGGCATCCAGATTGCGCACATGCAGCCGCACCGCCTGGCCGGCCGGCACGGTGATCTCCGCCGGCTCGAAGCGATGATCCTTGATCGTGACCTCGATCGGCGCCGGCTCCGCGGCGCGCGGGGTGGCCGGGGCGGCGAGCAGGGCCATCACGACCAGAGGCAGGGCGACCAAAGGCGCGGCGACCAGAGGCGGGGTAACCAGAGGCGGGGCGATGCGAGCGGCACGGCGGGTGGCGAGGGGCATGGGAAACTTTCAATTGAGAACCATTCTCAGTAGAGCCCAATCTGCGCTGCGAACCCGGCCGCGGTCAAGACCCGTCCCGCTGGTCCCAGCCATGCTGCTTCTGCTCGCGCTGGCCGCCGCCCCGGCGCCGGGCATCGAGATCATCGCCTATGGCAGCTTCAGCGCCGCGCCGCCGAGCGGCTGGCAGGCGCCGGCGCCGGGCCAGGATACGCTGGCCGACATCGTCGAGCGGCCCTTGCCCGCCCTGCTCGCCGCCGGGCCGGAGATCGTCGCCCGGCCCTGCGCCGTGTTCGGCCTGGAGTACCGGCTGGCCGCGGCCGGGGGGTGGCCGCCGGTGCTGCGGGTGCAGGTCGATCATCCCCCGCTCACCACGCCGGACGGAAGGCAGGCGGACCGCGAATCCTACACCGTGCCGACCGGTCCTGGCGTGCGCTTCGTCGGTTTCGCCTTCGATGAGCCGTGGGAGATGGTGCCCGGACGCTGGCGCATCGCCGTGCTCGATGACGGGCGCGAACTCGGCGCCGAGGTCTTTCTCGTCACCGTGCCGCCGGAAACCGCCGGGCGTTCCTGCCAGGGCATTCCGACAGCGCGGAGCGGCCGGAGCGCGATTGACCCGGTTTGACCTCTGCCATAGATCTGTCAGCCTGCGTCGCGAGAGACGATGCCGGCCGGCAGGCGGGACGCCAGCAGGCCAGAAGTGTCGTCGGACACGGAGGGAACGGTGATGTCGCGTGCCATTTCGAGGGTACTGGCGGTGGCGTGGATCGGGCTGATGGCGAGCGCCGCGCTCGGCCGCGCCGATACGTTGAAGATCGCCTATGTCGATCCGCTCTCCGGTGGCGGTGCCAGCGTCGGTCAGGTCGGGCTCGAGCATTTCCAGTACATCGCCGACCAGGTGAATGCGAAGGGCGGTGTTCTCGGCATGAAGGTCGAGATTCTCGGCTACGACGACAAGACCAATCCGCAGGAAGCGCTGGTGCAGGTGCAGAAGGCGATCGACGCCGGCGCGCGCATCATCGCCCAGGGCAACGGCTCCAGCGTCGGCGCCGCGATCGAGGATTTCGTCGCCAAGTACGACGACCGCAATCCCGGCAAGGAGGTCGTCTACATCAACTACGCCGCCGTCGATCCCTCGCTGACCAACGCCAAGTGCAGCTACTGGCATTTCCGCTGGGATGCGAATTCGGACATCAAGATGGAGGCGCTCACCAGCTACATGAAGACGCGGCCCGCGATCAAGAAGGTCTATCTCATCAACCAGGACTACTCGTTCGGCCAGTCCGTGCGGACCGAAGCGCGCAAGATGCTCGCGCAGAAGCGGCCGGACATCCAGATCGTCGGCGACGAGCTGCATCCGCTGCTCAAGATCACGGATTTCTCCCCCTACATCGCCAAGATCAAGGCCTCCGGCGCGGATAGCGTGATCACCGGCAACTGGGGTCAGGATATCGCGCTGCTGCTCAAGGCGGCCGCCGATGCCGGGCTGCAGGCGGACTGGTACACCTATTACGCCGGCGGCGCCGGCGGGCCGACGGCGATCCGCCAGGCCAATCTGGCGGATCGGGTCTTCGCCATGGTCGAAGGCTTCCCCAACCTCGACTACGCGCCCGCGCGCGAGGCGGAAAAGGAATTCCGCGCCAAGCTGAACGGGCAGTCGCTGTGGTACCCGCGCGTCTTCAACATGATGTCCATGGTGTTCCGCGCCATCGAGGAGGCGAAATCGCCGGATCCGGTGAAATTCGCGCCGAAGCTGGAAGGCATGAAAATCACCACCTTCGATGGCGGCGAGGGCTTCATGCGCGCGGCGGACCACCAGTTCTTCCAGGACATGTTCGTCGTCACCTTCGGCCCGCTCGGCGCCAATCAGCCGTTCGACGAGGAACACACCGGCTGGGGCACGAAGCTGGCCGGCAAGGTGCCGGCGGATCAGACGGTTCTGCCGACCACCTGCAAGATGCAGCGGCCGAGCTGATCGCGCCGAGGCGGGCCGCTTGGGCGCCGATCCGTGCTCGAACTGATCATCGTCTCCACGCTCAACGGCGTGCTCTACGGCATGCTGCTGTTCCTGATGGCGAGCGGCCTGACGCTGATCTTCAGCATGATGGGCGTGCTCAACTTCGCGCACGCCAGCTTCTACATGCTCGGCGCCTTCTTCGGCTACCAGCTCAGCCGCGTGCTCGGCTTCTGGCCGGCGCTGCTGATCGCCCCGGTGCTGGTCGGCGCCCTCGGCGCCCTCGTCGAGCGCTACGGGCTGCGCACGGTGCACCGGCACGGCCACGTGGCGGAGCTGCTCTTCACCTTCGGCCTCGCCTTCGTCGTCGAGGAGGTGGTGCAGATGCTCTGGGGGCGGCTGCCGGTTGATTACCGCGTGCCGCCGTCGTTGGATTTCACCGCCTTCACCATCTTCTCCACCAATTATCCCGCCTACAAGCTGTTCGAGCTGCTCACCGCCATCGCCATTTTCGCCGTGCTCCTGCTGGTGCTCACGCGCACGCGCGCCGGGCTCATCATCCAGGCCGCGCTCACCCATCCGGACATGGTCGCGATGCTCGGCCATAACGTGCCGCGCGTGTTCATGCTCGCCTTCGGCGTCGGCACCGGGCTCGCTGCCGTCGCCGGGGTCATCGCCGGGCCGGCGCTGGTGACGCAGTCGAACATGGCCGGCCTGCTCGGGCCGATCCTGTTCGTCGTGGTCGTGGTCGGCGGGCTCGGCTCGCTCGCCGGGGCGTTCGCCGCCTCGCTGCTCATCGGCCTGGTGCAGACCTTCGCCGTGGCGATGAATGTCTCGATCGGCGATCTGCTCGCGGTCTTCGGCGCCCACCTGGCGCCGGACGCGTTCTTCGCCGAGATCACGCAGGTGACGGTGGCCCAGATCGCGCCGATCGTGCCCTATCTGCTGCTGGTGCTGATCCTCATCTTCCGCCCGCGCGGCCTGTTCGGAACCCGCGAGACATGAGCGCGGCGGTGCAGAGCGGTGTGCGCCGGACGGCGCGGGGCCGCGGATGGGCGCGCACCGGGCTCTGGCTCGCCGTCGCCGCGGTGTTCCTGCTGCTGCCGCACCTGTTCGCGTCCGGCACCGGGCTCACGACCATGAGCCTGATGGCGATCATGATCATCTTCGCGCTGTCGTACAACATGCTGCTCGGCCAGACCGGCATGCTCTCCTTCGGCCACGCGGTCTATTACGGGCTCGGCGGATTTCTCGTCGTGCATGCGATGAATGCGATCATCGGCGCGCATCTGCCGGTGCCGCTGGTGCTGCTGCCGCTGGTGGGCGGCGCGGCCGGGCTCTTCTTCGGGATCATTTTCGGCAGCGTCTCGACCCGGCGGGGCGGCACGGCGTTCGCCATGATCTCGCTCGGCCTCGGCGAGCTGGTGGGGGCGAGCGCGCTGATCCTGCGCGACTTCTTCGGCGGCGAGGACGGCATCACCACGAACCGCACCAAGCTGCTCCATGTCGCCGGGCTCAATTTCGGCCCGCAGCTGCAGGTCTATTACCTCATCGCCGGCTGGTGCCTGCTGTGCATGATGGCGATGTACGCGCTCACGCGCACCCCGTTCGGGCGCATCTGCAACGCCGTGCGCGACAATCCGGAGCGGGCCGCCTTCATCGGCTACAACACGCAGAGCGTGCGCTTCATCGCCTTCTGCCTCGCCGGGTTGTTCGCCGGGATCGCCGGCGGGCTCACCGCGATCAACTTCGAGATCATGAACGCCGCCAATGTCGGCGCTGCGCCTTCGGGGATCGTCCTGCTGATGACCTATATCGGCGGGGTCGGCAATTTCGCCGGGCCGGTGATCGGCGCCATCCTCATCACCTTCCTGCAGGTGATGCTGAGCGACGCCACCGAGATCTGGCAGCTTTATCTCGGGCTGCTGTTCATCGTCATGGTCAGCTTCGCGCCCGGCGGCATCGCCGGTCTGATCGCCATGCATGCGCCGGTCTGGCGCGCGCGGCTGCTGCATCGGCTGGCTCCGGCCTATGCGCTGGCGCTGCTGCTCGGGCTCGTGACCTTCGCCGGCGCTGCGCTGGCGCTTGAGATGGCCTACCGGCTCAGCGCCGGTTCGGAGGGCGGCACCGCGTTCCGCTTCCTGCACGTGCCGGTGGAGGCGGCCAGCGCCGCGCCGTGGAGCCTGGCCGTGCTGCTGGCGGTGCCGGGCTTCATCGGCTTCCGCCGCGTGCTGCCCATCGTCGGCAATGTCTGGGCGACGACGCTCGCCGAGGCACGGCAGGGCCGCGGACGATGACCGGGCCGGCCCTGGAACTCGAAGCGCTGCACAAGAATTTCGGCCGCGTGCCGATCATCCGCGGGGTCGATCTCGCCATCGCCGCCGGCGAGCGCCACGCCGTCATCGGCCCGAACGGGGCCGGCAAATCGACGCTGTTCCACCTCATCAGCGGCCGGCTCGTGCCGAGCTCGGGGCGGATCCGGCTCAACGGCGCCGACATCACCGGCCACGCGCCGTACGAGATCAACCGCCGCGGGCTGGCGCGCAGCTTCCAGGTGACCAACATCTTCCCCCGCCTCAGCGTGTTCGAGAACGTCCGCTGCGCGGCGATGTGGTCGATGGGCTACCGCACCTCGCTGTGGCGCGCGGTCGAGGGCCTGGCGGACCTCACCGCGCGCACCGAGCATGTGCTCGAGCAGATCAACCTCATCGACCGGCGCGATCTGCCCGCCGGCGTGCTGACCTACGCCGAGCAGCGTGCGCTCGAGATCGGCATCACCATCGTCGGCGGCGGCGACGTCATCCTGCTCGACGAGCCGACGGCGGGGATGAGCCGTTCGGAGACCGAGCACGCGGTGGCACTGATCCGCAAGGTGACGGAGGGCCGCACGCTGGTGATGGTCGAGCACGACATGGGCGTGGTCTTCGACCTGGCCGACCGCATCTCGGTGCTCGTCTACGGACAGATCATCGCCTCGGACACGCCCGAGCGGGTGCGCGCCAATCCCGCCGTGCAGGAAGCCTATCTCGGCACCGCGGTGGCGACGCCGGCATGAGCGAGCCGCTGCTCCGCGTGCGCGACCTGCACGCCTATTACGGCAAGAGCCATATCCTGCACGGCGTCGATCTCGAGGTCGCGGCGGGCGAGATCGTCGCCATTCTCGGGCGCAACGGCGCCGGCCGCTCGACGACGCTGAAGGCGATCATGGGCGACGTGCCGCCGCAGGGCAGCATCGCCTTCCGCGGCGCCGCGATCGCCGGACGCAAGCCGTACGAGATCGCCCGTCTCGGTCTCGGCTACGTGCCGGAGGATCGCGCCATCTTCCCCACGCTGACGGTGGCCCAGAACCTGCTCCTCGGCCTCAAGCGCGGAAATCGCACGCCGCGCTTCGGCTTCGAGCAGACCTACGCGCTGTTCCCCCGCCTGCAGGAACGCGCGGACACGGCCGCCGGCGTGCTTTCGGGCGGCGAGCAGCAGATGCTCACCATCTGCCGCACCCTGATGGGCGATCCCGACCTGATCATGATCGACGAACCGACCGAGGGGCTGGCGCCGCAGATGGTCACGCGCGTCGCCGAATTGCTGCGCGAGATCGCGAGCCGCGGCATCGCCATCCTGCTGGTCGAGCAGAAGCTCGCCATCGCGCTCGATGTCGCGCACCGGCTCTACGTCATGGGCCATGGCCGCATGGTGTTCGAGGGCACGCCGGCGGGCCTGCGCGCCAACGAGGCGGTGCGGCGGGAGTGGCTGGAGGTGTGAGGGCCGCGCTCAGAGTTCGCGCAGGAAGCCGATCAGCGCCTCGTTCACCGCCTCCGCCCGCTCCTGCTGGATCCAGTGGCCGGCGCCCTCGAGCAGCACCTGGCGGCGCAGGCCGGGCACCGCCTCCGGCATGGCGGCCAGCGCGCGTTCGCCGATCGGGCCCAGGATCACCGGGTCCCGCGTCCCGGCGATGAACAGCGCCGGGACGCGGATGCGCGCGCCGTGGAAGGGCGCGGTGAGCTCCCAGTTGCGGGCGAGATTGCGGTACCAGTTGAGCCCGCCGCGGAACCCGGTGCGCCGGTAGGTGGCGACGAACCGGTCGAGCACCGCTTCGTCGAGCCAGCCGGGCAGGGCAGGGGGCTCCGGCGCAGCGGCGAGGAAGCCGCCCTGGGGCGGGTCCCCCTCCGGCACCGCGGTGAGGAACGCGCCGCCAGCGCCCATCGGCGCGTCACCGGAGGCGGCATAGAGAATGCGGCGCAGCGTCGCCGCCACGTCACGCTCGAACTCCGCCTCGGCCACGCCCGGGGTCTGGAAATGCAGGAAATAGTGCCGCCCGAAGCCGCCCTCGCGCAGCGCGCTCAGCGGGTCGCGGCCGCTGCGGGGGCGGTGCGGCACGCTCATGCCGACCACGGCGCGGAACAGGTCCGGGCGCATCAACGCCGCGTTCCAGGCCACCGGCGCGCCCCAGTCATGGCCGACGATCACCGCCTGGGTCTCGCCGAGCGCGGCGAGCAGGGCCACCATGTCGCCGACGGTGTGAAAGATCGTGTAGGCGCCTTCATCGGCGGGCGCGTCGCTGTCGCCGAAGCCGCGCATGTCCGGGGCCACGGCGCGGAAGCCGGCCTCGGCCAGGGCGCGCAGCTGGTGGCGCCAGGAGAGCGAGAGCTCCGGCCAGCCATGGCAGAGCAGCACCAGCGGCCCGGTGCCCTGCTCGCGCAACGCCAGCCCGATGCCGTTGACCTCGACCCGCCGCACTGTCTCCCCGGTCATCGTTTCTCCCCCGATCTTGTCCGCTGCAATCATGGACCCTAAGCTGCCGCGCGAAGCGAGCGGGGGAAAGATCCATGACAACGAAACGCTGGGACAAATCGCGCCTGCCGTCGCGCCACACCACCGAGGGCGCGGACCGGGCCCCGCATCGCAGCTACTATTACGCGATGGGGCTGACGGAGGACGAGATCCATCAGCCCTTCGTCGGCGTCGCCACCTGCTGGAACGAGGCCGCGCCGTGCAACATCGCGCTGGGGCGCCAGGCGCAGTCGGTCAAGAAGGGCGTCGCGGAATCGGGCGGCACGCCGCGCGAATTCACCACCATCACCGTCACCGACGGCATCGCCATGGGCCATCAGGGGATGAAATCCTCCCTGGTCTCGCGCGAGGTGATCGCCGATTCGGTGGAGCTCACCGTGCGCGGCCATTGCTACGACGCGCTGGTCGGCCTCGCCGGCTGCGACAAGTCGCTGCCGGGGATGATGATGGCGATGCTGCGGCTGAACATCCCGAGCGTGTTCATGTATGGCGGCTCGATCCTGCCCGGCCGCTTCAAGGGCCGCGACGTGACGGTGGTGGACGTGTTCGAGGCGGTCGGCCAGCACGCCGCCGGCCGGATGAGCGATGCCGATCTGCACGAGCTGGAATGCGTCGCCTGCCCCTCGGCCGGGGCCTGCGGCGGGCAGTTCACCGCCAACACCATGGCCACCGTGAGCGAGGCGATCGGGCTCGCGCTGCCCGGCTCGGCCGGCGCGCCGGCCCCGTACGAGGACCGCGACCGCTTCGCCGTCGAGTCCGGCCGCGCGGTGATGGCGCTGCTCGAGAAGCGCATCCGCCCGCGCGACATCGTCACGCTGAAGGCCTTGGAGAACGCCGCTGTCGTGGTCGGCGCCACCGGCGGTTCGACCAACGCGGGCCTGCATCTCCCCGCCATCGCCGCGGAGGCCGGCATCCGCTTCACCCTCGATGACGTGGTCGCGATCATGCGGCGCACGCCCTACATCGCCGACCTCAAGCCGGGCGGCAAATATGTCGCGCTGGATGTCTATCGCGTCGGCGGCATGCCGGTGATCATCAAGGCGCTGCTCGATGGCGGGCTGCTGCATGGCGACTGCCTCACCGTCACCGGGCGGACGCTGGCGGAAAACCACGCCCATGTCGTGTTCCCCACCGACCAGGACGTGATCCACCCGGTGAGCCGGCCGCTTTCGCCAACCGGCGGCGTCGTCGGGCTGAAGGGCAATCTCGCCCCGGAGGGCGCGATCGTGAAGGTGGCGGGCATGCACACGCTGCGCTTCGAGGGCACGGCGCTGTGCTTCGATTGCGAGGAGGACGCCTTCGCCGCCGTGCAGGCGCGCGCCTACAAGGCCGGCGATGTCATCGTCGTCCGCTACGAGGGGCCGAAGGGCGGGCCGGGGATGCGCGAGATGCTCTCCACCACCAGCGCGATCTATGGCCAGGGCATGGGCGATCAGGTGGCGCTGATCACCGATGGCCGCTTCTCGGGCGCGACGCGCGGCTTCTGCATCGGCCATGTCGGGCCGGAGGCGGCGGTGGGCGGACCGATCGCGCTGCTGCGCAACGGCGACCGCATCGTCATCGACGCCGAGGCCGGCACCATCGACGTCGCCCTCCCCGCCGAGGAACTCGCCGCCCGCCGCGCCGCCTGGCAGCCGCGCAAGACCGACTACAACAGCGGCGCGCTGTGGAAATACGCGCAGACCGTGGGACCGGCCTGCTTCGGCGCCCTGACCCAACCGGGGGCGGCGGCGGAGACGCATTGCTACGCGGATATCTAGACTTTCGGCGCCGGCTCTACCCACGCAGCAGCCGGCGCACCGTGCTCGAGGTGTGGCGGCGCCCGTCGCCGGCGTAGTCCTCGTGATATTCCTCGATCTTCGCCGGGTCGTAGAGATAGTTCACCATCAGCGTCGCGCTCTCCTTCACACCCTTCTCGGAGGTGTCGCCGAGCGGGTTGATGCGCTCCAGCCGGGCGCCGTTGGCGAGGTGGAAATGCGCCACCGGGTCCAGCGCGCGCGTGCCGCGGCTTTCGCGCAGCAGATATTGCGCGGCCAGGCGCAGCAGCACCGGCTCGGCCGCGCGCAGCCGCGCCGCGTCGCGGAACCAGCCGCGCGAGCGCAGGATCGCCGCCAGCGCTGCCTCGGCCGTCGCGGCCTCGCCCGGCGCGACGGCCCTGAGCGCCGCTTCCTCCTCCTCGGAGAACCCTCCCGGCGCCGCCTCGCTGAGGCGCGCCTCGAGCCAGGCGCGGAAGCCGGGCATTGGCGAAAGCGTCGAAAAGGTCTTGATATTGCGGAATTCCGCCGCCAGCAGCGCGACCACCCGCTTGATCAGGAAATTGCCGAAACTGATCCCCGAAAGCCCGCGCTGGCAGTTGCTGATCGAGTAGAAGATGGCCGTGTCCGCCGCCCCGGGGTCGAGCAGCGGTGCCTTCTCGTCGAGCAGGCGCTGCACGCTGCCCGCCAGCCCCTGCACCAGCGCCACCTCGACGAAGATCAGCGGCTCGTCCGGCATGCGCGGATGGAAGAAGGCGTAGCAGCGGCGATCGGAATCGAGCCGGTTCTTGAGGTCGCGCCAGGAGCGGATCTCGTGCACCGCCTCGTAGCCGACCAGGCGTTCCAGCAGCAGCGCCGGGCTGGACCAGTCGATGCGGCGCAGTTCGAGGAAGCCGACATCGAACCAGTTCGCCAGTAGCCCGCGCAGATCCGCCTCCAGCGCGGCCAGATGCGGGTCGCCGCGGGTGAGGCCGAGCAGCGTCGCGCGCAGATCGACGAGGAATTTCATGCCGTCGGGGATGGTGGTGAACTGGGTGAGCAGGCGCGCGCGCGGCGGTTCGAGCAGGCGGCGCAGCCTGGCCTGCGCGGCGGCGCGCGCGGCGGGGTCGGCGGCGGTCTGCACCGCCTCGAACCCTTGCGCCACCGCCACCGGGTCGGCGTCGAAGCCGGCCAGCGTGGAGAGGAACTGGCGCTGCCCGGCCTCGTCGAGGCGGAGATAGGTCTCGGCCAGCTTGGCCGCGCGGTTGCGCGCGCTGACCTCGCCGCCGCGGCCGGCGAGGCAGGCGTTCATCTGCGCCTCGATACTGTCATCGTCCTCGCGCGCGACGCCGGCGGCCATGTCGCGCCAGACAGTGGTGATGCGCCGGATGGCGCGGTCGAAAAGTCCGCTCGGTGCAGCGATTTCGTTCATGGTCGGCCTCGTCGTGATGGGGCCAGGATAGCACGCGGCGCGGCCACGCGCTCGGCCTCGGCCCACGCGGCTGGCAGGAACGCGGGCAGGTCCTCGGCGATCAGGCCCGAACCCCGTCCGGCGAGCGCCGCGGCGCGCCCGTGCAGCCAGACGGCGGCGGCGGCGGCGGCGAACGGCTCCATGCCGGCGGCCAGCAGCGCGGCGATGATGCCGGCGAGCACGTCGCCGGTGCCGGCGGTGGCGAGGCTGGGCGGGGCGCAGGCGTTGATCGCCGCCCGCCCGTCGGGGGCGGCGATGATGCTGTCGGAGCCCTTCAGCACCACCACCGCGCCGGTGCGCGCGGCGGCGTCCCGGGCGGCGGCGAGGCGGTCGGCGGCGAGGCGGTCGGCGGCGGGCGGGCCGAACAGCCTTGCGAACTCGCCGGCGTGCGGGGTCAGCACCGCGGCGCCGCGCAGCGCCTCGGGCCGGCCGGCGCAGGCGGTCAGCGCGTCGGCGTCGGCGACGATGGTGCGGCCGGCGCGCAGCAGCGGCGGCAGCGCCGCCTCCGCCGCCGCGACGCCGAGGCCGGGACCGCAGACGAACACGCCGCGCCGCGGATCGGCGAGGAGCTCCGCCAGCGCCGCCTCGGTGACGATCACGCCCGGCTCGGTGGTGCGGAAAACATCGCCGCGCCCGCGCGCGGCCGCGATGCTGACCAGTCCGGCCCCGGCCCGGCGCGCCGCCGCCGCGGCCAGCCGCGCCGCGCCGGTCATCTCCGCTCCGGCCAGCACGGTCACGAGCCCGGAGGTGTATTTGTGCGCCGCCGCGTCGCGGGCCGGCAGGCGCCAGAGCCCGGGGCGGTTGAGGAAGCTGCGCGGCCGGATGGTCTCCAGCACCGTCTCGGGCAGGCCGATCGGCGCCAGCATCGTCTCGCCGCAGCGTTCGCGCCCGGGCAGCAGCAGGTGGCCGGGCTTGAGGCGGAAGAACGTCACCGTGAGCGCGGCGGCCGGCGCGGCGCCGCGCACCGCGCCGCTCGCCCCGTCCACCCCGCTCGGCATGTCGATCGCCAGCACCCGGCGGGCGGCGGCCAGCGTCGCGGCGGCCAGCCCGTCGACCTCGCGCGAGAGGCCGGCGCCGAACACCGCGTCGATCACCAGCTCCGCCCGTGCCGCCGCGGCCGGATCGAACCCGGCCACCGGCCCCTGCCAGCGCGCGGCGGCGGCGGCGGCGTCGGTCCCCGGCGCGGGCGGCGCCAGCGCGGCGAGCGTGACCGGCCAGCCCTGCTCGGCCAGCCGCCGCGCCGCCACATAGCCGTCGCCGCCATTGTTGCCGGGCCCGCACAGCACCAGCGTCCGGCACGGGCCGAACACGCGCTGCGCCGCGCGGGCCACCGCCCGGCCGGCATGCTCCATCAGCGTGAGCCCGGGCACGCCGGCGGCGATGGCGGCGGCATCCGCGCGCGCCATCTCGGCCGGCGCGAGCAGCTCGGGCGGTGGCAGCGGGTGGGGCAGCGCGGCGTCGGCGAGGCGCATGGCGCGAGAGTGCCAGCCGCGCCGGCCGAAGGCGAGAGGCGGGCGGCTGCAGCGGCGTATCGCGTCGCCGCGCCCTCGCATACTAGACTGCCGGGGCAACGCGGAGTCGCGCCGATGGCGGTGATCTACACGGTGGCCCAGCAGAAGGGCGGGGCGGGCAAGACGACGCTCGCCGCCAACCTCGCCGCCGCGCTGGCGGCCACGCAGCGCGTCGCCCTGCTGGACATCGATCCGCAGCGCAGCCTGGCGCGCTGGCACGGCCTGCGCGCGGCCAACGGGCGCGACGTGCCGGCGATCACGCTGGCCGAGGTCGCCGGCTGGCGGCTCGCCGCCGAGCTCGACCGGCTGGCGCGTTCCCACGACGTCGTCGTCATCGACAGTCCGCCGCAGATCGACACCGATGCCCGCCTCGCCGTGCGCAGCGCCCGGCTGGTGCTGGTGCCGGTGCAGCCGAGCCCGCTGGATCTGTGGGCCGCCGAGGGCACGCTCGCGCTCGCCGCGGCCGAGAAGCGCGCCGCGCGCATCGTGCTCAACCGGGTGCCGGCGCAATCGCGGCTGCGCGACGAGGTGACCGCCGAGATCGCGGCGCGCAGGCTCGCGGCCTTCGCCGCCGCGCTCGGCAACCGGGCGGCGTTCGCCAGCGCCTTCGCCGCCGGGCTGGGCGTGACCGAGGCCGCGCCGCGCTCGGCGGCGGCGGTGGAAATGCGGGCTCTGCTCGCCGAAATCCAGGAGGCGTCCGATGCTCGCTGATCTCATGCTGGCGCTGCATCTGCTCGGGGCCGTGCTCTGGGTCGGCGGCATGGGCTTCGCCCTGCTGGTGCTGCGCCCGAGCCTCGCCGGGCTCGACCCGGCCCAGCGCATGGCGCTGCACCGGGAGGTGTTCCGCCGCTTCTTCCGCCTCGTCTGGCACGTGATGCCGGTCATGATCCTCACCGGCTACGCGATGATTTTCATCGTCTATGGCGGCTTCGCCGGGCTGGCCTGGAACATCAACGCGATGAACCTGCTGGGCCTGGTGATGGCGGGCCTCTTCGTCGCCATCGCCGTCGGCCCCTGGCGGCGGTTCCGCGCCGCCGACGATGCGGTGGCGCTGGCGCAGATCCGCCGGCTGGTGACGGTCAATCTGGCGCTCGGCCTGCTCACCGTCTTCGTCGCGGCGATGCGCTAGTGGTCGCACTCCGGCCGTATTCGGGCCCGGCGGAATTCAGAATCGGAACCCTGGCTTCCTGGATTCAGCTTCCGGCCCGGCCCCGCCGGCCGGCGCGGCGGGCGGCCGGTTGCGGGGGCAGGGGAGCAGGGCATCGGCGCGTGCAGGCGGGCGGCGTGCTGGCGCTGGCGCTGGCGCTCGGCGCCTGCAGTGCCAGCCCGTCCGGCTGCGCGGTGGAGACTGCCGCGGAGCTGCCGCTGCGGGTGGTCAGCCAGCATCTGCTGGTGCCAGCGCAGCTGAACGACCAGCCGGTGTGGATGCTGGTCGATACCGGCGCCAGCGCCACCGTCGTCACCGAGGCGGCGGCGCAGCGCCTGCACATGGAAGCCGTGCCGGAGCGCGTCACCACCACCAGCGCCATCGACGGGCAGCGGCTCGACCGCAATGTCTGGATGGCGTCCATGCGCCTCGGCCAGGTGGTGATGACGGCGCATCCGGTTCCGGTGGCGATCGCGACCCTGGGCGAGGTCGATGGCAAGCCGGTGGCGGGCGCCATCGGCACCGATCTGCTCGCCGCCTTCGATGTCGAGAGCGACGTGCCGCACGGCCGGCTCGGCCTCTATCGGGTGCATGACTGCACCGGGCCGCTGCTGCCCTGGGGCACGGCCTGGGATGCGCCGCTGAGCGGGGCCGGCTTCGTGTTGCCGCTGAGCGTGCGCGCCGGGCATTTCGTCACCGTGCCGGTGACGGTGGACGGGCGCGCCCTGGCGGCGATGGTGGATTGGGGCGCGGCGATCAGCGCCATGCCGATGGCGACGGCGGCGCGGCTCGGCGTCGGCGCCGCGGCGCTGGAGCGGGACCCGTCCGGGCGCATCAGCGGCGCGGCCGGCGTCGCCATCGCCGTGCATCGCCACGTCTTCGCGGAGATGGGGATCGGGCCGCAGCGTCTGCGCCACGTCATCATCCCGGTCGGCGACTACGCGCTGCCGACCGGGGACATCACGCTGGGCGAGGACTATCTCGCGCATCAGCGTGTCTGGCTCTCCTACGCCACGCAGCAGATGTTCGTACTGCCGGCGACGATCCGCCTGCGCTGACATGCCCGCCTCGTGGATTTTTCGGAACTTCCTATTCGAATTTATGAATCTGTCTCACATTGGATTCAAATGTGAGAGCACGGTCCGCCCTGATGGACAGATCGGGCTGGGAGCCTCCCGCTGTTCGCCGTAGGTCTCCGGGCCTGGGCGCAGGGCGAGGATTTGTGACGTTTTGCTGGCGGGGTCAGGCCTTGACCCGCGCGGTGCGACATTGCTAACTTCCGTTAACCATAGGGATCGCGTGGCTGGGGCCGCGTCGG
Source organism: Pseudomonadota bacterium (assembly GCA_021815825.1). Lineage (GTDB taxonomy): Bacteria > Pseudomonadota > Alphaproteobacteria > Acetobacterales > Acetobacteraceae > JAJZVV01. The sequence continues at coordinate 39,659 of JAKAZO010000019.1, forward strand.
CCGCCGTCGGGTGGAATGGGGGAATACAAATGCAACGAAAAATAATTCTGGCCGCCGCCATCGCGCTGGTGGGCGCGGCCTCGTCCGAGGCGCAGGCCGGGGCGGATCTCTATGTCGGTGGTAGCAGCACGATCGGGGAATACAACGCCACCACCGGGGCGGCGATCCATGCCCCCCTGGTCTCGGGGCTGAGCGGGCCGACCGGAATCGCGGTGTCGGGATCGGACCTCTTCGTCGCCAACGAACGCGCCGGCACGATCGGGGAATACAATGCCAGCACCGGGGCGGCGATCCATGCCCCCCTGGTTTCTGGGCTGAGCAACCCGCAGGGAATCGCGGTGTCGGGATCGGACCTCTTCGTCGTCAACTTTAACAGCGGCACGATCGGGGAATACAATGCCAGCACCGGGGCGGCGATCCATGCGTCCCTGGTCTCGGGGCTGAACTTCCCGGCCGGAATCGCGGTGTCGGGATCGGACCTCTTCGTCGCCAACGTCAACAGCGGCACGATCGGGGAATACAACGCCAGCACCGGGGCGGCGATCAATGCGTCCCTGGTTTCTGGGCTGAACTTCCCGCTCGGACTCGCGGTGTCGGGATCGGACCTCTTCGTCGCCAACTATAACAGCGACACGATCGGTGAATACAACGCCAGCACCGGGGCCGCGATCAATCCGTCCCTGGTCTCGGGGCTGAACTTCCCGGCCGGAATCGCGGTGTCGGGATCGGACCTCTTCGTCGCCAACTATGGCACCGGCACGATCGGGGAATACAATGCCAGCACCGGGGCGGCGATCAATCCGTCCCTGGTTTCCGGGCTGAACTTCCCGTTATTCCTCGCCGTCACCAATCCGCCCGCGTCGGTGCCCGAGCCGGCGAGCCTCTCGCTGCTCGCCGCCGGCGCCCTCGGCCTCGCCGCCATCCGCCGGCGCGCGCGGCGCTGAGGCGGGGCGGGCATGGCGGA
>JAKAZO010000020.1 GCA_021815825.1 Pseudomonadota bacterium
TGGCGGATGGGGTGGGATTCGAACCCACGAACCCTTGCGGGTTGGCGGTTTTCAAGACCGCTGCCTTCAGCCGCTCGGCCACCCATCCGCGCTGGTGACACTTCCGATCAGCGCGGCGTGAGCACCATGATCATCTGGCGGTTTTCCATCCGCGGCATCTGCTCCACCTTGGTCTGCGCATCCAGATCGGCTCGAATCCGTTCGAGCACCTTCACGCCGAGTTCCTGGTGGGCCATTTCACGACCGCGGAAGCGAAGCGTTACCTTGACCTTGTCGCCCTCAGTGAGAAACGCCTTCATGGCACGCAGCTTCACCTGATAGTCGTTCTCGTCAATGTTCGGGCGAACCTTGATTTCCTTGATCTCGATGACTTTTTGTTTCTTTTTGGCTTCGTTCTTTTTCTTTTGCTGCTCGTATTTGAACTTGCCGTAATCGAGGATTTTAACGACCGGCGGGTCCGCGTTCGGGCTGATCTCCAGCAGGTCGAGCCCGACCATGTAGGCGCGCTGCAGCGCCTCGCGCGCGCTCATCACGCCCGACATTTCGCCGTCCTGATCGATCAAGCGGACTTGGGGAACGCGAATCTCTTCGTTGACGCGTGGGCCGTCGCGGGTCGGGGCCACGGGTTGGGGTGGTCTGGCGATGGGTATTTCTCCTCAGGCTGTTGACGGGAAGTATCACGGCGCCGCGGAATTTGCGACCACAGCGTGCAGTTTTGGCGAACTCACGCGTCCGGATCAAGAACGGGCTTGGCCCTCCGCGCTCACCGTTGCGAGATCGGGCGGCGTCGCCTCCATTGCAAGCCGCCGGCAGGCCTCTTCCAGCGGCAGCACCTCCTGCGCTGCGCCGCCGAGCCGGCGCAGCGCCACGCTCCGCCGCTCCGCCTCCTGGCGCCCCACCACCGCGATCACCGGCACGGCGGCGAGGCTGTGAGTGCGGATCTTGGCGTTGATCTTCTCGGCCCCGAGGTCGGTCTCCACCTGCAGCCCGGCCCGGCGCAGCGCGCCCGCCACGTCCTCGGCATAGTCGTTGGCGTCCGAGACGATGCTCGCCACCACCACCTGCACCGGCGCGAGCCAGAGCGGGAAGCGTCCGGCATGGTTCTCGATCAGGATGCCGAGGAAGCGCTCGAAGCTGCCGAGAACCGCTCGATGCAGCATCACCGGACGGTGACGGGCGCCGTCCTCCCCGACATATTCGGCATCCAGCCGCTCGGGCAGGACGAAATCCACCTGCAGCGTGCCGCACTGCCAGTCCCGCCCGATCGCGTCGCGCAGCACGAACTCCAGCTTGGGGCCGTAGAAGGCGCCTTCGCCGGGGTTCAGCGTGTAGTCCACGCCGGCGATGGCGCAGGCCTCCTTCAGCGCCGCCTCGGCGCGGTCCCATACCGCGTCGGAGCCGGCGCGGACCTCGGGGCGATCGGAGAATTTCACCTGGAATTCGGCGAACCCGAAATCGCGGTAGATGCTGCCGAGCAGTTCGACGAAGCGCACCGTCTCGGAGGCGACCTGCGCCTCGGTGCAGAAGATATGGGCGTCGTCCTGGGTGAAGGCGCGCACACGCATGATCCCGTGCAGCGCGCCGGAGGGCTCGTAGCGATGGCAGGACCCGAACTCGGCCATGCGCAACGGCAGCTCACGGTAGGAGCGCAGCCCCTGGCGGAAAATCTGCACGTGGCAGGGGCAGTTCATCGGCTTCAGCGCGAGGGTTCGGTCCTCGTCCTCGACCCGGGCGACGAACATGTTCTGGCGGAACTTTTCCCAGTGGCCCGAGGCCTCCCACAACGCGCGGTCCACCAACTGCGGCGTGCGCACCTCCTGGTAGCCGGCCGCATCCAGCCGGCGGCGCATATAGGCCTCCACCGCCCGGTAGAGGCGCCAGCCCTTCGGGTGCCAGAAGACGCTGCCGACGGCCTCCTCCTGGATATGGAACAGGCCGAGCTCACGGCCGATGCGCCGATGGTCGCGTCGCTCCGCCTCCGCCAGCATGGTCAGGTAGGCGTCGAGCTCCTTCTGGTCGCGCCAGGCGGTGCCGTAGATGCGGCTGAGCATGGCGTTGCGGTGGTCGCCGCGCCAATAGGCGCCGGCCACCTTCATCAGCTTGAATGCGCCCCCGACATCGCCGGTCGAACGCATGTGCGGGCCGCGACAGAGATCGACCCACTCGCCCTGGCGGTAGAGGGTGATCACCTGGTCGTGCGCCAGATCCTGGATGATCTCGGCCTTGTACTTCTCGCCCCGCTCGGCGAAGAAGCGGATCGCGTCCTCGCGGTGCCAGACCTCGCGCACGAAGGCGGCGTCGCGCGCGATGATCTCGCGCATCTTGGCCTCGATGGCCGGGAAATCCTCCGGCGTGAAGGGCTCGTTGCGGGCGAAATCATAATAGAAGCCGTTCTCGATCGACGGGCCGATCGTCACCTGCGTGCCGGGGAACAGCGCCTGCACCGCCTCGGCCAGCACATGCGCCGCGTCGTGGCGGATCAGCTCCAGGGCGTCGGCGTCCTTGCGGGTAACGAAGACCACCGCAGCGTCCGCCTCGATGCGGCGGCCCAGATCCGTCAGCACCCCGTCCAGCTTCATCGCGAGCGCGGCGCGGGCGAGGCCAGGGCCGATCGCGGCGGCAAGCTCGCTGCCCGTGATCGGCGTATCGAAGCGGCGGATGGACCCGTCGGGCAGGGTGATGGCGGGCATGGCACTCTCCGGTTGGGCGCGCGGGCGCTTCTATGGCCTCATGGCAGCGCCGCTTCAACCCGTTCCAGGGGCAGATCCGCCAGATCCGCGACGCGGAGCACGGTGGGCCAGGCCCCGCCCGGCCCGCGCGGGGCGGTCAGCGCCGGGTCGGAGGCGGCGGAGAACAGCACCAGCGACCGGCAGCCCATGGCGGCGATCAGGTGCATCGGGCCGGTATCGTTGCCCACCGCCAGCGCGGCGCCGGCGGCGAGCGCTGCGATGTCGGCGATGGTGGTGCGCCCGGTGAGGTCGCGCGCCGGCGGCGCGACAGCCCGGATCGCGGCCGCGAGCGGTGCCTCGGCTGCCGTGCCGAGCACCACCGGGTTGAGGCCGCGCCGCGCCAGGACAGCGGCCAGCGCACCGAAGCGCGGCGCCGGCCAGCGCTTTTCCGGCCGATGCGGCGCCGCGCCGGGGACGAGCAGCGCGTATGGTCCGGCAAGGCCGAAACCCTCCGGGCCGGCGCCAGCGAGCCAGGCCAGGTCGGGGGGCGGAAATTCCTCGATTCCCGCCATCTCGAGCTGCTCGCGCTGGCGCTCCAGCGTGTGCATCCCGTCCCGCGCCGGATTGGCGTGCGGCAGCGAGCACCCGGGCGCGACGCCGGACCAGGCCGGCCGGCCGGCGAGGCGGAAATAGCGCGCGGAGCGGGACGAGGTCTGAAGATCATAGACAAGATCGAAGCCGCGGAGCTGGCGCGCCAAGCGGGCGACCCCGCCCACATGCCACCAGGGCGGCCTGACATCGGTGGCGACATGGTCGAACCAGGGCGCCCGCTCGGCGAGGGGGGCGAAGGGAGCCGTCGTCAGCAGCGTGATCTCGGCGCCGGGGTGGTGCGCGCGGATGGCGGCGAAGGGCGCGAAACTCAGCACGAAATCCCCCAGCGCCCCGAGCCGGATGACGAGAATCCTCACGCCAGCAGCTCGCGATAGACCGCCAGATGCGCCGCCTGCATCGCGGCGATGGAGTATTCGCCAGTGGCCACGGCGCGGGCCCGCGTGCCGAGCGCGGCCCGGGCCGCCTCCGGCAGCGCCAGCGCGGCGTCGAGCGCGGCGGCCAGCGCCGCGGCGTCGCCGGGCGGAACGCGGAAACCGGTTTCGCCCTCGCGCACCGTCTCGCGGGCTGCTCCATGATCGGCGGCGATGACGATCCGCCCCATCGCCTGCGCCTCGATGATGGTGCGCCCGAACCCTTCGGGGTCCGTCGAGGCGTTGAGCACGATGTCGGCGGCGAGCAGCGCGGCCGGCATGTCCGCGGTGGGGCCGGGGATGCGCAGCCGGTCGGCGACGCCCAGCGAGGCCGCGAGGGCGCGCAATTCAGCGACATAGTGGTGCCGGCCCTGCTCGGCACCGACCAGCACGCCGACCGTGTCGTGCCGTGCCAGGCGCGCCAGCGCGGCGATCAGCACGCGCTGGCCCTTCCAGCCGGTGAGCCGGCCCGGCAGCAGGAAAATCCGTGCCGTCGGCGGCACGTTCCAGGCGGCACGGATCGCGGCGAGCCGCTCGGCGCCGACGGCGGCGGGGTCGAAACGGGCCGGATCGACGCCGTTCGGGATCACCCGCAGCCGCGCCGGCTCGGTGGCGTGGCGGGCACCGATCAGCTCGGCGAGATAGTGGCTGACCGCGATCACCCGCTCGCCCTTGGCCATCACGGCGTTGTAGGCGCGCTTGCCGGGCGCGGCCTCATTGTAGGGGCTGTGGTAGGAGGTGACGAAATGCGCGCCGCTGCGCCGGCACGCGAGCCAGGCGGACCAGGCGGGGGCGCGCGAATGGGCGTGGACGAGGGCGATGTGTTCGTCCGCGATCAGCCGCGCCAGCGCCCCGGCGTTGCGCCAGATCGCACCCGGCCCGCGCCGGTCGAGTGGCAGCCGGACATGGCGCAGACCGGCCCGTTCGATGGCGTCGACCATGCCGCCCCCGGCGGAGGCGACGAGGCCGGTCAGGCCGGCCCCGGCGAGCGCCTCGGCGATCTCGACGACGACATGCTCGACCCCGCCGGCTTCGAGGGCCGGCAACACCAGCAGCACACGGCCGCTGCCGCCCGAGTTTTCCGCGTGTCGCGCCATGCGCGGCGCTATAGCATGGGCCAAACTGCAGAGGAGGGGCCGATGGCCGAGCGGACGGGACGGCTGGCACGCGCCGGCCTGGTGGAGATCGCCTGGCGCCGGCTGCCGGGGCGGGGGCCGACCCTCGTGTTCCTGCCCGGCTTCGGCAGCGATATGACCGGAGAGAAGGCGACCGCGCTGGCCGAGTGGTGCCACGGCAGCGGCCAGGCGATGCTCCGGCTGGACTATTCCGGCCACGGTGCCAGCTCCGGCCGATTCGAGGAGGGCACGATCGGTCGCTGGACCGAAGACGCGCTGGCGGTGATCGATGCCGAGGCGGAGGGGCCGGTGGTGCTGGCCGGCTCGTCGATGGGCGGCTGGATCGCGCTGCTCGTCGCGCTGGCCCGCCCCGAGCGGGTCGCCGGGCTGCTTGGCATCGCCGCCGCGCCGGACTTCACCGAGGCGCTGATGTGGGCGGCGATGAGCTTCGAGGAGCGCGACCGGCTGCGGGCGCAGGGCATGATCACCGTGCCGAGCCGCTACGGCCCGCCGACGCCGATCACCCTGGCGCTGATCGAGGAGGGCAGGCGGCATCTGCTGCTCGATGCGCCGATCCCGATCACCTGCCCGGTGCGCCTGCTGCACGGCCAGGCGGACCCCGACGTGCCCTGGGAACTGGCGCTGCGCCTCGGCGAGCGCCTCCAGTCCGCGGACGTGCAACTGACCCTGATCAAGGACGGCGATCATCGCCTGTCGCGGCCGCAGGATCTGGCGCTGCTACGCCGGACGCTCGCCCCGCTCCTCGGCCAGGATCGCGGCTAGCCCCTCGCGATAGCTCGGGTAGCGCCAGCGCCGGCCGAGCGCGGCCTGGGTGGCCGCGCTGGCGACCTTCCGGTTCTCGGCCCAGAAGCTCCGCGCCATCGGGCTCATCGCCGCCGCGGCCTCGGCGAACGGCAACGCGGGCGGCGGTTCGCGGCCGAGCAGGGCGGCGGCGTAGGCCACCACCGCCGCGCTTTCCGCCGGCTCGTCGTCGGCGAAGTTCAGCACCCGCGCGACCGGCGGCCGAACCTGCGCCATGGCGGCGAGGATGCCGCCGGCGATGTCGTCGCGATGGATGCGTCCGAAGGCATGGCCGGGCTTGAGGATCCGCCGGGCGGTGCCGGCGCGGAGGTCGTCGAGGACGCTGCGGCCGGGCCCGTAGATGCCGGCCAGGCGGATGAGGTCGAGCGCGCAGCCCTTCGCCGCCGCGAGATCCCGCCAGGCCTGTTCCGCGGCGAGCCGGCGTCGGGCCCGGTCGGCGCCGGGCGCTGGCGCCGTGCTCTCATCGACCCAGGCGCCATTCCGGTCGCCATAGACGCCGGTGGTGGAGCAATAGCCGATCCAGCGCAGCGCCGGCGCCGCCGCGATCGCCGCGCCGTGCCGCGCCAGCGCCGGGTCGCCGCCCTCGTCCGGTGCGGCGGTGACGAGCAGATGTGTCGCCCGCGCCAGCGCCGGTCCGGGACGCTCGAAGTCGAGCACGGTGATGCCGGGCGGGGCGGGGCGGCGGCTCGTGCCGCCGACCGCGAAGCCGGCGCGCGCCGCCGCCAGCGCCACCGCGGTACCGCTATAGCCGAGCCCGATGACCAGGAGTGTGCTGTTCATGGCCGCAGGATCGCCGCGATCGGGCATGGCGCCAAGGGCCGGTGGGGAATCGCCTGCAGCGGCCGGCGATGCTAGAGTTCGTCCATGACCCTGCCCTTCGCCCTGCCGCCCTGGCTGCCCTGGTGGGTGCCGATCGCCGTTCTCGTCGTGGCTCTGCTCTACCTGCTCGCCTTCCTGATGATGCCGTTCAGCGTCATCGGGCTGAAGGGCCGGCTGGAGATGATCGACGCGCGCCTCGACGAGATCCAGGGCGAGATCCGCAATCTCGCCCTGCGCCTGCCGGAACCGATTCGCGGCGCCGCGCATGACGAGGTTCTGCTCTACGCCGAACCGGATGCGGAGATGGCGGCGCCCACGCGTGGCGAGGCGCTCTCCCCCCGGCCGCCGATCCCGCCGGCGCCGGAGCGCGCACCGCGCGCGGTCAGCGAGACCCCGCCGCTGCGGGCGGGGCGCGAGGCGGCGGCCCGGACCAGCCGCGCCGAACCCCGTCTCGGCCGCTGATCACGCCATGCGCATCAGCGTCGTCCAGATGAATCCCGGCGCCGAGAAGGCCGCCAATGTCGCCCAGGCCGAGGCGCTGATCGGCGCCGCGCTCGATGCCGACCGGCCGGACCTCGTCGCGCTGCCGGAAATGTGGACCTGTCTCGGCGGCGACCGGGCGCAGAAGTTCCGCGAGGCCGAGGCCCTGCCTCCGGCCGGCTCCAACCTGCCCGGCGGGCCGGCCTACGAGGCGCTGCGCGCGATCGCCCGCAACCGGCGGACCATCGTCCATGGCGGTTCGCTGGCCGAACTGGACGGCGAGCGCCTGTTCAACACCACCGTCGTGTTCGGCCGCGACGGCGCGGAGCTGGCGCGCTACCGCAAGATCCACCTGTTCGATATCGTCGCCCCCGACGGCACCGGCTACCGCGAGAGCCGCGTCTACGGTGGCGGCGAGTCGGTGGTGACCTTCGCCGCCGGCGAGGTCACCGTCGGGCTGGCGATTTGCTATGATCTGCGCTTTCCGGAGCTGTTCCTCGCCCTGCGCCGGGCCGGAGCGGAGCTGATCCTGCTGCCCTCGGCCTTCACCCTGCAGACCGGCAAGGACCATTGGGAGCCGCTGATCCGCGCCCGCGCCATCGAGACCCAGTGCTGGCTCGCCGCGCCGGCGACCTGGGGGCGGCATGAGGATCGCGGCGAGCCGCGCTTCACCTACGGTCATTCGCTGATCTGCGATCCCTGGGGCCTGGTGGTGGCGCAGGCGTCCGACGGCACCGGCTGGAGCAGCGCCCGGCTGGACCGCGCCCGCACCGCGCGGGTGCGCGCGGACATGCCCGTGCTCGACCATCGCAAGCTGGCATGAGCCTCGCCGCGCCGCGGATCGCCTTTCTCGCCGCGCCCACCGATCTTGCCGCGGAGAGCAGGGCGCGGCTGCTGGCGCGCTACGGGGAAGCCTCGCTCGACGAGGCGGGCGTCGTCGTCTCGCTGGGCGGCGATGGCTTCATGCTGGAGACGCTGCACCTGCTGCTCAGCCGGAATCTCCCCGTCTACGGCATGAATTGCGGCTCGGTCGGCTTCCTGATGAACGCCTACAGCGAGGATGATCTGCCCGAGCGCATCGCGCGCGCCCAGGCCGCCGAGCTGCACCCGTTGCGGATGCACGCGGTGACCAAGGGCGGCGCGGTGGAGGAGGCGCTGGCGCTGAACGAGGTCTCGCTGCTGCGCGAACTGCGCCAGGCGGCGAAGATCCGCATCACCGTGGACGGACGGGTGCGGATGCCGGAGCTGATCTGCGACGGCATCCTGATCGCCACGCCCGCCGGCTCGACCGCGTATAATCTGTCCGCCCATGGCCCGATCGTGCCGCTTTCGGCCGACCTGTTGCCGATGACGCCGATTTCCGCCTTCCGCCCCCGCCGCTGGCGCGGCGCGCTGCTGCCCGGCAGCGCCGAGGTGCTGTTCGAAGTTCTGGAAGCCGAGAAGCGCCCGGTGGCGGCCGTAGCCGACTTCACCGAAGTGCGCGACGTCCTCTCCGTCGCCGTGAGCGAGGATCGCAGCGTGACCGTGCGCGTGCTGTTCGACCCGGACCAAGCGTTGTCCGAGCGCATCATCGCCGAACAGTTCACGGTGTGATGGCGCGCGAGAAGGCCCGCTTCGTCTGCGCCGAATGCGGCGCCGTCACCGCCAAATGGCTCGGTCGCTGCGAGAGCTGCGGGGCCTGGAACAGCCTCGCCGAGGAGGCCCCGGCGGGCCCGGCCTCCGTGCCGCGCGGGCGGGCGGGGCGGGTCGCTTTCGTCGGCCTCGCCGGCGAGGCCGAGCCGCCGCCGCGCGTGCCCTCCGCCCTGGCGGAGCTGGACCGCGTGCTCGGCGGCGGCTTCGTGCCCGGCTCCGCGGTGCTGGTCAGTGGCGATCCCGGCATCGGCAAGTCGACGCTCATGCTCCAGGCGGCCGCCGCGCTGGCCCGGGCCGGACGGCGGGTGCTCTACATTTCGGGCGAGGAATCGGTGGCTCAGGTGCGGTTGCGCGCCCGGAGGCTCGGGCTGGAGTCCGCGCCCCTGGGGCTCGCCGCCGCCACCGCGCTGGCCGACATCGCCGCCGCGCTGGAGGCCGAGCGCGACGCGGCCTTGGTGGTGATCGATTCGATCCAGACGATGTGGCTCGAAACCCTCGACTCCGCCCCCGGCACGGTGAGCCAGGTCCGCGCCAGTGCCTTCGAGCTCGTGCGCCTGGCCAAGTCGGTCGGCTTCGCGCTGGTGCTGGTCGGCCATGTCACCAAGGACGGTGCCATCGCCGGGCCGCGCGTGCTCGAGCACATGGTTGATGCGGTCCTGTATTTCGAAGGCGACCGTGGCCACCAGTTCCGCATCCTGCGCGGGGTGAAGAATCGCTTCGGCGCCACCGACGAGATCGGCGTCTTCGCCATGACCGATCGCGGGCTGGCCGAGGTCGCGAATCCCTCGGCGCTGTTCCTCGCTGAGCGGCGCGGCAACGTCGCCGGCAGCGCCGTGTTCGCCGGACTGGAGGGGACGCGGCCGGTGCTGCTCGAGGTCCAGGCCCTGCTCGGCGCGGAGGCGGCGGGCCCGCCGCGGCGCGCGGTGCTGGGCTGGGAGGGCGGGCGGCTGGCGATGCTGCTGGCGGTGCTGGAGGCGCGCTGCGGGCTGCGGCTGGCCGGACGCGACGTGTTCCTCAACATCGCCGGCGGGCTGAAGGTGAACGAGCCGGCAGCCGATCTGGCGGTGGCGGCGGCGCTGGTCTCGGCCGCTTGCGGCGTGCCCGTGGACCCGGGCATGGTCTTCTTCGGCGAGGTCGGGCTGTCCGGCGAGGTGCGTCAGGTGGCGCAAGCGGAGGCGCGGCTGAAGGAAGCCGCCAAACTCGGCTTCACCGCCGCCTGCCTGCCGCGGCGGCTGACGCGCGCGCCGCGCGGATTCCGTCCACCCGAGGGGCTCGGACTCGGCGAGATCGGCCATCTTGCCGATCTCATCGCGCGCCTGGGCGCTTCGGCCCCCTGAGCGGAGCGCCGAAGGTGGGCCGGGCTGGTCGCGGGGGCCCTGGCGCCGGCGGACGGCTGCCTCTATATCGCGCCAGCGCAGCGATGGCGGTTTCATGACCTGGGTCGATTTCGTCGTATTCGCCGTTCTGTTCGTCTCTGCCCTGCTCGCGTTTCTGCGCGGCCTGGTGCGCGAGCTGCTCGGCATTGCCGCCTGGGCCGGCGCGTTCTATATCGCGCTGACCTTCTTCCGCCACCTCGAAGGCCCCGTTCGCGGCGTCATCCCCGACGCGGCCATCGCCGACCCGGTTGCCTTCGGCGCTCTGTTCCTGGTCGCTCTCATCGGCTTCTCGCTCGTCGCCGCCCTGCTCGGCCGGCTGGCCCGCGGTTCCGCACTCGGCGGGCTCGATCGCACGCTCGGCCTCGTTTACGGACTGGCGCGGGGTGCGGTGCTGGTCACGGCCGCCTATATTGTCGGTCAATGGGTCAGTCCGGTCGAGCGCTGGCCGGCGCCCGTGCGCGACGCGCTCAGCCTGCCGCTGGTCTATGAGGGTGCGAACTGGATGGCCGAGGCCTTGCGGCCAGCCTGCACAGTGACAAGCGGCGAGGCGTGCCGCCTGCATGTCGAGGCCCCACCCGGCCGGCAGACACGGGCGGAGGATCTGCTGCGTGTCCGCCCGGATGGCTACGCCCTTGGCTCGCGCGCGCCGTCCAAGGGTGCGGGGCCAGGCAGCGATCAGGAGAGCAATCGATGACAGCGCCCGTGTCCGGTCTTCCCGAGCCGACCTCGCACGAGGACGACCATCCGCACGAGGAATGCGGCGTCTTCGGCTTGTGGAACTCGACCGACGCCGCAGCGCTCACCGCGCTCGGGCTCCATGCGCTGCAACACCGCGGCCAGGAAGCGACCGGCATCGTCGCTTATGACGGGCGGCACTTCCACATGCATCGTGGTCTCGGTCTGGTCGGCGACAATTTTGGCGACGCCAAGGTCATCGCCGGTCTGCCGGGAACGCATGCGATCGGCCACAACCGCTATGCGACCACGGGCGACACGGTGCTGCGCAATGTCCAGCCGCTCTACGCCGACTTCGAATTCGGCGGCCTGGCGGTCGGGCACAACGGCAACCTCACCAACGCCCACGCGCTGCGCCGCGCCCTGGTGCGTCGCGGCTGCCTGTTCCAGTCCACCACCGACAGCGAGGTGTTCATCCACCTCATCGCCATCAGCCTCTATTCGACCGTGGTGGACCGGCTGATCGACGCCTTGAAGCAGGTCGTCGGCGCCTACAGCCTGATCGCGCTCTCCAATGAAGCGCTGATCGGCGCGCGCGACCCGCTCGGCGTGCGCCCGCTGATCCTCGGCCGCCTCACCGGCGGTGATGCGCCGGCCGGCGGCGGCTGGGTGCTCGCCTCGGAGACCTGCGCGCTGGACATCGTCGGCGCCGAGTTCGTCCGCGACGTCGAACCCGGGGAGGTGGTGGTCATCAATGACCAGGGGGTGCACTCCATCCGCCCCTTCAGCCGCCTGCGCTCGCGCTTCTGCGTCTTCGAATACATCTACTTCGCCCGTCCGGACTCGGTGGTCGAGGGCATGCCGGTCTACGAGGCGCGCAAGCGAATCGGCCGCGAGCTGGCGCGCGAGAGCGGGATTCCGGCCGATGTCGTCGTGCCGGTGCCGGACTCGGGCGTGCCGGCGGCGATGGGCTATTCGCTGGAAAGCCGGCTGCCGTTCGAGCTCGGCATCATCCGCAATCACTATGTCGGGCGCACCTTCATCGAGCCGACCGACCAGATCCGCCATCTCGGCGTCAAGCTCAAGCACTCGGCCAACCGCCCGATCCTCGAGGGCAAGCGCGTCGTGCTGGTGGACGATTCGATCGTGCGCGGCACCACCAGCCGCAAGATCGTCGAGATGGTGCGTGCCGCCGGGGCGGCGGAAGTGCATATGCGCATCTCCTCGCCGCCGACGACGCATTCCTGCTTCTACGGCATCGACACGCCCGAGCGCGAGAAGCTGCTCGCCGCGCGGCACGACGTCGAGGCCATGGCGCAGCTGATCGGCGCGGATACGCTCGCCTTCATTTCGATCGACGGGCTCTACCGCGCCCTCGGCCATGCCGGACGGAACCCCGAGGCGCCGCATTTCTGTGATGCCTGCTTCACCGGCGACTATCCGATCGCGCTCTCGGACATGACCGAGAACGACAGCCGCCAGCTCAGCCTGCTGGCCGAAGGGCGTTGAGCGTGACGGTGGCCCCGGACCGGCCGCTCGCCGGGCGCGTCGCGCTCGTCACCGGGGCAAGCCGTGGCCTGGGTGCGGCCGCCGCGATCGAGCTGGCCCGGCTCGGCGCGCAGCTGGTGATCACCGCGCGCACCGAGGGGGGGCTCGCCGAGACCGATGATGCGATCCGCGCGCTCGGCGGTCCTGCCGCCGTGCTGCTGCCGCTCGATCTCGCCGACGGCACCGCGCTGGACGCGCTGGGCCCCTCGCTCTTCGCCCGCTTCCGCCGGCTGGACATCGTGGTCAGCGCCGCGGCGACGCTGGGCAAGCTGACCCCGGCCGCGCATATCCTGCCGCGCGACTACGAGGAGGTGATGACGGTCAACCTCGCCGCGGCGTGGCGGCTGATCCGCAGTTGCGGGCCGCTGCTGCAGATCGCCGAGGCCGGCCGGGCGGTGTTCGTCACCTGCCGGCAGGGGCGCGCGCCGGCGGCCTACTGGGGCGCCTATGGGGCCAGCAAGGCGGCGCTGGACAACCTGGTGCGGAGCTGGGCAGCGGAAATCGGCGACGGCCGGTTGCGGGTGAACCTGTTCGACCCCGGTCCGATGGCGACCCGCCTGCGCGCCAGCGCCATGCCCGGCGAGGACCCGGCCAGCCTGCCCCGCCCGGCGGAGCTTGCCCCGGCGCTGGCCGCGCTCTGCCTGCCGGCGGAGACCCGCCAGGGCAGCCTGACCGGCCCGGGCTGCTGAGCGCGGCGCGCTATGCGCTGCTGCGCGTGCGTCGCACCGCGTCGTGCCAGGCCGCGAGCCGGTGCGCCCGTTCGGGCTCGGCCATGACCGGCTCGAATCGTCGCTCCGCCTGCCACAGCGTGGCGAAATCATCGGGTTCGGGGCAGACGCCGGCGGCGCGCCCGGCGAGATAGGCGGCGCCGAGGACCGTCGTCTCGGGCTGGCGCGGCCGGTCCACCGGGCTGGCCAGGATGTCGGCCAGGAACTGCATCGCCCAGTCCGAGGCGCTCAGGCCGCCATCGGCGCGCAGCACCGTCGTCGGGCCTGGCCCGGCCTCCCGGTGCATCGCCGCGATCAGGTCGTGGGTCTGAAAGCCGACGCATTCGAGCGCGGCGCGGGCCAGCTCGGCCGGGCCGGTCGCGCGGGTCAGGCCGAACAGCGCCCCGCGCGCCTCGGCGTCCCAATACGGCGCGCCGAGACCGGTGAAGGCGGGCACGAGCACCACCGACTGCGCCGGATCGGCGGCGGCGGCGAGCGGTCCGGCCTCATCGCTGGCGCCGAGCAGGCCGAGCCCGTCGCGCAGCCACTGCACGGCCGCGCCGGCGACGAAGATCGAGCCTTCCAGCGCATACACCCGCGTGCCTCGGTGCTGCCAGGCGATGGTGGTGAGCAGGCGCTGGCGGGAGGCGACCGGCGTCGCGCCGGTGTTGAGCAGGACGAAGGCGCCGGTGCCGAAGGTCGCCTTGGCCATGCCGGCGCTGAAGCAACACTGCCCGATGGCGGCCGCCTGCTGGTCGCCGGCGATGCCGAGGATGGGAACGGGCGCGCCGAGGAGAGCGGCCTCCGTGGTGCCGAACGCCGCGCCGCAATCGCGCACCTCGGCGAGCAGCGCAGCGGGGATGCGGAACAGGTCGAGCAGCTCCGGGTCCCAGACGCCGCGGCGGATGTCGAACAGCAGCGTGCGGCTGGCATTGGTCGCGTCGGTGGCGTGGACGCGCCCGCCGGTCAGCCGCCAGAGCAGGAACGTGTCGACGGTGCCGGCGGCCAGCTCGCCCCGTTCGGCGCGGGCGCGCGCGCCGGGGATGGTGTCGAGCAGCCAGGCGAGCTTGGTGGCGGAGAAATACGGGTCGAGCAGCAGCCCGGTGCGGGCAGAGATGTCCGGTTCGCAGCCCTGGTTCCGGAGCGACCGGCAAAGCGGCTCGGTGCGCCGGTCCTGCCAGACGATGGCGCGATGGATGGGGCGCCCGCTGGCACGCTCCCAGATCATCACCGTCTCGCGCTGATTGGTGATGCCGAGCCCGGCGATCGCGCGCGCCTCGATGCCGGTGCGGTCGAGCACCTCGCGCAGCGCCGCGACCGTGCCCTGCCAGATCTCCTCCGGATCGTGCTCGACCCACCCGGGTGCAGGGAAATGCTGCGGCAGGTCGCGCCGGGCGATGGCCAGCGTGGTCAGCTCCGGCGGCCGCAGCAGCGCCGCCCGGGTCGAGGTCGTCCCCTGATCGAGGGCGAGGACCGGCGCGGCCGACCGACTCACGCCTCGCCCGGCTCCTTCGCCCCCGGCCGCTGCGTCAGCCTGCGGAGGACTCTCTGCAGCTCAGCCATGCGATAGGGCTTGGCGATGAACGGGGTGTCCCCGTGGGCGGCGTCGAGGGTGCGCAGCGTTTCGCGCGCATAGCCGGAGGCGAGCAGCACCGGCAGGTCCGGGCGGAGCGCGCGCGCCTGGTTCGCGAGTTCGACGCCATCGACACCGTGCGGCATGACGACATCGGTGAACAGCGCGTCGATCGGCACGCCGCGCTGGAGAATGCTGAGCGCCTGGTGCGCGTCCTCGGCGGCGAAGACCTGATAGCCGCTGCCCTCCAGCGCCTCGGCCGCGATCTCGCGCACTTCGGGATCATCCTCGACGAGGAGGATCGCCGGGCGTTCCCGCGCCAGCCCGGCTTGGGCCGGCTTCGGCTCCACCGCGGCGCGCGGCAGCAGCAGCCGGACCACGGTGCCCTCATTCTCGCGGCTCTCGATCTCCAGCCCGCCAGCGGACTGGCGGGCGAAGCCGTGCACCTGGCTGAGTCCGAGGCCGGATCCGAGGCCTGGCGGCTTGGTCGAGAAGAACGGTTCGACGGCGCGCTGCCGCACCGCTTCGGACATGCCGGCGCCGGTATCGCGCACGGCCACGGCGACGTGCGGGCCGGCGGCCAGCTCGCCGAGAGCGGCCGCCTCCTCGGCCGAGAGCGTGACATTCCGCGTCTCGATGGTCAGCGTGCCGCCCTTCGTCATCGCCTCGCGCGCATTGACCACGAGGTTGAGCACGGCGGACTGGAACTGGCCCTGATCCACCAGCACCGCATCCAGCTGCGGATCCAGATCCAGGCGCAACGTCACGGCATCGCTCACGGCCCGCTCGAGCAGCGCCTCGAAGACCCGGATCAGGCCGTTGAGGTCCGTCAGCACCGGGCGTTGGCGCTGGCGCCCGGCAAAGGTCAGAAGCTGGGCGTTGAGCTTCTGCCCCCGCTCGATCGCGTGATGCACGGTCTCGGCCAGACGCCCGACGCGGGCGTCGCCCGAATAGCGGCCCATGAGATCGACGCTGCCGGCGATGGTGGTCAGCAGATTGTTGAAATCATGCGCGACCCCGGCGGTCAGATGGCCGATCGCCTCCATCTTCTGCGCCTGCTGCGCACGCTCGCGGGCCTGTTCCATCGCATAGCGGTCGGTGATGTCGCGGGTGATCTTGACGAAGCCGAGCAGGTCGCCGTCGCTGCTGAACACCGGGTTGATGACGATGCTGGCGCGAAACTGGCTGCCATCCTTGCGCACCCGCCAGCATTCGGCGCTGAAGTGCCCGACCGTCGCGGCCTCGGCCAGCGCGCGGTCGGCCTCGCCGGCGCGCCGGTCGGCCTCGGTGCAGAAGGTCGACACATGGCGCCCGACGACCTCCGCAGCGGTATACCCCTTGATGCGTTCGGCGCCAGCGTTCCAGCTCGTGATCATGCCGTGCAGGTCGAGCGTGTAGATGGCGTAGTCGACGACGCTGTCGATGAAGCGGCGGAACAGCTCCTGGCTCAGATGCAGCGCCTCCGCCGCCTGCATCCGCTCGCTGAGATCGCGCAGGACGACGGCATAGCCGGCGACCGAGCCGTCGGGGCCGATGACGCGGCCGACCGTGGTCTGTGCCGGGAAGCGGGTCGCGTCCTTGCGCAGGCGCCAGGCTTCCTCCTCGAACCGTCCGTCTTCCCGCGCCATTTGCAGCGCCAGCGCGGGGCGCTCGTTGGCCTGGTCCTTGGGTGGATACAGGATATCGATCGGCTGGCCGATCACCTCGTGGGCGACATAGCCGGTCAGCCGTTCGGCGCCGATGTTCCAATCCGTGATGGTGCCGGCGAGGTCCACTGAGAAGATCGCGTGATCGAGAACGCTGTCCAGCATGGCGTCGAGCCCGCCCGTCTGGTCGCCTTCCCCGGCCTTTATCCCGGGCTCTGTCCCGGGCTGCACACCAGGGGGTAGCCCCGGTCCGTGATGGCTCATCGGTCGCCCCCTCACCGCTGGCCGTCAACAGGTTGCTCGGCTCCGAGGCCGCCGTGCGCGTGACAGGATAGGCTTCGGCCAGCCGTGAAAGCTTAGGCCATGCCGAGGCGTGAGCGCAATCGAGACCGCTACCCAAGCTCGCATATGAGTCCTGCTCTGCAATCAGTGTGGAGGTGATCCGGGTGCGATCCGCGGCGGCTGCACCAACGCGTCGCGTTCATCGCGGGCGCAGGCGGTCGAGCCGCAGCCGCTGGCGCGGGTCGGTGAGCAGCCGCACCGCCAGCAGCACCGCCGCCACCGACGCCAGCGCGCCCCCGCCGGCGAGCAGGAACATCAGCAGGATTTGATACTTGACCGCCTCCATCGGATCCATCCCGGCCAGAATCTGACCGGTCATGATGCCGGGCAGGGTCACAACGCCGGCGGCCGACATCTGGTTGATCATCGGCAGCATGCCGCGGCGGATCGCCTGGCGCGCCAGGCGCGCCATCGCGGTGCCGAAGGTTGCGCCCAGGGCCAGCTGCGCCTCCACCGCGGCGCGTTCGCGCACGACGCTGCCGAGCAGCGCGTCCAGCGCCAGGCTGGCCGCGTTGAGCACATTGCCGAGGATGATGCCGGCGAGGGGCACGGCATAGCGCGGATCGTACCATGGCACCGGGCGGATCGCCGTGGTCAGGGCGAACACCGCCGTCAGACAGGCTGCGCCGGCCACCGCCGAGCCGGCGACGGCGAGGTTGCCGAAGCGTCCGAGTTGCTGCTCCGGGCGCGCCGCCACCTCGCGCGCCGCGATCGCCGCCATCAGCATCACCACGGCCAGCGTCAGCGCCGGCGATGCGGCGTCGAACACCCGGTGCAGGATCACGCCGACGACGAGGAGCTGGATGACCATCCGCGCCGCCGCGACGCCGAGCTGGCGGTGCAGCCCGAGCCGGAGCGAAACGGACAGCGCCGCGTCGAGCACCAGCAGCAGCGCCGAGACGGCAAGATCGCGCGGCGTGAGCAGGATCGGGTTCACGGCGGCCCGAGCCGTCCGGCGTGCATCACGAGATGCCGCGCCCCGAGCCGGGACGGCTGGCCCGGGTCGTGGGTCGACATCATCAGCACCAGTCCGGCGCCGAGGCGTTCGGCGAGCAGCGCCTCCACCCGCGCCACGCTGGCGGGATCGAGCGCGCTGGTCGGCTCGTCGAGCAGCAGCGCCGCCGGCGCGCGCACCAGGGCGCGGATCAGCGCCAGGCGCTGGCGCTCTCCCGATGAGAGCCGCGCGACTGTGGCGGCGAACAGCTCCGCCGCCAGCCCCAGCCGCTCGCCCAGCGCGGCGGCGGCGGCCTGTTGGGCGGGCTGGAAATGCGCGCCGACGCTGGCGTCCCACCAGCCGGATTCGGCGGCGCAGTAGATGACGCGCGCGCGCCATTCCGGCGCGCGCATCCCAGCGCGCGGCCGGCCATCGAGCCAGGCCTCGCCTTCGTTGGGATCGAGATCGGCCACCATGCGCAGGCACAGGCTCTTGCCCGAGCCCGACGCACCGCTGATCGCCACCGCCTCGCCATGGCCGATGACGAGATCGAACGGGCCGGCCAGCGCGCTGCGCAGCCCGACGAGGCGCAAGCCTTCAGCCAGGGCCGAGATGCCCGAGCAGGCGGATATGCGCCCGCAGACCGTGGGTGAAGCAGGCGAGATCGAATTTCTCGTTCGGACTGTGCACCTGGTCGTCGTCGAGGCCGAAGCCCATCAGCAGCGTGTCCAGCCCGAGCACGCGCTTGAAGCTCTCCACCACCGGGATCGAACCGCCGCTGCCGACGAAAACGGGCTCGCGTCCATATTCCTCGGCCAGCGCGGCCCGCGCCGCCGCGATCAGGGGCGAGTGCGTCGGCACCTCGATGCCGGGGCTCTGGCCAAACACCTCGTAGGCCGCCTCGATGCCGGGCGGCAGGCGCTCGGCGACGAAGCGGCGGAAGGAAGCGAGCACCGCCGCCGGGTCCTGGTCCGGCACCAGGCGGAAGGAGAGCTTGGCCCGTGCCTCGCCGGGAATGACGGTCTTCGCGCCCGGGCCCGTATAGCCGCCCCAGAGCCCGTTGATGTCGGCGGTCGGACGGGCCCAGAGCCGCTCCAGCGCCGGCAGTCCGGCCTCGCCGGCCGGCTGCAGCAGCCCGATCTGGCCGAGAAACTCACGCTCGTCGAAGCCGAGCGCGCCCCACGAGGCAGCCTGCTCGGGGGGGACCGGGCGGACCCGGTCGTAGAACCCGGCCAGCCGCACGCGGCCCTGCGTGTCGTGCAGATCGCCGAGGATGCGCGTGAGCAGGTTCAGCGCGTTCAGCGCCGAGCCGCCATACAGGCCCGAATGCAGGTCGCGCGTCGCCGCGCGCAGCGTCAGTTCGACATAGACCAGACCACGCAGCCGCGTGGTGATCGCCGGCGTGTGGATGTCCCACATGTTGGTATCGGAGATCACCGCGGCGTCGGCGGCGAGTGCGGCGCGCTGGGTGAGGAGGAATGGTTCGAGATTGGGACTGCCGACTTCCTCCTCGCCCTCGACCAGCACAGTGACGCGCGCCGGCAGCCCGCCGGTGACCGCGTGCCAGGCGCGAAAGGCGGCGAGCCAGGTGCAGACCTGCCCTTTGTCATCGACGGCGCCGCGCGCCACCACGCGCTCCCCGTGCGGGCCCTGGGTACGTGTCGGCTCGAAGGGCGGCGTCGTCCAGAGCTCGAGCGGTTCCGGCGGCTGCACGTCGTAATGGCCGTAATAGAGCAGGTGCGGGGCGTTGCCGCCGGGGCCGGGATGGTGGGCGAGGACGCAGGGCTGCCCCGGTGTCGCGTGCAGCGCGGCCTCGAAGCCGAGCTCGGCGAGTTCGGCGCGCACCCATTCGGCCGCGGCGGCGCAGTCGGCCGCGTGCGCGGGCTGGGCGCTGACGCTCGGGATGCGCAACAGCGCGAACCACCGCTCCAGCGCCGCCTGATGGGTGCTGTCGGCGTGACGCAGCACACCCTCGATCCGGCCATTCGCCATGCTGGAGCCTCCGCCTTTGCCGCCCGATCCCTGCGGCGCCCGGGGTCACTCACTGCCGATGTGGGCACCATAGGTATGAAGGAACATTTCGACGGCGCCGTCCACCACGCGATCGAGCATCGCCTCCGTCGGGTTGGGCAGCAGATTGAGCTTGCAGCGGAACCAGACACGGGTCTGGCACAAGGCGAAGAACTGCTCGGCGGCGAACTCGGCGTCCGGCACGCGCAACAGGCCGCGCGCGCTCTGGGCGGTGAGCCAGCGCGACATGAAGCCGATCGCCTGCGCCGGCCCGGCCTCGTAGAATTTCCGCGCCAGCTCGGGGAATTTCTCCGCCTCGGAGACGACGACCCGGTAGATCGTGCGCCCTGTGGGGGAGAGCATCATGCGGATGAAGCGCCGGCCGATGATGCCGAGCGTGGCGGCGGGATCGGCGCCGGCATCCGCGCCCTCGAACAGGCGGGTCAGATTCTGCGCGATCTCGGCCTCGACGAAGGCGACGAACAGGTGCGCCTTGCTCTCGAAATGATTATAGAGCGTGCCCTTGGAGACGCTCGCCTCGGCGGCGATGCGCGACATCGACGCGCCCTCATAGCCCTCGGCGGCGAATACGATGCCGGCGCCGCGCAGGATCTGTCCGCGCTTCTCCGGGGAAAGGGCCTCGATGGCGACCATCCGTTGCACGTATCTCCAAGGACGAGCGCCTTGACGAATGCCGCAAGCGGGGTAGTTTGTCAAAGTGACCGAACCGATCGGTCAGGAGCGGATCGTGGCTGGCGCGGCGTCCGGTGTCAGACGGGCCAACGCTCCGGCTGCCGGCGGAGCATGGGCGGCCAGCTGAGCATGCGTGGCTTGCGGCGGTCGCAGGGTTGGAGAAGGCAGGAATGAAACCTTGGGCGCGAAACGGCCGGTTGCGGCGCTGGACGTTCGTGCGAGGGGCGTTGGTGCCAGCAGCCTTGGTGTCGCTGCTGGGAGGTTGTACGGTTGGCCCGGACTTCGCGCAGCCCAAGCCCTGGTGGTCTCCTGCCTCCTGGGGCCAGCACGAGGTGAAGCCGGTCGTCGCATCCAGCAAGCCGGTGGTGGCGGCGGTGGACCCGGCCTGGTGGAACCAGTTCCACGATGCCGAGATGACGGCGCTCGAGGGCCGCCTGGTCGAGAGTAATCTCGACCTGCGCATCGCCATGATCCGGCTCGGCGAGTCCCGCGCCGCCTACGGCCAGGCCCGGGCGGCGATGTTCCCGACGCTGAATGCCAACGGCTCCTACACGCGCGAACTGATCAGCCCGAACGGCATCGTCTCCGCCTTCGGCGCCGGCGCGCCCGGCGGCAGCTTCACCGCCCAGAGCGGCATCGCCAGCGGCCTCGTCGGCACCCAGGCGGGCACCGTGATCCCGAACACCACTGGCGTCATCCCCCCGTTCAACCTCTACCAGTACGGCTTCGACGCGACTTGGGAGATCGACCTCTGGGGCCGGGTGCGCCGCGGCGTGGAGGCGGCGCAGGCGAGTGTCGATGCGGCGAACGATCAGCTGCGCGACACGCTCGTTGCCATCGAGGCCGAGTTGGCGCGCGACTATATCCAGCTCCGCGGCGTTCAGCGGACGCGCCAGATCATCGAGGAAAATCTGGCGAGCGCGCGCGAAAGCCTGAAACTGACGCAGGAGCGCGCCACCACCGGCCTGACCACCGATCTCGACGTTGCCAACGCCCAGGCGCAGGCCGACGGCATCGCCGCCCAGCTGCCGCAGCTCGAGCAGCAGGAGGCGCAGCTCATCAACGCCGTCAGCCAGCTTCTCGGCCAGCCGCCGCAGGCGCTCGCCGGCGATCTCCGCCCGGCCAAGCCGATCCCGCCCGTGCCGCCCCAGATCCCGGTCGGCCTGCCCTCCGATCTCGCCCGCCGCCGCCCGGACATCCGCGCCGCCGAGGCGCAGCTCCATGCCGCCACGGCGCAGATCGGCGTCGCCGTGGCGAGCTTCTTCCCGAGCATTTCGCTCTCCGGCAGCTTTGGCTTCCAGTCGGTCACCACCAACAACATCTTCAATTGGAACTCGCAGCAATATGGCTTTGGCCCGACCGTCGTGCTGCCGATCTTCCAGGGTGGGCAGCTGGTTTCCACGCTGGAGCTGCGCAAGCAGCAGGAGAAGGAAGCGGCGGTGGCCTATCAGCGCACCGTGCTCGCCGCGCTGCACGACGTCGACAATGCGCTGACCGCCTACGACGCCGAACAGAAGCGAAACCAGCGCCTCGCCACCGAGACCGCGGCGGCGCGGCGAGCGCTTGAGCTCGCCCGTGCGCGCTATGTGCAGGGCATCTCGACATTCCTCGATGTGCTCGAGGCGCAGCGTGTGGTGCTCGCTGCGGAGCAGCAGCTCGCCGACAGCACCACAACGGTCTCGACCAACCTCGTCGCCCTCTACAAATCCTTGGGCGGCGGCTGGGAGTCCGCCTACCCTCTGCCGGATACGACGGCAAAGGCCGCGCCAGTGACGCCGGTCAAGGGCGGCTGATCCGGTCGCGGCGCGCCGCCGAATAGGCTTGACGGTAGGATGACGTATACGTAAACTCACTCTCGTAAAGCAGCAGTTGGGCGGGGACGCAGCGGCGGATGAGCATGGGTGGGGGAGAGCAGCCCGAGCGTGGACCCACCGCGGACGCGGCGATGGCGCCACTGCCGCCGCCGAGCACGGTACCGGCCCTGCTCGATGCGGCGGTTGCCCGCTTTCCCGGCCAGCCGGCGATCGATTTCATGGGTCGGCGCTGGACCTATGCGGCACTCGGTGCACTGGTCGATCGGGCCGCGAGTGGGCTGCAGCGGATCGGTGTCGTCAAGGGCACGCGCGTCGGCCTCTGCCTCCCCAACACGCCCTATTCGGTGATACTCTACTTTGCCGCGCTGAAGGCCGGCGCGATCGTGGTCAACTACAATCCGCTCTACGTCGAGCGCGAGTTGCTGACGCAGATCCGCGACTCGGGCACCACCATCATGGTGGTGCCAGACCTCCCCGCGATCCACGGCAAGGTGGGGCGCGTTGCCGCCGAAGCCGGGCTGGCCCGCATCATCGTCTGCCCGATCGCGGCGATGCTGCCGACCCTGCATTGTCTCGCCTATCACCTGATCCGCTGGCGCGAGCGGACGCACGCGGATCCCTTGAACCTGTCGTTCACACGACTCATCGGCAGCAAAACCCCTCTCACGCCGGTGGCGATCGACCCCGAACGGGATGTTGCGGTGCTGCAATATACCGGCGGCACGACGGGCATTCCCAAGGGGGCGATGCTCACCCACGCCAATCTCACCGCGAACAGCGCGCAGGTCATCGCGCAGGCCGCTACCCTGCGGCCGGGAGACGAGCGCGTGCTCGGCGTGCTGCCGCTGTTCCACGTATTCGCCATGACCTGCGTGATGAATTGCGGCATCGCGCTCGGCGCCGAGATCGTCCTCCTGCCCCGCTTCGAAATCCGCCAGCTGATGCGCACGATCGCGCGGACCCGCCCGAGCGTCTTTCCGGCGGTGCCGACGATCTATGGCGCGATCAACACCGCCGCCGAGCACATGCGCATCGATCTCACCTCGATCCGCTACTGTACTTCCGGTGGCGCGCCGCTCCCCACCGAGGTGGCGCAACGCTTCGAACAGCTCACCGGCGGTAGCCTCACCGAGGGCTACGGGCTGAGCGAAACATCCCCCGTGGTCTGCTTCACCCCGCCCGGACGTGAACGCAAGCCGGGCTCGGTTGGTCCCGCGGTGCCCGGCACGGTGATCGAGATCCGCGATCCGTCCGATCCGGCCCGCAAGCTTGGCGTCGGCGAAAAGGGCGAGATCTGCATCCGCGGGCCGCAGGTCATGCTGGGCTACTGGAATCGTGCCGAGGCGACGCGCGAGGCCTTCTTCGAGGGCGCGCTGCGCACCGGCGACATCGGCTATCTCGATGCCGACAACTATCTGTTCCTCGTCGATCGCATCAAGGACGTGATCCTGTGCGGCGGCTACAACGTCTATCCGCGCGTGCTGGAGGAGGCGCTGTATCAGCATGAAGCCGTCGCCGAGGTGGTGGTGATCGGCATCCCCGATCCGTATCGCGGCCAGTCGCCGAAGGCCTTCGTGACCCTGCGGCCCGGGCGCAGCGTGAACCCGGAAGCACTGCGCGACTTCCTCAAGGGCTATGTCTCGCCGATCGAGTTGCCCAAGGAGATCGAGATTCGTACAAGCCTGCCGAAGACGATGATCGGCAAGCTGTCGAAGAAGGCGCTCGAGGACGAGCTGGCGCAGAAGGGTGACCAGGCATGAAGATGCAGCCGGAGGCCGGCGGGGAAGAGCTGTTCACCGTCACCGAGTTGGCAGCGGATCTCGGCATCAGCGCGCGCACGATCCGCTTCTACGAAGCCAAGCACCTGCTCGTACCCCGCCGCGTCGGGACGACGCGTGCCTACACCCGTCACGACCGAGCCCGCATGATCCTTATCCTGCGCGGCAAGCGGTTGGGGTTCTCGCTCCGCGAAGTCAAGGAGTATCTGGATCTCTACGATATCGACCGGAGCAAGGGCGAACAGCTGCGCATGCTGAGCGCGGCGGTGCAGAGCCGGATCGCGAGGCTCGAGGAGCAGCGCATCGCCCTCGAGGAAACCCTGGCCGAGCTGCGCGAGATCGATCGCCAGGCGGCCGATGCCATGGCCGCCGTGCAGCGCGCGCCGGTCACCTGATCGACAGAACGGAGCAGCAACCATGCCGCAGGCGGTCATCGCGGGCTATGCCCGATCTCCCTTCACCCTGGCCAAGCGGGGCGCGCTGGCGCGCGTCCGGCCCGACGACATCGCCGCGCAAGTCGTGCGCGCGCTCGTCGCCCGCAGCGGCGTCGCCGCGGCGGACATCGAGGACCTCATCGTCGGCTGCGCGTTCCCCGAGGGCGAGCAGGGATTGAACGTCGCCCGCCTGATCGGGCTGCTCGCCGATCTGCCGATCTCGGTCGCGGGGATGACGGTGAACCGCTTCTGCGGCTCGTCGATGCACGCGGTGCACATCGCCGCGGGGCAGATCGCGCTCGGCGCCGGCGAGGTCTTCGTCTGCGCCGGAATCGAGAGCATGTCGCGCGTGCCGATGATGGGCTTCAACCCGATGCCGAATCCGGCGCTGGTAGCGAAGAATGCCGCCGCCTATATCGGCATGGGCGATACGGCCGAAAACGTCGCGCGGCAATGGCGTATTCCCCGCGCCGAACAGGAGGAATTCGCCGTGCGCAGCCACACGCGAGCCGCGGCGGCGCAGGCGGGCGGACGGTTCGCGGGCGAACTCGTCGCCATCACCGGCAAGGCTGGCAGCACCGAGGCCGATGGCTGCATCCGCCCCGAAACCAGCGCAGCCGCCCTGGCCGAACTCAAGCCTGCCTTCAGCAAGGACGGCAGCGTCACCGCTGGCACGTCGTCGCCGCTGACCGACGGCGCCGCCGCGGTGCTCGTGTGCAGTGAGGCGTACGCCGAGCGCACGGGATTGTCACCGCTGGCGCGCATCCGCTCCGTTGCCGTCGCGGGCTGCGCACCCGAGATCATGGGCATCGGGCCGGTTGCGGCGACGCGCAAGGCACTCGCGCGCGCCGGCATCGGCATCGGCGAAATCGGTGTCGTCGAGCTCAACGAGGCCTTCGCCAGCCAGGCGCTGGCCTGCGTGCGCGAACTCGGCATCGAGGAAGCGACGCTTAATCTCGATGGCGGCGCGATCGCGCTGGGTCATCCGCTCGGCGCCACCGGGGCGCGCATCGTCGGCAAGGCGGCCAGCCTGCTCGTTCGCGAGGGCGCGCGCTACGCGCTGGCGACACAATGTATCGGCGGCGGCCAGGGCATCGCCACCATCCTGGAGCGCGTGTGATGCAGCAGATCCGCAAAGTCGCCGTGATCGGCGCCGGCGTCATGGGAGCAGGCATCGCCGCGCAGGTCGCCAATGCTGGCGTGCCGGTACTGCTGCTCGACATCGTCGCGGCGGGCAGCAACGATCGCAACGCGATCGCCGCCGGCGCGGTGGCGAGGATGGCCAAGACCGAGCCGGCGCCGCTGATGAGCGCGGCCGCGGCCAAGCTGATCACGCCCGGAAACACCGAGGACGATCTTGGAAAGTTAGCCGATTGTGACTGGATCGTCGAAGCGGTTGTCGAGCGGCTGGACGTCAAGCAGACGCTCTACCGCCGCATCGATGCGGTGCGGCGGCCGGGAAGTGCGGTGTCGTCCAACACCTCGACGATTCCGCTGGCGACGCTGGTGGAGGGAATGCCGGAGGGGTTCCGGCGCGATTTCCTCATCACCCATTTCTTCAATCCGCCGCGCTATATGCGCCTGCTGGAGATCGTTGCCGGCGTCGACAGCGATCCGGCGACGGTGGCCGCCGTCAGCCGCTTCGGCGATGTCGTGCTCGGTAAGAGCCTGGTGAATTGCAAGGACAGCCCTGGATTCATCGCCAATCGGCTGGGTGTCTACTGGATGCAGCTCGGCGTCGTCGAAGCGGTCGATGCCGGGTTGACGGTCGAGGAAGCCGATGCGGTGATGGGCCGCCCGTTCGGCATTCCGCGCACGGCGATTTTCGGCCTCATCGATCTCGTCGGCCTCGATCTGATGCCGCATGTCAACGCCAGCCTGGCGCGCGCTCTGCCGCCGAGCGATCCGTTCCACGCCGCCAATCGCGAGCTGCCGCTGCTCGGGCGCATGATCGCTGAAGGCTACACGGGCCGCAAAGGCAAGGGCGGCTTCTATCGGCTGGAGCGCGGCGAGGGTGGGCGGCGCAAGCTGGCGATGGACCTCGCCACAGGCGAGTACCGGCCCGAGCGCGCCGCCAATCTCCCCGAACTCGCGGCCGCGGGCAGCGATCTGCGGAAGATTCTGGGCGCGCCGGGCAGGGTCGGACGCTATGCCTGGCGGGTGATCGGGCAGACGCTCGCCTACGCCGCGGCACTGGTGCCCGAGGCCACCGACGACATCGTCGGCATCGATGAGGCCATGCGGCTCGGCTACAACTGGAAATGGGGGCCGTTCGAACTGATCGACCGCCTTGGCGCGGACTGGCTGATCGACCGCCTCGGCGCCGACGGCATCGCCATTCCGAAGCTGCTGGCGCAGGCGAAGGGACGCAGTTTCTATCGTAGCGAGCGTGGCCGGTTGCAGTTCCTCGGCACCGATGGCGCCTATCACGACATCGTCCGCCCGGATGGCGTGTTGCTGCTGGAGGACGTCAAGCGGCAGAGCAAGCCGCTCCTGAAGAATGCATCGGCCGCGCTGTGGGACATCGGCGATGGCGTGGTGTGCTTCGAGTTCACCAGCAAGATGAACGCGCTCGATGCCGATATCATCGCGCTGCTGAGCAAGACGCTGGCGCTGGTGCGCGAGGACTACAAGGCGCTGGTGATCTATAACGAAGGCGCAAATTTCTCCGTCGGCGCCAATCTCGGGATCGCGCTCTTCGCCGCCAACATCGCCGCCTGGAGTGAGGTGGAGAAGGCCATCTCCGCCGGCCAGCAGACCTACCTGGCTCTGAAATACGCGCCATTTCCCGTGGTCAGCGCGCCCGCCGGCATGGCGCTCGGTGGCGGCTGCGAGATTCTGCTGCACAGTACTGCGGTGCAGGCCCATGCCGAGACCTATGCCGGGCTGGTCGAGTGCGGCGTGGGGCTGCTGCCGGGCTGGGGCGGCTGCAAGGAGATGCTGTTGCGCTGGCAGACGGAGGGAAAGCTGCCGCGCGGGCCGATGCCGGCTGCGGCGCGCGCCTTCGAGTTGATATCCACTGCGCAGGTCTCGAAATCGGCAGCGGAGGCGCGGGAAATGCTGATCCTGCGCCCGAGCGACGGCATCACGATGAACCGGGCGCGGCTGCTCGCGGACGCGAAGGCGCGCGCGCTGGCGCTGCTCGATTCCGGGACGCGGCCATTGCCGCCGGAGATCATCGCCGCGGGACCCGCCGGCAAGGCCGCGCTGGTGATGGCGGCGGAGGGGTTCCACCGGCTCGGCAAGGCGACCGACCACGATCTCGTGGTCGCCGCTGCGTTGGCCGAAGTGCTCTCGGGCGGGGATGCGGACCCGACGATGCCGGTCGGCGAGCAGGCGATCCTCGATCTCGAGCGGCGCAATTTCATCCGTCTGCTGCAGAGCGAAAAGACGCTGGCGCGCATCGAACACACCCTGGAAACCGGCAAGCCGCTGCGCAACTGAAGGAGCACGCCCATGCAAACCTACAAGGCCCCGCTGCGCGACATGCGTTTCGTGCTGCACGAGCTGCATGACAGCCGCCGCATCATGGCGCTGCCCGGCGGTGACGAGCTTTCCCCCGAGCTGATGGACAGCGTGCTGGAGGAAGCGGCGAAAATCTCCGAGCAAGTGCTGCTGCCGCTGAATGCGAGCGGCGATGAGGAGGGCTGCCACTACGAGAACGGCGTCGTGCGCACGCCGAAAGGCTTCAAGGCAGCCTATGACCTGTTCCGGGAGGGCGGCTGGACATCGCTCGCGTGCGATCCCGCCTATGGCGGACAGGGGCTGCCGGAAATCCTCAACAAGCTCGTCGAGGAGATGAGCTGCGCGACCAATCTCGCCTTCGGGCTCTATCCCGGCCTCACCCACGGCGCCTATCTGGCGCTGCGCGATCATGGCTCGGAGGAGCTCAAGGCGCGCTTCCTGCCGAAGATGGTGGATGGCACCTGGTCGGGGACGATGTGTCTCACCGAGGCCCATTGCGGCACGGATCTCGGCCAGTTGCGCACCCGCGCGGTGCCACAGCCGGATGGCAGCTACCGGCTGAGTGGGGCGAAAATCTTCATTTCCGCCGGCGAGCACGACCTCACCGAGAACATCGTGCATCTCGTCCTCGCCCGGCTGCCGGATGCGCCCGCCGGGGTGAAGGGCATCAGCCTGTTCCTGGTGCCGAAATTCCTCCCCACGGCCGAGGGCGCGCCGGGCGCGCGCAACGGCGTGCTGTGCACGGCGATCGAGCACAAGATGGGCATCCGCGCCTCGGCTACCTGCCAGCTCACCTTCGAGGACGCCACCGGCTGGCTCGTTGGGGAACCCAACAAGGGGCTCGCCGCGATGTTCACCATGATGAACAGCGAGCGGCTCTCGGTCGGCATCCAGGGGCTCGGCATTGCCGAGGCGGCCTACCAGAGCGCGGTCGCCTACGCGAAGGAGCGGCTCCAGGGCCGCTCGCTCGCCGGGGCCAAGCGGCCGGACCTGGCCGCCGATCCGATCATCGTCCATCCGGATATCCGCCGCACCCTTCTGACCATCCGCGCCTACGCCGAAGGCTGCCGCGCGCTCGCCGGCTGGGTGGCGCAGGCGCTGGACCTCATGGAGCGGGAGAACGACCCCGATGCGCGCGCCGCGGCGGATGATTTCACCGCCCTGATGACACCGGTGGTGAAGGCGCTGTTCACGGATCTCGGCTTCGAGACGGCCAGCCTGGGCATGCAGGTCTATGGCGGTCATGGCTACATCCGCGACCACGGCGTCGAACAATTCGTGCGCGATGCGCGCATCGCCATGATCTACGAGGGCACGAACGGGATCCAGGCGCTGGATCTGGTCGGGCGCAAGCTGCCGGCCCATGCGGGGCGCTCGCTGCGCCGGTTCTTCCATCCCGTCGCCGCCTTCATCGAGGCGAAGAAAGACGACGCCGCGATCGGCCCGCTGGTCCAGGCGCTGGCCAAGGGGTTCGGCGCGCTGCAGCTCGCGACCGCCCACATCGCCGAGTGCGGCCAGCGTGACCCGGAGGAGGCGGGTGCGGCGGCGACCGAATATCTGCGCCTGTTCGGTCTGGTCGCACTCGGCTTCATGTGGGCCCGCAGCGCCGAGGTGGCCGCGGCGAAGCTGCCGGCCGCCAACGGCGACGCCGGATTCTATCGCACCAAGCTCGCCACCGCGCGTTTCTACATGGAGCGCATTCTGCCCGGCGCGTTCGCGCTCCTGCCCGCGATCAAGTCCGGCAAGGCGGCGATGATGGCGCTCGGCGAGGCTGATTTCTGAGGCGGAGGGTCAGCCGCGCTCGTCGACGGGCGCGGCGAACTCGCCCGCGCGCAGTGCGCGCGCGATGGCGTCGAGCACGCCGTTGGCCAGGCGCGGCGCTTCGCCCTCGAAGAAACCGTGGGCAACGTCGAGATATTCGTTGATCAGCACCCGCGCCGGCGGGCCGTCGGCGTGGCCGAGTTCGGCGGCGCAGGCGCGCAGCAGGGCGCGCAGGACGGGATCGAGCCGTTCCAGCGGCCAGTCCGCCGGCAGCGCGGCGGTAATGAGGGCGTCGATCGTCTCGGCCTGCAGCGTTGCCGCGCGGACGATGCCAACGAACAGCGCTGCGTCGGCCTCCGGCGCCCTGCCTTCCTCGAATCCTCCGGCGGCGGCGGGGCCGAGCCGGTGGCGCAGGAATTGATCGATCACCGCCTCCGCGCTTTCCTCGGCCTGCTCGGCCTGGAACAGCGCCTGCACGGCGGCGACGCGGGCGCCGGTGCGCTTGCGCGCGGGCGGGCGGGCGGTGCGGGCCATCAGAGCGCGCCGAGCCTGCGGCCGGCGTCGATCTGGCGCAGCGCCGCCGCCGCCGCCTCGGCCCCCTTGTTCGGCCCCTCGGCCCCGGCGCGAGCCTCCGCCTGGCCCAGCGTGTCCACCGTCAGCAGCCCGGTGCCGAGGGCGATGCCGTAGGCCAGGGCGACGTCCATCAGCCCCTGCATGCTGGCCTGGCAAATGAACTGGTAGTGGTCGGTCTCGCCACGCACGACGCAGCCGAGCGCGACGAACCCGTCGAAGCGCGTGCGCCCGCGCAGCGCGAGCCGGATCGCCTGTGCCAGCTCGAAGGCGCCGGCGACGTCCAGCACCTCGGCGCTCGCGCCGGCGGCGGCGATGATGCGCTGGGCGCCCGCGGTCAGCCCGTCGACCACCGCCTGATAGTAGGGCGCGCGCACGATGAGCAGATGCGGCGGCGGCCCGGTCACTTCGGGAGCGGCCACCGGGGCTGCGTCTTCGGTACTCATGGGGCGGGCCTTTCGATCGCGCGCTGTTCGATCACGTTGAGCCCGTAGCCTTCCAGGCCAATGATAGTGCGACGCGTATTCGAGAGCAGGATCATGTCGCGCACGCCGAGATCGAGCAGGATCTGCGCGCCGATGCCGTAATGGCGCAGCTCCGCCGGCGGGCGGGCGGCGGCGGCGAGCAGGCGCACGCGTTCGGAGAGCGCGGTCGGCGGCCGTTCGCGCAGCAGCACCACCACGCCGCGCCCGGCTGCGCCGATCATGCGCATCGCCCCGTGCAGGCTGGACAAATGCGGCCCGGCCAGCACGTCGTCGAGCAGGTCGACGGCGTGCATGCGCACGAGCACCGGCCCCGGCGCCGCGAGATCGCCCTTCACCAGCGCCAGATGCTCGGCGTACTCGACCGTGTTGGCATAGACCGCGAGCCGCCAGGCGCCGCCGATGCCCTGCATCAGCTCGCCTTCCTGCATCAGGCGCACCAGCCGCTCGGTGCGGCGCCGATAGGCGATCAGATCGGCGATCGTGCCGAGGCGGAGATTATGCGTCTGGGCGAAGGCAACCAGGTCCGGCAGCCGCGCCATGCTGCCGTCGTCGCGCATGATCTCGCAGATCACCCCGGCCGGGTTGAGCCCGGCGAGGCGGGCGATGTCCACCGCCGCCTCGGTGTGCCCGGCGCGCACCAGCGTGCCGCCCTCGCGCGCCATCAGCGGGAAGACGTGCCCCGGCGTGGCGATATCCGCCCGCCCCGCTTCGGGGTTGATGGCAACGGCGATGGTGTGGGCGCGGTCGGCGGCGGAGATGCCGGTGGTGACGCCCTCGCGCGCCTCGATCGAGACGGTGAACGCGGTCTGGTGGCGCGAGCTGTTGGACTGGCTCATCAGCGAGAGCCCGAGCTGCTCGACGCGGTGCTGCGTCAGCGCCAGGCAGATCAGGCCGCGGGCGTGCCGGGCCATGAAATTGATCGCCTCGGGCGTGGCGTACTGCGCCGGGATGACGAGATCGCCCTCGTTCTCGCGATCCTCGTCATCGACGAGGATGAACATGCGCCCCGCCCGCGCCTCCGCGATCAGCTCCTCGGCGGAGGAGATATAGGCGGAAAGCTCGGCGGTGCGGGCGGTCTCGGTCATGCGCACTCCTGGAGGCGGGCGACATAGCGGGCGAGCAGGTCGATCTCGATATTCACCGGATCGCCGGGCCGCAACGTGGCGAAACTGGTGACGGCGGCGGTGTGGGGAATGATGTTGACGCCGAATTCCGCGCCCTCGGCGCTGTTCACCGTCAGCGACACCCCGTCAACGGCGACGCTGCCCTTGACGGCGATGAAGCGGGCGAGCGGGGCGGGGACGCGGAAGCGCCAGCGGATCGAGCCATGGTCCGCCACCGCCGCCAGCGCCGTGCCGACGCCATCGACATGGCCGGAGACGAGATGCCCGCCGAGCTCGTCGCCGAGGCGCAGCGCGCGCTCGAGATTGACCCGCGTGCCGGCGCGCCAGGTGCCGAGCGTGGTATGCGCCAGCGTCTCGGCGGAGGCCTGAACGGCGAAGGCGTCGGCCTCCGTGGCGATGACGGTGAGGCAGCAGCCGGAGCAGGCGATCGAGGCGCCGAGAGGGATCGCGCCCGTATCCGGCCACGGCGCCGCGATGACGAGGCGCATGTCCGCTGCCACGCCGATCGGAACGATCTCGCGCACGGTGCCGAGCGCGCTGACGATGCCGGTGAACATCAGCCGTGCTCGCGGCGGAATTCGCTCAGCACGTCCTCGCCGAGCGGGCGGATGCGCTCGCGCACGAAGCGTGGCATCGCGCCGAGCGAGCTGACGCCGAACCCCTGCGCCGCGGGCCAGCCATCGGCGCCCATCACGGTCGGGGCGTGGAACCAGACCAGACGGTCCACCAGATCCTCTCTCAGCAATGCGGCCGCGATCTGCGCGCCGCCTTCGACCAGAACGGCGTTGATGCCTGCCTCGGCCAGCGCCCGCAAGCCCAGGGCGATGTCGATGCCGGCATTGCTGCCCGGCACCTCGAACAGCCTCGCACCGAGCGCGGCGATGGCGCGGCGGCGCTCGGGGTCGGCGCCGTCGCGGTGGAGCAGCCAGGTCGCGGCCGCCGCGTGGGCGAGCACCCGGGCGGTGAGGGGCGTGCGCAAATGGCTGTCGGCGATGACCCGGATGCCAGCGGCGCGCTTGAAGCCGGCGAGGCGGCAGGTGAGCTCGGGATCGTCTGCGAGCAGCGTGCCGACGCCGGCGAGCACGGCGTCGTGCTCGCCGCGCAGGGCGTGGGCGGCGCGCCGCGCGGCCTCGCCGGTGATCCAGCGGCTCTCGCCGGCATGGGTGGCGATGCGCCCGTCCAGCGTCGAGGCCAGTTTCAGCGTCACCATCGGACGGTTGTGCCGGACGCGGGTCAGGAACCCCGCGGTCACGTGCGCGGCCTCGTCGGCGAGCACGCCCTCGGTGACGGCGATCCCGGCGGCGCGCAGCCGAGCGATGCCGGCGCCGTTCACGCGCGGGTCCGGGTCGCGGATGGCGACGACGACGCGCGCGATGCCGGCCTCGATCAGCGCCTCCGTGCAGGGCGGGGTGCGGCCGTGATGGCAGCAGGGCTCGAGCGTGACATAGGCGGTGGCGCCGCGCGCCGCCGCGCCGGCCATGGCGAGCGCCAGCACCTCGGCATGCGGGCGCCCGCCCGGCGCGGTGACGGCACGGCCGACGACGCGCCCGGCCTTGACGATGACGCAGCCGACCGAAGGATTGGGCCAGGTCTCGCCCAGGCCGCGCCGGGCCAGCGCCAGGGCGGCGCGCATGGGCTCGGCGTCGTGCTGTTCGCTTGACATCGCTTCGGGCTCGGTCCTCGCGCGCGGGTGCGCGCCCGTTCATGCGCCCAGCCCGCTCGCGAGGCAATCCGGGCGCGGGCGGGCCGGCGCCGCGCCGCGGCCGCTCAGTCGCCCGGCGCTGCGGGCGGCTCCAGCGAGCCGAGAAACGCTTCGAAATCCTTGGCCTCGCGGAAATCGCGATAGACGCTGGCGAAGCGCACATAGGCGACCTCGTCCACCGCCTTCAGCGTGTCCATCACCAGCTCGCCGATCTGCTTGCTGCTGACGTCGCTCTCGCCGCTGGCCTCGAGCTGGCGAACGATGCCATTGACGACGCGCTCGATGCGCTCCTCCTGCACCGGGCGCTTGCGCAGCGCGATGCGCACCGAGCGGGCGAGCTTGTCACGGTCGAAGGGAACGCGCCGCCCGTCGGCCTTCACCACTGTCAGCTCGCGCAGCTGCACCCGCTCGACGGTGGTGAAGCGCTGGCTGCAGCCAGGACAGAAGCGCCGCCGCCGGATCGCCGCCCCATCCTCGGCGGGGCGGCTGTCCTTCACCTGCGTATCCTCATGGCCGCAGAACGGGCAGCGCATGGCAGCCCGTCAGCGGCGCCGATAGAGCGGGAAGCGTGCGCACAGCTCCAGCACCCGCGCCGCCACCGCCTGTTCGGCGGCGCCGTTGGTGCCGTCGTTCGATGCCGCCAGCCCTTCCAGCACCTCGTTGATCATCAGCCCGACCTGGCGGAACTCCGCCGCGCCGAAGCCGCGTGTCGTCGCCGCCGGGCTGCCGAGGCGGATGCCGGAGGTGACGGCCGGCTTTTCCGGGTCGAACGGGATGGCGTTCTTGTTGGTGGTGATGCGCGCCCGCTCCAGGGTCGCTTCCGCCGCCTTGCCGGTGACGCGCTTGGGCCGGAGATCGACCAGCAGCAGATGGCTGTCCGTGCCGCCGGTGACGATGGCGAGGCCCTGCTCCTTGAGCGTCGCGGCCAGCACGCGCGCATTCTCGACCACCGCGCGCTGATAGGCACGGAAGTCGGGCCGCAGCGCCTCGCCGAAGGCCACCGCCTTGGCGGCGATGACATGCATCAGCGGCCCGCCCTGCAGCCCGGGGAACAGCGCGGAATTGATCTTCTTGGCCAGCTCGGCATCGTTGGTCAGCACCATGCCGCCGCGGGGGCCGCGCAGGGTCTTGTGGGTCGTCGTCGTGGTGACGTGGGCGTGCGGCAGCGGGCTCGGGTATAGGCCGGCGGCGACCAGGCCGGCGAAGTGCGCCATGTCGACCATGAAATACGCGCCCACCTCGTCGGCGACGGCGCGGATGCGGGCGAAGTCGATGATGCGCGGATAGGCCGAGCCGCCAGCGATGATCAGTTTCGGCCGCTCGCTGCGCGCCAGACGCTCCAGCTCCTCGTAATCCAGCAGCCCATCCTCGCGGCGGACGCCGTACTGCACGGCGTGGAACCACTTGCCCGACAGGTTGGGCGCGGCACCATGGGTGAGATGCCCACCGGCGGCGAGGCTCATGCCGAGCACGGTGTCGCCCGGCTTGATCAGGGCGAGGAAGACGGTCTGGTTCGCCTGGGCCCCGGAATGCGGCTGCACATTGGCGAATTCGCACCCGAACAGCGCCTTGGCACGGTCGACGGCGAGCTGCTCGGCGACATCGACCTCGGCGCAGCCGCCGTAATAGCGCCGGCCTGGATAGCCCTCGGCGTATTTGTTCGTCAGCACCGAGCCCTGGGCCTCGAGCACCGCAGCGGATACGATGTTTTCGCTGGCGATCAGCTCGATGCCGTCCTGCTGGCGGTTGAGCTCAGCGCCGAGCACGGCGGCAATCTCGGGGTCGGTGTTCGCCAGCGGGGCGGAAAAGAAACGCTCGAGGCTGATCGCCTCGCTCTGCTCGTTCATATCGTCAACAGGCCTTTCAGAGGGACGGCGGGGGGTGGGCGGCGGCGTTGCTCACGGCATCGGTGGACCGATGCCCGTGTTGTTCTGCTGCATTCCGCCGAACGGATTGAAGCCGCCGATATTGCCGAGAATTTCCTGGAGGAAGCTGCTGTGCGCCCCGGGCGAGGGCGTCGTCGCGGCGATCATACTGAGCGGCTGGCCGTCTTTGCCGTCGAGCTCGCGCAGGCCGCGCAGCACGCCCTTATCGTCGAAGGTAAGGATCACGACCTTCTGCTTGCGCACCGCCGTGGTCTGAGCCACTCTCGGCTGCGTCATCTGTCCGATATAGATCCATTCATTGTCGTTGAAGCTGGCTTTCGCGGTAGGCGTGCCAAGCAGGGAGGTCGCATCGGCGCGGGTCGAGATGCCCGGGATCAGTTCCTGCAGATCGGCGTGGTCCACCATGTTGCCGCGGGCGGTCTCCTGCATGTGGAACAGGCTGCAGCCGCCGAGGAGGGCGGCCGCGAGCAGTGGCCCGGCCAGCCGGGACAGGCGCGAACGCGCCATTGGCCTCTGGCGGCGGGCGGGCAGGGGGTGGTCGGGGCAGGCGAGGCGGCGCACGGTGGTGGTCCTTGTGGCTGGGCGCGTCCCGGTCGCGGGCTCAGGCGGGCGCGGCGGAGACGCTCGCGCCGCGTTTGTCTGCTGCGCCGTTTCGGCCTATCTGATGTCCGTGTCACGATCGCCGCGGTGTTGTCAACGACGTTCGTTTGCCGCGCGTGACGCGGCCGGGGAGGGAGACCCAGCGTGTTGAGAAGTCTGCGCCGGGGACGTCACGAACGCGCCGGCTTTGCCCTCTACGCCGTGGCCGTCGCCGCCGCGCGCGCGCCGTTTCTGTATGCCGAGCTCGGCGTGCCGGATACGATCGATGGCCGGTTCGATCTCGTCAGTGTCTATGCCGCGCTGCTCATCCGCCGCCTGCGCGCCGCCCCCGTCCCGGGTCCGGCGCTGGCCCAGGCGGTGTTCGACGCCATGTTCAGCGATATGGACGTGACCCTGCGCGAGCTGGGCGTCGGCGATCTCTCGGTCGGCAAGCGCGTGCGGACGATGTGGGAGGCGTTCCATGGCCGCGCCGCCGCCTATGAGCCGCTGCTCGCCGCCGGCGACGCCGCCGGGCTCGCCGAGGCGCTGGTGCGCAATGTCTGGCGCGGTGCACCGGCGCCGGGCGCGCCGGCGCTGGCGCGGCGGATCCTGGCCGAGGATGCCGCCCTCGCGCGCCAGGCGCTGGACCGGCTCGCCGCCGGCGAGGTCGCGTTCCTGCCCCAGGGAGCGGAACCGGGGATGGAGTTCGCGTCATGACCCCGGAATTCTCCCGCCCGTTCCTCATTGCCAGCCTGCCCCCGGGCGGTTGCT
Organism: Pseudomonadota bacterium; assembly: GCA_021815825.1. GTDB lineage: Bacteria > Pseudomonadota > Alphaproteobacteria > Acetobacterales > Acetobacteraceae > JAJZVV01. The sequence goes on from JAKAZO010000020.1 coordinate 36,433, forward strand.
CGGTCGCCATCGAGGCCGATGCCGGCGAGCGCGCGGCCCTGGCGCGGCGCATGGGCGTGCCGGAGATCGCGGCCCTGGCCTGCACGTTCCGTCTAATCCCTGAATCCGTCGCGGCGCAGGGCAGCATCATCGCTCAGGCGCGGCTGGTCGCCCGGCTGACGCAGATCTGCGTCGTCGCGCTCGAGCCCTTCGAAACCGAGCTCGACGAGGAATTCCGGGTCCGCTTCGTGCCCGCCGGCTGCGAGAGCGAGGATGACGACCCGTTCGGCATCGATGAGATTTCCTGGCACGGGCCGGCGCTCGACCTTGGCGAGGCCGCGGCCGAGCAGCTCGGTCTCGCGCTCGACCCCTACCCGCGCGGCCCGGCCGCACCGAGGGCCGGCGCCGAGTCGGAGACGGCCCCCGAGGACGCGCCCGGCCGGGAGTCGGGCCGGGCGGCGCATCCCTTCGCAGCCCTTGCCGCGCTGCGGCGGGGCTCCTGAGGCGACCCGATGCGCCCCAGCCCTGCGCCGGCCGCGCGCACGCCCTTGCCCCGTTCGGCCGGCTCTGCTAGACGCCCCGGCTCTTGGTTTGACCTGATGGTGACCGCCCCGCGGCTTTTTTCGCGTCCCGGCGCCACAGCGATCGGAGGGATGCGGTTCCATGGCGGTTCCGAAGAAGAAGACCTCGCCTTCACGGCGGGGGATGCGGCGCAGTCATCAGGCGGTGCGCGTCGAAGCGCATGCCGAGTGCCCGAATTGCGGCGAGGCCAAGCGTCCGCACCATGTCTGCAGCCATTGCGGGCATTACGACGGGCGCGAGGTCGCAGCCGCCGGGAAGCCCCTGAAGGGCGTTGTTCGGCTCTGAACGGGGCTGACGGCGTGGTCATGCCGCTCCATGTCGCCGCGGACCGGCTCGGCCACGGCGGCATGATCCGGTCTGGCGCGCTGTGAGTGCGGCGTTCACGCTGGCGGTGGATGCGATGGGGGGCGATCACGCTCCGGACATCGTGGTCGCCGGCCTGGACATCGCTGCCGAGCGCCATCCCGGGGCGCGGTTCCTGCTCGTGGGTGACGAGCAGCGCCTGGCCCCTCTGCTGGCCCGCTACCGGCGGGCGGCGCGTCTGTGCACCGTGCGGCACGCGCCCGACGTCATCGGCAACGACATGAAGCCGACCGCGGCCCTGCGGTCGCGCAACGCGTCGATGCGGGTGGCGATCGATGCCGTCGCCGCCGGCGAGGCGGAGGGCGTGGTTTCCGCCGGCAACACGGGCGCGCTGCTGGCGCTGGCCAAGATCGTCATCAAGACGCTGCCCGGCATCAGCCGCCCGGCGATGGCCGGCATCACCCCCTCGGCCCGAGGCGACGTGGTGATGCTCGATCTCGGCGCCAATGTCGCCTGCGATGCCCGCAACCTGGTCGAATTCGCGGTGATGGGCGATGCCTTCGCCCGCGCCGTGCTGGGGCTGACGGCGCCGAGCATCGGGCTGCTCAATGTCGGCTCCGAGGAGCAGAAGGGCGACGATCGCGTCCGCCAGGCCGCCGAGGTGCTGCGGGCGAGCCCGATCGCGGCGCAGTTCGCCGGCTTCGTCGAAGGCCACGACATCACCGCGGGCACCACCGACGTCATCGTCACCGACGGCTTCACCGGCAATGTCGCGCTCAAGACGGCGGAGGGCGCGGCCAAGCTGGTGGGGGAGCTGCTGCGCCAGGTGTTCCGCTCCGGTGTGCTCAGCCGCATCGGCTACGTCTTCGCCCGAGGCGGGCTGGAGCGGCTGCGCGAATGGCTGGATCCGCGCCGCTATAACGGGGCGGTGATGCTGGGGCTGAACGGGGTCGTCGTGAAATCGCACGGCGGCACCGACGCCGAGGGCTTTGCCCACGCCATGGATGTCGCCATGGACATGGTGGTGCATCGGTTCAACGAGCATATCCGCGAGGGGCTCGCGCGCGTCGTCGGCCCGATGGCGGTGGCCTCGGCGCCGAACGGCAGCGCTGTCGCCTCCGCCGGATAGAGGGTCGCATATGGTCATCCGTTCGCTGCTCGCCGGTGCCGGCGGCTACCTCCCGTCCCGCATCGTCGGCAACGACGAACTGGCGCGTCGGTTCGACACCTCGGATGAGTGGATCCGCGAGCGTACCGGCATCCGTCAGCGCCACGTCGCCGGGCCCGAGGAGACGGCGGCGATGATGGGCGCTGCGGCGGCCCGCGCTGCCCTCGCCGATGCCGGCGCCGGGCCGGATGAGGTAGACGCGGTGCTGCTCGCCACCTCCACGCCCGATCAGGCTTTCCCGGCCACCGCGCTGCGCGTGCAGGCGCTGCTGGGGATCGAGCAGGGGTTCGGCTTCGATCTCTCCGCTGCCTGCAGCGGCTTCATCTATGGCCTGTCGATGGCCGACGCGCTGATCTGCACCGGGCGCGCGCGGGGCGTGCTGGTGATCGGCAGCGAGGTCTATTCCCGCATCCTGGACTGGTCCGACCGCTCCACCGCCGTGCTGTTCGGGGACGGCGCCGGGGCGGTGTTTCTGCGTGCCGGGCGCGGCGAGGGGGGGGCAGGCGATCGTGGCGTGCTGTCGACGCATCTGCACGCGAACGGCGCGCTCGGCGACATTCTCTACGTCGACGGCGCGGTCGGCCGCCCGGAGCGGCCGGGCACGCTGGCGATGAACGGCAAGGAGGTGTTCCGCCACGCGGTGACCAAACTGGCGGAAGCCGTGGACGAGGCGCTTGCCGCCAACGGTCTGGAGCGCGGCGAGGTCGACTGGTTGGTGCCGCACCAGGCCAATCTGCGCATCATCGAGGCTATGGGGCGCAAGCTCGGGTTGCAGCGCGAGCGCGTGGTGGTGACGGTGGACCGCCACGCCAATACCTCGGCCGCCTCGATCCCGCTTGCGCTGGCCGAGGCGATCGCGGACGGGCGGATGCGCCGGGGCGAACTGGTGCTGATGGAGGCCCTCGGCGGCGGGCTGACCTGGGGATCGGCTCTGGTCCGCCTCTGAGCGCCTCGCGGCGGGCCTTGGAGTGCCATGGCAAGCCCCTGATCCTCCAAGATTTTCTTGACGCGGCGGCGGCGCGTGCCTAACTTTGCGGCATGCAAACGGTCACGCGGGCCAATCTGGCCGAAACGATCTATACCGAGGTCGGTCTGTCGCGCAATGAATCGGCGGAGCTGCTGGAAACAGTGCTGGGCCATATCGCGCGCGCCCTTGAGGATGGAAAATCCGTAAAAATCAGTGGGTTTGGAACGTTTTCTGTGCGCCAGAAGGGGCGGCGTATCGGCCGCAACCCCAAGACGGGTGTGGAAGTCCCGATCCTGCCGCGCCGGGTGCTGGTGTTCCGTCCGAGCCAGGTGCTGAAGGCGCGCATCAATGGGTTGCCCTCGCCGGCGGGAGAGGATGAATGAGTGGTGACGACCCGCGGCATGGCGCGGAGAGCGCGTCGGAGGCCGCGGATGGGGCAGCGGAGGTTGTGTCGGCTGTCGAGCATGGCCGGCCGCGCAAGGCGCCGAACGCCTATCGCACGATCAGCGAGGTCGCCGACGATCTGCACATCCCCCAGCACGTGCTGCGATTCTGGGAGACCAAATTCCCCCAGGTGAAACCGCTGAAGCGCGGCGGCGGCCGGCGCTATTACCGGCCGGACGATATCGCGCTGCTGCGGCGCATTTCGGATCTGCTCTATATCCAGGGCTATACGATCAAGGGCGTGCAACGCCTGCTGCGCGATGGCGGCGGCAGCCTTGCCGACGACATTCCACCCCCGGCGCCGGAGGAACGCGCCGTGCCGGGCGTGGACCCCGCGGTCGAGGAGGCACAACTGCCGATGCCGGGCCTGGCCGCTCCGCCCTCCCGGCCCGGCCAGCGCGAGACGCGCCCTGCAGCGGCGTCCGAGCAACTCCGGCTCGAGGCCGAGAACGCCCGGCTGCGCCGCCTGCTCGGTGATGTG
>JAKAZO010000099.1 GCA_021815825.1 Pseudomonadota bacterium
ACCGGCTGATCATTGACCAGGGCGCGCGAACGCCCGTCGCGGCCGATCACCCGGCGCAGCACCAGGGTCTCCTCCGCCGCCAGCCCCTGCTCGGCGAGCAGGGCGTGGACGGGATGATCGGGCGGGACGACGAAGCCGGCGGTCACGCTCGCCTGCTCCGCCCCCGCGCGCAGCAGCCCGGGCTCGGCGCGGGCGCCGAGCGCAATCGCCAGCCCGTCGAGCAGGATGGACTTGCCGGCACCGGTCTCCCCGGTGAGGACGATCAGGCCGGGACCGAAGGTGAGGTCGAGCCGCTCGATCAGCACCACATCGCGGATCGCGAGGGCGCTCAGCATGGGCCCGAGGCTCCCTGCCGGGCGCTCAGAACAGCCAGTCGAAGCTGCGGGAGAGGAACCCGCCCTGCTGCGCCGCCGCGGGAGGCTTCACGTCGCCGTCGGCCACCAGGCGATCGAAGGAATGGCGGTACCACGAACTGCCCGGGTAGTTGTAGGCGAGCACAGCGGCCGTACGCTTCGCCTCGGCGGTCATGCCCAGAGCGAGATAGATTTCGGTGAGGCGATAGAGCGCCTCCGGCACGTGGTTGGTGGTCTGATAATCGTCGACCACGCGCTGGAAGCGGTTGATGGCGGCGGCATAGAGATGCCTGCTCTCGTACCAGCGGCCGATCGCCATCTCCGCGGCCGCGAGATGGTCGCTGCAGAGATCGATCTTCAGCCTGGCGTCGCGGGCATAGGCGCTGTCCGGGAAGCGGTTCACCACCTCCTTGAGCGCGTTCAGCGCCAGCGCCGTATTTTTCTGGTCCCGGTCGATGTCCGACATCTGCTCGTAATAGCACAGAGCACGCAAGTAATAGGCGTAGGCGATGCTCTTGCTGGTCGGGTGCAGCTGGGTGAAGCGCTCCAGCGTGGTGACGGCGTCGGCGTAGGAGCCTTCCAGATACTGGGAATAACCCGCCATCAGCAGCGCGTTCGCCGCCCAGGCCGAGTAGGGGAAATTCTCGGCCACCTTGTCGAACAGCTTCTCGGCCGATTTGTAGCGGCCGGCATTCAGTGCATCGACGCCGCGATTATACAGATCTTCCACCCCAAGGCCGGCCATGAAGCCGGGATCGGGGCCCTTGTCGGTCGAATCCGAGCAGGCAACGACCGCCATCGGCGCCAGCAGGCCGACGCCCAGCAGAGCGGTGCGCACCATACGCCGTCGGGAGACGGTGGGAGGGGCAAGGCATGGCATCAGGGTTGGCGCCTCGTCTGTCCGTCGCGGTGACGCGGGCTTTATAGCATGCCACGCCGGCAGGGAAGCCGTCCTGCGCGCGTCCGCTCAGCCGCCAGGCGCGCCGCCGCTCCTGGCCCCGTCCTTCGCCAGCTCATCGAAGGCCACCAGGCGCGCCAGCAGCGCCGGCATCTCGGCCAGCGGGATCATGTTCGGTCCATCGGAAGGCGCACGGTCCGGGTCCGGATGGGTTTCGATGAACACCGCCGCCACCCCCACGGCCACCGCGGCGCGGGCGAGGACGGGGGCGAATTCGCGCTGCCCGCCGGAGGCGCCGCCGAGCCCGCCCGGCTGCTGCACCGAATGGGTGGCGTCGAATACCACCGGATAGCCGGTCCGAGCGAGGATCGGCAGGGCGCGGAAATCGCTGACCAGGGTGTTGTAGCCGAAGCTCACGCCGCGTTCGGTGAGCAGGATGCGCTGATTGCCGGTGCTGGCGACCTTGGCGGCGACGTTGGCCATGTCCCAGGGCGCCAGGAACTGACCCTTCTTCACGTTCACGGCGCAGCCGGTGGCGCCGGCGGCGAGCAGCAGGTCGGTCTGGCGGCAGAGAAAGGCGGGGATCTGAAGCACGTCCACCGCTTCGGCGGCCGGGGCGCACTGCTCGGCGGCATGGACATCGGTGAGGACGGGAACGGTGTAGCGCTGGCGCACCTCGGCCAGGATCGCGAGCCCCTCGGCCAGCCCGACCCCGCGCGCGGCGCCGAGGCTGGTGCGGTTCGCCTTGTCGAAGCTGCTCTTGTAGATCAGCCCGATCCCCTGCGCGGCAGCGATCTCCACCAGAGCGGCGGCGACCTCGAGCGCGTGGTCCCGGCTCTCGATCTGGCACGGCCCGGCGATGAGCACGAGCGGGCGGTCGTTGCCGAGCACCAGCCCGCCGATGCCGACGCTGCGCGCGACCGGGGCGCTCCCTGCGGCCTCAGACAAGGCGGGCCTGGCGCACGGCAGCACCGATGAACCCGCGGAACAGCGGATGCGGGTCGAACGGCTTGGATTTCAGCTCGGGATGGAACTGCACGCCGATGAACCAAGGATGGTGCGGATATTCGACGATCTCGGGCAGCGTTCCGTCGGGCGAGAGGCCGGAAAACCGCAGCCCGGCGGCCTCCAGCACCTCGCGGTAGCCGATATTCACCTCGTAGCGATGGCGATGGCGCTCGGCAATTTCCGCCGCGCCGCCATAGACCGCGCGCACCAGCGACCCTTCCGCCAGATGAGCGGGATAGGCGCCGAGCCGCATCGTGCCGCCGAGTTCGCCGCCGGCCTCGCGGTGCTCGACTTCATTGCCGCGCGCCCATTCGGTGAGCAGCCCGACCACCGGCGTCTGGCAGGGGCCGAACTCGGTCGAGGAGGCGCCAGCGAGGCCGGCGAGATTGCGGGCGCACTCGATCACCGCCATCTGCATGCCGAAGCAGATGCCGAGAAACGGCACACGCCGCTCGCGGGCAAAGCGCACCGCGGCGATCTTGCCTTCCGTGCCGCGTTCGCCGAAGCCGCCCGGCACCAGAATGCCCTGCACCTCCTCGAGGCGGGCCACCGCGTCCGCCTGCTCGAAAATCTGGCTGTCCACCCAGTCGAGCTCGACGCGCACGCGGTTGGCGATGCCGCCATGGGCCAGCGCCTCGGCCAGCGATTTGTAGCTGTCGAGCAGGCTCGTGTATTTGCCGACGACGGCGATGCGCACCGTGCCCTCCGGGCTGCGCACCGCCTCGACGATCCGCTGCCAGCGGGAGAGCTCCACCACGTCCTCGGCCGGCAGGTGGAAATGGCGCAGCACCTCTCCGTCCATACCCTCGGCATGATAGGAAATCGGCACGTCGTAGATGGTGTCGACATCGAGCGCGGCGATCACCGCCTCGGGGCGGACATTGCAGAACGAGGCGATCTTGCGCCGCTCGCCGGGCGGCAGCGGCCGGTCGGAGCGGCAGAGCAGCATCTGCGGCTGGATGCCGACGCTGAGCAGCTCCTTCACCGAATGCTGCGTCGGCTTGGTCTTCAGCTCGCCCGCGGAGGGAATGTAGGGCACCAGGGTGAGATGGACATACATCGTCCGCTCGGCGCCGAGATCATTGCCGAGCTGGCGGATCGCTTCGAGAAACGGGAGCGATTCGATGTCGCCGACGGTGCCGCCGATCTCGACCAGGACGAAATCCAACCCCTCCGTCTGGCGCAGGATAGCGTCCTTGATCGCGTCCGTGATGTGGGGGATCACCTGGACCGTGGCACCGAGATACTCGCCGCGGCGCTCACGCGCGATCACCTCCGAATAGATCCGCCCCGTGGTGGCGTTGTCGGCCTGGGAGGCGGCGACGCCGGTGAAGCGCTCGTAATGGCCGAGATCGAGATCCGTCTCGGCGCCGTCGTCGGTGACGAACACCTCGCCATGCTGATAGGGGCTCATCGTCCCCGGATCGACATTGAGATAGGGATCGAGCTTGCGCAGCCGCACGCTGTAGCCGCGCGCCTGCAGGAGCGCGCCCAGCGACGCCGCTGCGATGCCCTTGCCAAGAGACGAAACCACGCCGCCGGTGATGAAGACAAACCGCGTCATGGGTAGCCACCCTACCATCGGCCGGTCCGATTCGCGCAATCCCGCGCCGGGCCCGTCAGTTCGTCGGCACCGACGGGGCCGCGGGCGCTGCCGCCGGCGAAGCCGGGCTCTGGGGTGCCGGGCTCTGGGGTGCCGGGCTGGACGCGGCAGGGCTGGACGCGGCAGGGCTGGGGGCCGCCGGGGCCGAAGCGGCCGGGGGCACGGAAGGCGCGGGAACCGGCGCGCCCGGGACCGCGGAGGAGACCGGCGGGGCCGCGGGGCCGCTGTCGAGCAGCGATCCGCCGACGCCGCTCGTGCCGCGGCTGAGCAGGGCGAGCGCGAGCGCCAGGAGCAGAAAGAGGGTCCCGAGCACGGCGGTGGTGCGGGTCAGCAGGTTCGCCGTGCCGCGTCCGCCCATGAAACTGCCCATGCCGGCGGAAGTACCGACGCCGAGCCCACCACCCTCGCTGCGCTGGATCAGCACGACACCGATCAACGCCAACGTGACGAAGGCATGAATAATCAGCAGCACACTGGTCATGAAAGCTCCAAGGCGGTTGGCAGGCAAAAAATCCCGCGCGGTTCTAGCCCTACCGGCGGCGAACCGCCAGAGAGCGGAAGGCGGCCGGCGGCGGCAGGATCAGGCGGCGTCGGCGAAGATCAGGCGCCGGCGGAGCACGGGTTGGCGCGGCGCGGCGGCGTAGATGTCCTTCACCGCCTCGCTGAGGGTCAGGCCGGCGAGATGCGGCACCAGCCGCCGCCCCGCCGCCTCCCAGAGCGCAGCGCCGCGCAGGAACAGCCGCAGATGCGTCGGCGGCAGATAGAGCGCGGAGTCGCGCCGTTCAATGCGGAACAGCGATTCGGCGAGCAAGCGGCCCACCTGACCGGGGGAATAGGGCTGGCCATGGCCGAAGGGCGTACTTTCGACGTGCGCCCACATGCCGACGCGGTTCGGCGCCACGACCAGCAGCCTGCCATCGTCCTTGAGCACGCGCCATGCCTCGCGCAGCATCCGTCGCGCATTCTCGGCCGCTTCCAGCCCATGGACCAGCAGGATGCGATCGAAACTCAGGTCCGGGAACGGCAGCGCGTCCTCCTCGGCGGTGCAGGCGAGGTTCGGGGCCCCGGCGGGCCAGCGCGTGGCGCCGATCTGGGCCGGCGTCACCGCGATGCAGCGCGCCGCGCCCTCGCGCCACAGGCGCAGATAGGGGCCGGCATAGCCGAGCCCGAGATAGGCCAGCGGCGGCGCGCCCGGCTCGACCGGCCACAGCGCGGCGAGGCGCGCGCGCAGCAGCCGCGCCGCCACCGCTCCGCGCCGGGTGGCGTAAAACTCGGCGGCACTGAAGGAGTCGGTCGGCATGCGCCGTTATATAACGATTGGCCGCATATAACGATCGGCCCCGGTTGCGTCCGCCCGTCCCGCTGGCTAAATCCTTTGCCATGACCGTCACCGCAACGCCCGTTCCCGTCCTCTCCGACAATTACTCCTGGCTGCTGCGCGACAGCGCCACCGGCGCGACCGCGATCGTCGACCCCCCGGTGGCCGAGCCGATCATCGCGGCGATCGAGCAGGCCGGCGGCCGTCTGGACATGATCCTGCTCACCCATCACCACGAGGACCATATCGGTGGCGTGGACGCGCTGCGCGCCCGCTTCCCCGTCCCGGTGGTTGGTGCGGCGGCGGATGCGCACCGGCTGCCACGGCTCGATCGGGCGGTGGCGGAGGGCGACATCGTCCGCCTCGGCACCGCAGAGGGGCGCGTCATCGCCACCCCCGGCCATACGCTGGGCCACATCGCCTACTACTTCGCCGACGGGCCGATCCTGTGCTGCGGCGACACGATGTTCAGCCTCGGCTGCGGCCGCCTGTTCGAGGGCACGGCCCAGCAGATGTTCGACAGTTTCGCCAAGTTCGCCGCCCTGCCGGATGCGACGCTGATCTGCTGCGGGCACGAATACACGGCGTCCAATGCGCGCTTCGCGCTCGCCGTCGATCCCGACAATGCGGCGCTGAAGGCGCGGGCCGCCGAGATCGAGCGCCTGCGCGCCGAAGGCCGGCCCACCGTGCCCGTTCGGCTCGACCTGGAACGGGCGACCAACCCGTTCCTGCGCGCGCCCACGGCGGCTGCGTTCGGCGAACTGCGCGCCCACAAGGACCGTTTCTGAGCCGCCCGCGAACCGGCGGCAAAGGGGGAAACGGCAAAGGGGGAAACGGATGAAGCTCTACTACAGCCCAACCAGCCCCTATGTGCGCAAGGTGCTCGCCTGTGCCATCGCGCGTGGCATCGACTCGCAGCTGCGGCTGGTCACCACCAATCCGCACACCTCCCCGGCCGATCTCGTGGCGGACAATCCGCTCTCGAAGGTGCCGTGCCTGGTCACCGAGGACGGGCTGGCGCTGTTCGACAGCCCGGTGATCTGCGAATATCTGGACAGCGTCGGCGATGCCGCCGGGCTGTTCCCGCGTCCCGGCAGCGCGCAGCGCTGGCACGCGCTGAAACTGCACGCGCTCGGCGACGGCATTCTCGACGCCGCGGTGCTGCGCCGGATGGAGCAGGGCCGCCCCCGCGAAGCCGCGCGCGATGCGCTCATGACGCGCCAGCGCGACATCGTCGGCCGGGCGCTGGACGCGCTGGAGAGCGAACCGCCGGGCCGCGCGGCGGACATCGGCGCGATCGCGATCGGCTGCGCGCTCGGCTATGTCGATTTCCGCTTCGCCGACGAGCCCTGGCGCCCGTCACGCCCTAGGCTCGCCGCCTGGTACTCGGCCTTCTCCGAGCATCCCTGCATGGCCCGGACCGTGCCCAAAGATCCCGTCTGACGACGCCGGCCGGATCCTACGGCCATCAGGTCGGACGGTCCGGCTCCAGCGTCGCCATGAACTCCGCCCATTCCCGCTTCGACAGGCCGCTGCCCTCCTGCGCCACCCGCTCGCCGGCCAGCATCCGGCGCAGCACGGCCAGCATCGGCGCGGAGAGCGTCGCCGCGCCAAGCCGATAGTCGCAGAACGCCTGATGCGCCGCCGGCACCCAGGCGGCGGCGATGCCGAGCATCGCCTCGGCATAGGCGCGGATTTCGTACTGCGCGTGGGCATCGGCGCGCAGGGCGAGGAAATGGAAGAGATTGTGCAGATCGATCTTCCAGTACCACTGCGTATAGGTGTTGAGCGTCAGGTTCATCCGCGCCAGCTCCCGCGCCAGCCCCGCGCGGGCGGGATCGCGCGCCGCGCCGTCGGCATTCTCGTTGAGCATGGCGAGGTAATGGTCGTGGCAGCGCGCCGCGTCGGTGCGCAGCAGATCGAGCACCTCGGCCGCTTCCGCGCCGTCCAGCACGGCGCCGCGCCCCTGCCGGTTGGTCTCGGACTGGGCCGCGAGGTGCTCGGGAGCGGGGATGTAGAATTCCCGATCGAGGATGGAATAGCGCGCCGAATATTCGTTCACGTTGGCGGTACGGTGGCGGATCCACTGCCGCGCGACGAAGATCGGCAGCTTCACGTGCAGCTTGATCTCGCACATTTCGAATGGCGTGGAGTGATGGTGGCGCATGAGGTAGCGGATCAGCCCGGTATCCTCCGAGACCCGGCGCGTGCCGCGGCCGTAGGAAACCCGCGCCGCCTGCACGATGGCTCCGTCATCGCCCATGTAGTCGATGACGCGGACGAAGCCGTGGTCGAGCACGGCGATCGGGCGGTGCAGCATGGCCTCCAGCGCCGGCACGGTCGGACGACTCGTCTCGGCGCGGCGATCGCGCGCGGCGGCGATGTCGGCCTCCTGGTCCGCGGTCAGCTCCATGGTGGGCTCCTTCCCTTGCCAAGCCGGATTGCCTATATGTCGGAAGCCGGTTCGCCGGCTATGGCGATAAACGGTGCGTGGAATAAGCGTAGTGGACCCGGGGGCAGTACCCGGCGCCTCCACCAGGTCGCACCGGTTCGAGCAGGGCGCGCATCAGGGCGCCAGGCCCGGACCGTTGCAGAGACGGGGGCGAAACAGGCTCGACACGCGTGGTAAAGACCCATCTTTCGCTCGGCATGGTTCCGCCGTTATCGGGCCATATCACAGGTGCCAACGACAACATGGCGCTCGCTGCCGCTGCATAAGCGGTAAGCGCGGTTCGGGGGGCACCGGGCAACAGAAGCCCCCCACTTCACCGCGTCGGCGGCCGGGACCGATACGCCGTATTGGCACCGGGAGCGCTTCCCCGCCCGCGTGGCACGCGCTATGTCATCGGCGATCGGCAGAAGGGCCTGGCATGGAAGACGACGGGGCGCAGCAGCCGGAGAGCCTGCTGCCATATCAGGAATGGACCGAGGAGGCGTTGCGGCTGGTGGTTGTCCGCGCGCTCCAGCACGCGGCCCGGCATGGGCTCCCCGGCGGGCATCATTTCTACCTGAGCTTTCGCACCGACCAGCCGGGCGTGGTGATCCCGGCGCGGCTGCGCGCGCAGTATCCGCGCGAGATGACGATCGTGCTCCAGCACCAATTCTGGGACCTGGTGATCGACGAGCAGGCCGGCCTGTTCAGCGTCGGGCTCTCCTTCGGCGGCACGCCGGCGAGCCTGACGATTCCCTTCGCAGCGATCAGCGCCTTCGCCGATCCCGAGATCCGCTACGGGCTGCGGTTCGCGATCGCCGAGCCGGACACGGCGCCCGAACCCGAGACGCCGCCAGAGGCGCCTGCCGAGACGCCGACGCCGCAGATCGTCAGCCTCGACGCGTTCCGTCGGCGCACACCGCCCAAGGAGTAGCGCTTCTCCGGGAGCGGCGCCGCTTCGCTTGCCTCGCGGGGCTGGTCACGCCATCCTCGCCCGCATGACCGCACCGCCCGCCCCGCCCTCCCGTTTCACCCGCGTCCGCCGCCTGCCGGAGCGCGGCGCCTATGATCGCGCCAGCATCGACGCCATCCTGGACGCCGCGCCGATCTGCCATATCGGCCACATCATCGACGGGCGGCCGGTGGTGATCCCGACCATCCATTGGCGGGTCGGCAATACGCTCTACTGGCACGGCAGCAGCGCCAGCCGCATGCTGGAGGCGACCCCGGGGGCCGAAGTGTGCCTCACCGCCACCCTCCTCGACGCCTACGTCCTTGCCCGCTCCGGCTTCAACCACTCGGTCAATTACCGCTCGGTGATGTGCTTCGGCCGCCCCCGCGCGCTGGCCGACGCGGCGGAGAAGGAGGCGGCCCTCGAGCACTTCATCGAGCATCTGTTCCCTGGCCGCTGGCCGTCGCTGCGTCCGCCCACGGCGCAGGAGCTCAAAGCGACGGCAGTGTTGTCGATGCCGATCGACGAGGCCTCGGCGAAGCTGCGCACGGATGGGCCGCACGATCCGGAGGCCGATCTCGCCTGGCCCGTCTGGGCCGGGCTCCTGCCCCTATTCACGATGCGCGGCGCGCCGATGCCCGACCTCCATACCGCGCCCGGAACCAAGCCACCGGAGGGATGGTGAGCGCCGGCGCGCGCCGCCCGCCC
>JAKAZO010000021.1:0-7678 GCA_021815825.1 Pseudomonadota bacterium
GGCTCTGATCGGACCCACCTCGACCACCGCCGGAGGCACGCCACGCCGGACGCGACCCCCTTCCTCCCGGCCCTCGCCCTGATCGTTCCGGGGCTGCTCGCCGTGGCGGCCGCCGAGCTCGGCCGGGCCGGCGCCGCGCGCGCGGTCGCCGGACCGAGGCGGGCCGACCGCTCGGCCAACCGCTCGAATCGGGAGCGGGGCGCGCAGGCGCGCCGGTCGGGCTCGGCCGGCCCGCGCCGTGCCCGGATCGCCATCCTCACGCTCTGCCTCGCTGGCGCCGCGCTGGCCCTGGCGGCCCTGCTCGCGGCGCCGGCGCCGGCGAGCCTGCGGGTGCCGTTTGGCCAACCCGGTTTCGGCCTGGTGCTGGCGCTGGATGGGCTCTCCTGCTGGTTCCTCCTGATCCTGTTCACCGTCGCGGCCGCCGCCGTCGCTACCTGGACGGGGCCGAGCACGCCGCTGCTGGCGACCTTCATCGCGGCGATGGCGCTGACCCTGCTCGCCGGCGATGGGCTGGCGCTGCTGCTCGGCCTCGAACTCACCGCCGTGATCGGCTGGGGCCTGATGCAGCCGGATGGTGCCGCGGACGGGACCGAGGCCGGCCCGCGCCCGCCCGCTGCGCTGGCATTCATCACCATGGGCCTGCTCGGCACGCTCGGGGTGCTCGGTGCGATCGCGCTGCTCGCGCCGGCGCTGCCCGCAGGCTTCCCGGACCTGCGCTTCGCCAGCCTGCGCGGCACGGTGCCCACCGGCTGGACCGAGATCGCGGTGCTGGCGCTCGCGCTGCTCGGCGCCGGCAGCCTGGCGGGTCTGGTGCCAATGCATCTGTGGCTGCCGCCATCCTTGATCGCGGCCCCCGCCCATGCGGGCGTGCTGATGGCCGGGGCGATGCTGCCCGTCGCCCTGTACGTGCTCCTGCGCCTGCCGCTCGACCTCGCGGGTGGCGTCCCTGGACTTGGCTGGGGCGTCGCGCTGGCGCTGCTCGGCGGAGCGGCGGCGCTGCTCGGCGCGCTTCGAGCCGTGATCGAGACCGACCTGAGGGCGCTGCTCGCCTGCATCGCGATCGAGCAGACCGGTCTGGTGACGCTGGCGATCGGCATCGTGCTCATCGCTCGCGCCGCGGACCTGACATCGCTGGCCAGCCTGGCTCTGGGAGCGGCGCTGATGGTGAGTCTGGGGCAGGGGCTGCTCTCGGCGCTGCTGCTCCTTGCCGCCGGCGCCGTCGAGCAGGGCGCAGGGACGCGCCATCTGCATCGTCTGGGCGGGCTCGCCCAGCGTATGCCGATCACCACGACCTGCGTGCTGGTCGGCGCCGGCGGGCTCGCGGCGCTGCCGCCGGGGCCGGGCTTCGCGGCCGCGTGGCTGCTGTTCCAGTCGCTGATCGGGGCTGCGCGCGCCGGCGGGGTCGCGACCCAGCTCGCGCTCGCCGCCGCGGCCTCGTTGCTCGCCCTCGCCCTCGCCCTCGGCACCGTGGCCGCGCTGCGGCTCGTCGGCATCGGCTTCCTCGGCCGCCCGCGCACCCCGCGCACCGCAGCGGCGGAAGAACCCGGGACCGTCCCGCGGCGGGTGATGCTGGCGCTGGCGGGGCTGGCGCTGATCATCGGCCTCGTCCCCGGGTTGCTGCTGCGCCTGGCCGGGCCCGCCTTCGCCGCGCTGCACACCGAGCCGATGGGTTTGCGGGCCTCGCTGTTCGGTCTGCGCGCCCACGCGGAGCAGCCGGGCTACGCCCCGCTCGCCACCGCCGCCCTGCTCGCCGGCCTCGTCGCCATCGCGGTCGCGCTGCTGCGCCGGGCTGATCCGGTCGGACAGCAGCGCGGGCCGATCTGGGATGGCGGCTTCGCGGCCCCACCGCCATGGCTGCCCTTCGGCGATCCGCTGACCCAGTACGGCGCGGCGTCGTTCACGCAGATCCTGCGCCGCGCGATCGGGGCCAGGCTCCTCGCGGCGCGCGAGACGGTGACCACGCCTTTGCCGGGCGAGACCGGGCCGGCGCAGTTCCTGGCCACGACCCGCGATCCCGCCGCGGCCTGGCTGCTCGCGCCGATCGCCGCCACCCAGCTCCGGCTCTCGCGCCCGATCGCGCGGCTGCGGCGGCTGCCCGTCCGCAGCCCACCCGCCCTGACGCTCGCCGCGCTGGCGGCATTGCTGGCGGTTCTCGCCTGGCGGGGCCTGCGATGAGCCTGCTCGGCGGGCTCGTCGCCCAAGCCCTGCACCTCGCGCTCATGCTCGGACTGGCGCCCGGGCTCGCCGGACTGATCCGGTGGATGAAGGCACGGCTGCTGAACCGGGCCGGGCCACCGCCGCGCCTCGCCTATCGGGATCTGGTGCGGCTGATGCGCAAGCAGACGGTCCGCCCCGAAAGCAGCTCCTTCGTCTTCGCCGCCGCGCCCGTGGTCGCCGCGGCCGCCAGCGTGCTCGCCGCGGCGCTGGTGCCGTCCTTCTCCCGCGGCATGACCAGCGAGCCGCTGGCGGACCTGCTGGTGATCGCGGGCCTGCTCGCCCTGGCCCGCGGTGCGCTGATACTCGGCGCGATGGATGCGGGCAGCGCCGTCGGCGGTATCGGCGCCAGCCGCGTCGCCGCCTACGCCGCCTTCGCGGAGCCGGCGATGCTGCTCGTCGCCGTGACGCTCGCCGTGCTCCTTGGCACCACCAACCTCGACCAGCTGAGCGCGCTGCTCCAACCCGGTGGCGGCGCATCCCACGCGCCGCTCGGCCTTGCGTCGGTCGCGCTGGTGGCGAGCGCGCTGGCCCAGCTCGGGGTCGGGCCGATCGCAAGCGCATCGAGCGCGGCCGAGCCGGCGATGCTGTTCGAGGCTCTGACCCACGAACATGGCGGACGTGATCTGGCGCTGCTGGAGTTCGGCGCCGCCGTCCGGCTGATCACCTGGTTCAGCCTGATCGCCGCGCTCTTTCTGCCGGCCTTCATCGCGCCAGCCTCGGCCTTTCCGCTCGGCTGGCTGATCGGCCTCGCCGCCTGGGCGGGCAAGCTGGCCTTGCTGGCCGGCGCGCTGGCACTGGCCGAGGCCTCGATGGCGCGGATCGGTGTCGCGCGCAGCCCCGGAATCCTGGGTGCGGCGATCCTGCTGGGCCTGCTGGCCGCCACGCTCGTGGCTCTCGGCGAGGGGCTCACCTGATGGGAGCGCCGCTGATCGGCTCGATGGCCGCTCCGTTCGCGCAATCGCTGACGCACCTGTTCGGCAGCGTGGCGCTCATGCTCGGCCTGGTGCTGCTCACGCAGCGCCGCGCCGGCGCGCTGATCGGCGTCGGCGCGGTCCAGGCCTGGGTTGCGGCCGGCGCCGCGGCGGTGCGCGGCGGTCTCGGTGGGGACGCGGGCCTCGCAGCCGCCGCGCTGATCACCCTGGCGGCGAGCGGTGTGGCGGTCCCGATCGCGCTCACCCTCGTCGTCCGCCGCCGCGGCGAGGCCCCGACGCCGGCATCCGCGCCGGGCAGGATGGGGCTTGGCGCCGCGCTGGTCGGGCTGGCCGCACTCGCGGTCCCGGCCGTGGCCGTCGCCGGCGGCGGGCAGACCCGCGAGAGCCTGGCGGTGGCGCTCGCGGTGCTGCTGCTCGGCGCCCTGCTCGTGACCGCGCGCGGCAGCCCGATCGCCCAGCTCGTCGGCATGCTCTCGCTCGGCAATGGGCTCATCCTCGCCGCCACGCCGGGCTTGCCGCTGGTCGCGCTGGTTCCGCTCGCGGCGCTGGCGCCGGCGGGGCTGCTCCTGGGAGCCATGGCGCGGCCGGAATCCAGCCTGGAGGCTGGCGCCACGCCCGGCGCGCGCGGACGATGAACCCGCTGGTCGCCGCGGTCGTGCCGGGTCTGCCGTTCGCCGCGGCGATCGCGCTCGGCCTGATCGGCGATCGACGGATTCGCGGCTGGCCGATCGGCATCTGGGTCAATCTCGCCGCCGCCGGCGCGACGCTTCTCGCCGCTCTCGGCTTCGCCGTGCAGCCGCCCGCTTCCTCCTCCGCCCTTCTGCTGGCGGATCCCCTGGCGCGGCATTTCGCCCTGCTCGCGGGCTTCATCGGCTTCACCGCGGCCTGCGCGGAGCTCGGGCGGCCCCCGGCGCAGGAGCCGGCGTGGCGCCCTCACCTCGCCCTCGCGCTCGGCCAAGCCTTCCTCGGCGCCGTTCTGGCGGCGCTGATGGCGAACAGTCTGGTCGTCACCGTCGTTGCGGCCGAGGCGGCTTCCCTCGCCCTGGCCGTGGCCGCCGCCCTGCCGCGGACCCCGGACGCGATGCGCGCGGCGCGGACGCGCACGGCCACCGCGGGCCTCGCCGGCGGCCTCGCCCTGTTCGGCGTGATCCTGCTCTCCATCGCCGCCTCGCCGGCGCAGGGGCCAGACGCGCCGGCGATGAGCTGGACCACCCTCCCCCAGGCCGCGGCGGCCAGCGCGGGCGCCCTGCTCGGCCTCGGCTTCGTGTTCCTCCTCGTTGGCGCCGCGGCGCTGGCGATGGCGGCGCCGTTGCACCTGTGGATGGCCGGTTCCGGCCCAACGGCGCGGGCACCGGCGCCGGCGATGACGGCGCCGCTGATGATGACGATGGCGATCACGGTGATCCTGCGGCTGCGCCAGGCGGCGGCGGACAATCCCGACGCGGTGGTGCCCGGGCCAACGGTTCTGCTCCTCGGCCTGCTCGCCCTGCTGATCGCGGCGCTCGCCCTGCGGCGACAGCGGGATGCCCAGCGCTTCGTCGCCGTCGCCACGGTCGGACAAGGCGGCATCGTGGCCGTCGCGATCGGGCTTGGCACCAGCGCGGCCGTGTTCGCCGGCGTGCTGCACCTGACGCTCGCGACGCTGGTGCTGACCGCGCTGCTCTCGCCGGCCGCGAATCGGCGGCGCCCTGCCGGGCCGACCGGGCTCGGCCTGACCATCGCGGCCGGCCTGATCGCGCTGGCGGGGCTGCCGCCATTCGGCCTCTTCTCCAGCATGCTCCTCATCGTCATGGCCGCCGCGCACGGCGCGCCGCTGCTGCTGGTTCCGCTCGGTGCCGGGCTGGGACTGGGCGCCTGGGCCATGCTGGCGCGGCTGCCGACGCCGGGCCCCTCCGGTGCGGCGGCGAGCCCGCCTGACCGCGCGACACCCTGGTCCCGCGCGATGATCGTCCTGCCCTGGCTGCATCTCGCGCTCACCGCGCTGCTCGGCCTGGCCATGCCGATCCCGCTGGTGCGCTGGTTCGCCACCATCGCCGGCAGCCTGGGATGAGCGCGGCCGCTGCCATCATCCGCGCCGGCGCGGCGGCGGACCAGCACCCCTGGCCGCGCCACGTGCTGAGCCGCGAGCGCTGGCAGGCGCTGGCGGCGGCGCTGAACGCGGCGGATGCGCCGCCGCTGCAGGGCCTGTGGGCCGAGGCCGAGCGCGTCCACGCTCTTTTCCTTGATGCCGGCTCGCCGCTGTCGGCCTCGATCGAGGTCGCAGGCGGGACCTACCCGGCGCTGTCGCCGCACTGCCCCGCCGCGTCCTGGTTCGAGCGCATGATCCACGACCTGTTCGGCCATGTCGCCGAGGGCGGACGCGATCCGCGGCCGTGGCTCGACCACGGCGCCTGGAGCACCGCCGCCCCGCTCGGCCCGCGCCAGGCCGCCTTGCCGCCGCGTGTCGGCGCCCCGGAGCCGCCGGAATTCCTCCAGGTCGAGGGTGAGGACCTGAATCAGATCGGGCTCGGGCCGGTCGCCGGCGCCATCACCGAGCCGGCGCATCTGCGCCTCACCGCCCAGGGCGAGACGCTGGTGCGGCTGGAGGTCCGGCTCGGCTACGCCCACAAGGGCACGCTCGGGCTGATGCGGGGCACGCCGCCGCGGGTGGCGGCGCGGTTCGCCGCCCGCCTGTCCGGCGGCTCGACCGTCGCGCACGGGCTGGCCTATGCCCACGCCATCGAGGCGGCGCTCGGCGTGACGCCACCGCCCCGCGCGGTGGCGCTGCGCGCGGTGATGGCGGAGCTGGAGCGCATCCGGGCCCATCTCGACGCCGCCACCGCCATCGCCGCCGAGGCCGGTTCGGCCTTCCTGGAGGCGCGGTTCGGCTGGCATCGGGAGGCGATGCTGGAGGCCGGCGGCCGGGCCTTCGGGCATCGGCTGATGATGGACGGCGTCGCCCCCGGCGGGCTCGCAACCGATATCGCGGCCGACGGCGCCGACGCGATCCGCGGCGCGCTCGGGGCGCTGGAGCGCGAACTGCCGGAACTCGCGCGCATCCTGGAGCGTTCGGCGAGCCTCGGCAGCCGCATCGGCGATATCGGCCGCCTCGCGCCCGAGCTGGTCGCGCGGTTCGGCGCCTCCGGGCCGGTCCGGCGCGCCTGCGGCCTCGGCGGCGACGCGCGGCTCGCTCCCGGCTACCCGCCCTACGCCACGCTCGGCCTCGATGTCCCGACCCGCAGCGGGAGCGATGTCGCGGCACGGCTTCGGGTCCGCCTCGACGACGTGCCGGAAAGCACGCGGCTGCTGCGCGCATTGCTCGCCGCGCTGCCCGATGGCACCATCGCCACCGCCCTGCCGGCGGCGAGCGGCGAGGGGCTCGGCGTCGCGGAGGCCAGCCGGGGCACGGTTTGGCATTGGGTGCGGATCGAGGGCGGCCTGGTCGCCGGCGCCTTTGCCCGCGACCCCGACTGGTCGCACTGGCCGCTCCTGGAGGCGGCCATGCGGAACGGACTGGTCGCCGACCTGCCCCTCTGCGCCGCCTCCTTCGGCCTCACCAGTTCGGGGGTGGACCTGTGACGATCTGGGGCCGGCTGCTGCACACGCTGCGCCACGCGCCCGCGACCCGGCCCGAAGCGCCGCCGTCGGCGGAAACCGCGACGGCACTGGCGGCGCGGCTGGACGCGGCGGCCCAGCGCCGGCTCGGACGCAGCCTCGCCATCCGCCATGTCGGCGCCGGCGGCTGCGACGGCTGCGAACTGGAGCTGCGCGCGCTGAACGGGATCGTCTACGACCTCGAACGGTTCGGCCTGCGCTTCGTCACCAGCCCCCGCCACGCCGACGTGCTCCTCGCCACCGGACCGCTGACGCGCAACATGGCCGAGGCGCTGGCGCGCACGCACGCCGCCATGGGCGAGCCGAAATGGGTGGTCGCCGTCGGCGACTGCGCCATCGACGGCGGCGTGTTCAAGGGCAGCTATGCCTGCCTCGGCGGCATCACGACGCTGCCCGTCGATCTGGTCATCCGCGGCTGCCCGCCGACGCCCTGGCAGGTGCTGGATGGGCTGCGGGCGCTGATCGAGGCCAACGCCGCGCCGGCGCGTTGAGCGCGGCCGCCACCGGACCTGGACCCAGACCGTGCTTCACCTCGTCAAACTCGCCGTCGGCATCCGCGATGTCGCCCATCTCGCCGCCGTGCAGCAGGCGCGGGCCGCAGCCGACCCGCCGCTGCGGCACCTGACCCGCAGCGCCCCACGGCGCGCCGGCGAGGTGCTCGCCGGCGGCTCGATCTACTGGAGCATCGCCGGCACCATCCAGGTGCGCCAGCGCATCCTCGCCATCGAGCCGGCCACGCGCCCGGACGGCTCCGCCTGCACCGCGCTCGTCCTGGAGCCGACGCTGACGCGGGTGCTGGGGCAGCCGATCAAGCCCTTCCAGGGCTGGCGCTACCTGCGCCCCGAGGATGCACCGCCGGACCTGGCCGAGGCCGCGGCCGGGACGGATGACATGCCAGCGGAAATGCAGGCCGCGCTGCGCGCGCTCGGTCTGCT
>JAKAZO010000021.1:7778-30758 GCA_021815825.1 Pseudomonadota bacterium
GAGCCCGGCGGCGCGCAGCGCGCGCAGGCTCGGCGCCCCGTCGCGCTTCGCCAGCCGCCGGCCGGCCGCATCCGTCAGCAGCCGATGATGCGCGTAGCGCGGCGCCGGCCAGCCGAACAAGGCCTGGAGCAGCCGGTGCAGGTCCGTCGCCGGCTTGAGGTCCTCCGCCCGCGTGACGAGGGTCACGCCCTGGTGGGCATCGTCATGCGTGACGCAGAGATGGTAGCTCGCCGGCATGTCCTTGCGCGCCAGCACCACGTCGCCGAAGCGCTCCGGGGCACAGGCGACGCGCCCCTCGCCCGCCTCCTCGAACGCCAGCGGCGCCCCCAGCGCGGCGAGCGCGCGGCCCATGTCGAGCCGCAGCGCGTAGCGTTCACCGGCCTCCAGCCGGCGCTGGCGCTGCTCGGGTGGCAGCGCGCGGCAGGGGCCCGGATAGACCGCGCTGCCATCCGGCGCGTGCGGCGCGGCGCCCGCGGCCGCTATTTCCCGCTGAATGTCGGTGCGCGTGCAGAAGCAGGGGTAGAGCAGGCCGCGTCCGGCCAGGGCATCGAGCGCGGCGGCGTAGTCGGCCATGTGTTCGGACTGCACCCGTACCTCACCGTCCCAGGCGAGCCCGAGCCAGGTCAGGTCCTCGCGGATCGCGCCGGCGAACTCGGCGCGGCAGCGGCTGGTGTCGATATCCTCCAGGCGCAGGAGGAAGCGCCCGCCCGCCAGACGCGCGGCGCGCCAGGCGTGGAGCGCGGCATGGGCGTGGCCGAGATGGAGCAGCCCGGTCGGGCTCGGGGCGAAGCGGGTGACGACGTTCATCACGCGGGCCTGTCATGACGGGGCGATGAAACCTGCCGGCCCGGCGGGGCACGCCGCTTGCGGCGGGAGGCCGGCTTTGCGATAACGCTGTTGCATCTGCGCGGTGCACAATATCTGGCGGGTGAAGCCGCCGAGTCGAGCCGGATCTTGCGCCCCGTGCGACGTAAGGAGCGACGCTTGACGAGCCATTTTTGGCGTTTGCGTGTCGTTGCCCTGCCCGTGCCTCGCCGGACCGGCTCCGTCGCGGTGATGGGGGAGTCGTTTTCGTGCTGAGTGACCTCCAGACCCTGGTCCTCAACGCCGATTTCCGTCCGCTGTCCCGCTATCCGCTATCGTCCTGGCACTGGCGCGATGCTGTCAGCGCCGTGATCCTCGACCGCGTGAGCCTGGTCGCCGAATACGACCTGGTGATCCGCTCCCCGCGCACGGCGATGCGGGTGCCGAGCGTCGTGGCGCTGAAGGAATTCCGCCATCTGGACGGCTATCCCGCCTTCACCCGTTTCAACATCTACTGCCGGGACCGCTGGGTCTGCCAGTATTGCGGCCATCGTTTCCCGGCCGCCGAACTGACGTTCGATCACGTCATTCCACGCTCGCGCGGCGGGCGCACCACCTGGACCAATGTCGTCGCCGCCTGCGGTGCGTGCAACCTGCGCAAAGGCAGCAAGACGCCGCGGGAAGCCGGCATGCAGCTGCTGCGCGCCGCCTACAAGCCGACGCGCCGCGAACTGGCCTTCGCCTCGGTCCCGCGCGAGCGCGAACAGGTCCATCATACCTGGGCCGACTTCCTCTACTGGGACTCCGAGTTGGAGGAGTAGCCTCACCGCGGGAGGTGCGCCGCGATATAGGGTGGCAGGGTGAAGGCGCTGAGCTGCATCTGCGGTGTCCAGTAGCGCGTCGTGCCGAGAATTCCCGCCGCTTCGGCCCGCGCGTGCAGCACCTCGAGCGGCACAGCGTCGAGTCCACCGGCCTTGGCGGCGAAACCGAGCGTCATGAAGCCGCCGACATAGGTCGGCACCGCCGCGACATAGGCGCCGACATGGGGGAAGAAACGCGCCCGCCGCGCGCTGGTCTCGCGCAGCTCGTCGGCCTGCATGAAGGGCACGCCGCACTGGTTCACGACCAGCCCGCGCGGCGTCAGGATGCGGGCGCAATTGGCGTAGAACTCGTCGGTGAACAGCACCTCGCCGACGCCGATCGGGTCGGTGCTGTCGACGATGATGGCGTCGAAGCTGGCATCGGCGGCACGCTTCACATAGTCGATGCCGTCGCCGACGATCACCTGCGCGCGCGGGTCGTGCCATGCCTCGCCGCCGATCGCGGGCAGGAATTCCTTCGACAGGCGAATCACCTCGCCGTCGATCTCCACCATCACCGCCCGCGTCACCGCGCGATGCTGCAGCACGCGGCGCAACACGCCGCCATCGCCGGCGCCGATGATGAGCACGCTGCTTGCCGCGCCGTGCGCGATCAGCGGCACATGCGCAAGCATCTCCTGATAGACGAACTCGTCGCCCTCGGTGATCTGGATCACCCCGTCCAGCACCATCACGCGCCCATGCGACGCGCTCTCGAAGATGACGATGTCCTGGAACGGGCTCCGCGTGCGCGCGAGCTCGCGCACGACGCGGAAGCGCTGGCCCCAGTCGGGGTAGAGCGTCTCGTTCAGCCAGATGTCGGCGCGCGCGGCCTCGGCAGTCATCGGTGCGTCTCCTGCAAACGCAACGGCCCGGGCGTCACCGCCCGGGCCGCTCGGGTCCAACCGGGTCGGGGATCAGATCAGGCCGCGCCGCTGCTCGCTCAGCACCACCCGCTCGGCGCCGAACGCGGCCTCGATCACCGGGATCGACTGGTACGGATCGCACGCGCCGCACATGAAGATATCGATCGCCGCGAAATCCCGTTCCGGCCACGTATGGATGGAGATATGGCTCTCCGCCAGCACGAGCACGCCCGAGACGCCGCCGTTGGGTGAGAAATGGTGGAAATGCCCATGCAGGATGGTTGCGCCGGCGGCCTCTGCCGCCAACCGCAACGCGGCATCGATGCGCGTCGGATCATCGAGCCCGCGCGCGCCCCAGAGATCGACGAGCAAATGCATGCCCGCGAATGTCTGGCCGTCGCGCTCGACGAAATAGTCCTTGCGCTCCTCCTCGGAGGTGGGCGGCAGTACCTGGTTCTCGCTCGGAACTTCCGAGACCATCCCCAGTTGCGTGAGTGCGTCCATCACGGACTCCCTTCCAACCAGCAGACGGCCTGTTGGGCACACTGCCCGCTTCGGCCAAGGCCGCGGAAAATGGGCAAAACGGCCGGCGAACGCAAGCGCAAATTTCGCTGTTCCGATGCGCCCCGGCCGAGCGGCTGGAGCAGCCTGTTCACCCCATCAGGCCACCCGATGGAGCGGACAGGTCCGCGGCTGCTCCGGCGGGGCTATTTCGCGGCGCCGTTGGCGGCGAGAGCCTGGATCGTCTGTGGCAGGGCCCGCGCCGCTTCCGCCTCCTTCGCCGAACGGGCGAGGTCGGCGACCCCGCGGACCGGGCTTTCCGTCAGCATCCGGAACATCGCCGCACTCGGGCCTTCCGGCAGGCGCGCGAGATCCTGCTGGCGCAGCGAAGCCAGCATCGCCTCGTCGCCGGCCTGCGCGGCGGCGGAGGCCAGGCGCAGCAGGATCCGGGCCTGGCCCTCGTCGAGCGGCCCGCTGGGGGGGATGGCCTTCGCGACATAGGCGCCGAGCGCGGCCTCGGCGCCGCTCCAATCCTTCGCCGCCTCGAGGATGCTGGCGCGGGCCTCGTCCGCCGCCGGCGAGGCCAGGCCGGCGAGCGCCGCGATCGCCTTCTGCGTGCCCCCCGCCGCGGCGGACGCGCGGGCGAAGAGCAATGTGCGCCGTTCGACCAGCGCCGGGCTGAGGCCCTCGCCCTGCGATTCGGCGAGCGCGTCCAGCGCGCCGGCGGCCTTGCCGTCCTCCAGGCGAAGCTGCGCCAGCCTGGCGCCGAACTCCGCGCGCGCGCCGGCGCCGGTCGCGGCATGCATCAGCTTGGTGAAGACCGGGTCGGCCTGCTGCAGCAGGTCGAGGGCGGCAAGCCGATCCGCGAACGTGCTGGCGATCGCTTCCGACCCCGGGCCATCCGGCAGCAGATCGGGATTCTCCTGCACCATCGCGACGAGATCGAGCGGCGACATCCTATTCGCCTGGTCACCGCGCTGCATGGTGGCGAAGGCGTCCGTGAGGCGGGCATGGATCGCCGGCCGCTGCTCGGGAAAGGCGGCTTCCGTCTCGCGCAGCATGGCCAGCGCCTGCCGCCACTGCCCGGCGCGCTGGCGCAGCTCGGCGACGCGCAGACGGAGTTCGAGTTCCCGCCGGTCGCCGCGCCAGGAATAGAGCAGCTTCTCCTCGGCATCGGCCGCCTGCGTCGGGCTCAGCGCACCGTCGGCGAGGCGCAGCTCGATCGCGCGCCGCGCCGCGCGGGCCCGGTCGAGCCGGTCGCGGCCCTGCGCCAGAGTGTCGAAGACGGCGAGCGCGGCCTTGTGGTCTCCCGTCGCCTCCGCCAGCAACCCGCGTGCGAGCACGAGCGTCGGATCGTCCTTGCGTGAGCGCAGCAGGACGTCCGCGGCCTTGGTCTGGCCGCCGAGAACCATCGTCTCGGCGATGAGCGGCAGCAGCCGCGCGCGCAGCGCTTCCGGGTAGGCGAGCACCAGGGGCACGGTGGCGGCGAAGGTCGCCGCTGCATCCGGGGCGCCCTCCTGCAGCATCGCGGTGCGAACCGCGCGCCAGAGCGCGATCTCGTCGGTGCCGTTCAGCCGCGGATCGTCGATCGCGCCCGCCTCGTCCAACCGCCCGGCGAGGATCGCGGCCACCGCCGACAGACCGGCGGCCTGCGCATCGGCCGCGCCGCGCGGATCCTCGGTCATCGCCAGCCGCAGCACGGCTTCGGCCTCGGCGTCGATGCCAAGCCCGATCATCGCCTCCGCCGCCGCCTTGCGGGGTTGCAGCCGGGCCGGCGGCGGCGCCGCGCCGGCGGTGCTGACCTCGGCCTGCAGCCGCCGGATCAGCGCGTCGGATGAAAGTGGCGGAAAATCGAAGCTGCGCGTGAGCGCGCTCGCCTCGGCCAGCGCATTGGTCGCCGATGTCATCGGCGAGATCGCCAGCCCGTGCCCGCGCGGATCGGATGCGGTCAGGAGGAATCCGCCCTGCTCGGCGCGCAGCACGGGCCGGTCCGATATCGGCTCGACCACGACCCCCTGCCAGGAAGGCAGCAGGCGGAATTCCGGCGTCTGCCGCAGCGTCGCCACGCCGTCACCGGGCTTGCGCGCGGTGCCGACCAGCAGTGTCGCGCCCGTCTCCGGATCGCGCAGGCTCACCACCGCGCCGGGGGCGGCAAGCGGCAAGCGGATATCATCCCCGGCCATCGCCGGCTCAATCGGATGCAACGTCAGACGCCCGGGCAGCACATTCACCACCCAGCCGGACCGGATCCGGATCAGGCCGATCTCCTGCCCCGGCGGCAGCGGCAGATGCAGCACCGTCGCATCCGGCAGCAGTTCGATCGAGCCGCCGTGGAATACCGGATCGTCGTGCATGGCGGCCAGATCGATCGGACGGCGCTCGTCGAACACGATGAGGCCCTGGCCGGCGCGGCGAAAGGCGGCCGCTGCCGTCTCGGGCGCGAAGGGCAGCGCCATCGCCTGGCCGGGTGCGCCGGGCGGCAGCACCGCGCGCGCCGCGGAGAGCGCGACCGGGCTGGTCATATCGGGCACGCTCGCCGGCACCAGGTCTGCGGGGATCATGACCGGTGGCGCCGGCGGGGGCGATGTCGGCGGGGATGGCGTCGGGGTGCCACCGGCCGGCGCGGCGTTCGCTTGGGCGGCGGCGACGCCACCTGCTTGCGCCGGCTCGGCCGGCTTCGCGCTCGCGGGTTCGGACTGCCTGGCGGTTGGCGACGCCTGCGGCTTGTCTGCAGCGCCCGGGGCTGCGGCGGCGGCGGGCCTGGCCGCACCGGCGCCGGCCTGGAGGGGGCCAGCCGCTTGGGTTCCCGCCGTTTGGGGGCCGCGCGGCGGCGTGCTGGACGCGGCGCGGCTCTCGGCGGGCCGGGCATGGGACGGGTCGAGCGCATCGACGATGACCCGATTGCCGATCCGCATCGTGCGCACGCCGGCGCCGGGTGCGAGATCGAGCATCGCCGTGCCCGCTCCGCCGGTGATCTCGCGCATGTTGCGCGGCGGTGCGCCGCCGGCACTGATTGGCGCCGCGGTATCGAACTGCAGCACCACGTGATCGCCCTGGCGCTTCATGCGGAACCGCGTGTAGGCCGGGAAATCGAACACGACGCGGCCGAAGCCGGGATGATCGCCCGTGCGCGCCACCACCGGAGCCGCCGGTGCGGACGGTGCCCGCGCCTGCAATGCCGGCGGCCAGGCCACGACCGCGGCGGCGATGGCGGTTGCCAGCGCGCGGACGAGGACGGCCTGGCGGATACGAGCCGACATCGGCGCGCTCAATCGAAACTGGCCAGCAGCCGATCGATGTCGGACTGGTCCATCGCATTGGCGGGCAATTGCGGCCCGTTCAGCAGCGCCGCGTCCGCGGATACCGGCGCCGACGCCTCGGCCCCGGACCCGCCGACGACGGCAACGATATGGGCCACCTTGGCCTCGATCGTCTTCAGCGTCGCCACCACCTTGGTGATCCGCTGGCCGGTGATGTCCTGAAAGCTGCACGCCTCATAGATCCGCGTCGTCGCGTCCTGCAGGCTTGCCGCGAGTTCGCCGTCAAGCGCGCCGGCGACGCGATCGAGCGTCTCGCAGGTCTCCAGGATCTGATCCGTCGCCGCTGCGGTATGCTGCACGATGGCATCCAGCTCATCGGTCGCGGAGGGAATGTGATTGTCCGTGATCTCGTCGACGCCAACGGCCGCGATCTCGTCCTTGGCGTTGGCGATGGTGCGCGCGAGATCTTCGACGCCGGCCAGAAGCACCGCCTCCTTCGGCGTCAGATCGCCCTGCATGCTGGCCAGAACGGCCCGGACGACCTCCGCCACCATCGCCGGATCCGCCGCCGGATAGCGGCCGCGCAACTCGGCGAGGCGAAGCGAAAGCGCTTCGAGGGAAGCCGTGTCGGACAGCGAGGCGTCATGCATGGCCGAGCACCTTTTCGATCTTCTCCTTGAGCGTCTCGGCATTGAACGGCTTGACGATATAGTTCGAGACGCCCGCCTGCTTGGCGGCGACCACGTTCTCCGCCTTGCTTTCGGCGGTGATCATGATGAACGGGGTCGATTTCAGCCGACCATCCGCGCGCACCTCCTGCAGCAGCTGCAGCCCGGTCATCGGCTGCATGTTCCAGTCGCTGATGACGAGGCCGAAATTTCCCACCCGCAGCTTGCCCAGCGCCTCGGCCCCATCCGTCGCCTCTTCGACGTTGTTGAAATCGATCTGCTTGAGCAGATTGCGGATGATGCGGAGCATCGTCTTGTAGTCATCGACGATGAGCACGTTCATCGACTTGTCGATAGCCATGTCGTCTCCTTTGGTCTCCTGGCGGCAGCGCTCAGCCGCCGGCGTTGCTCTGATGCAGGCGTGTCTCCGCGAGCTTGGCGGTCAGCGCCCGCGCCTTGTCCGGCTGCATCGCCGCCAGGATCGCCGCCGCCCGCGCCTCCTTCATCCGATCCATCACCGGAAGCAGCACATCCATCTCGAGATCGTTGAAAATCGTCGCGGCATCGCGTGGGCGCATGGACTCATAGGTCTTGACGAGGCCGCGCCAATTCGCCTCCTCGCGCTGCTTGCGCGATGCATCCAGCGTCTCCAGCTTGCGCTGCAGGTTGGCGAGTTCGTCGAGGCGAGCCGTGATGCGCTTTTCCGCCGCCGCGAGCGCCGCCTCACGCGCCTGCACCGCCGCGCTCTGCTGGTCGAGCTCCTGACGCCGGTGGCGCAGATCGAGCAGCAGCGCCTTCTCGCTGTCGCTCACCGGCACACCGCCCGAGGGCAGCGGCGTGGCAGTGGCGGCCGGTTCCTGTTCCGCCGGCGGATTGACCGCCGCGACGTCCTGCTTGGGTACAGCGCCTGCGGCGCCAGGCTGCGATGCCGCCGGATTGACCGCCGACGATTTCGCGTCCGCGGCTTTGGCGTCCACTGGCTTGGCGTCCACTGGCTTGGCGTCCACCGGTTTGGCGTCCGAAGCCTGGGCGCCACCGGTCTGGGTCTGCGACGCCGGCGCCGCAGCCGGCTCTGCTGCGGCGCCGGCGGCCCGCACGAGCGCGACCGATTTCAGCGTCAGCACCAGGGCGAGCATCGCGATCGTGATCGGCAGCAAGCGTGGGACCGGAATGCGCAGGACCGCCATCGTTCTCTCCGCTGCCCCTCAGCGCGCCACGCGCAGCGCGCGCAGCAGATCGCGCTCGGCCTGGCTGCGCACGCGTGGAAGCTCCGCCGGCTCCGGCTCGGGCGCGGCGAACGGCACCACCGGCACACGCGCCGGCTCGACCCCACCGCTTCGCGCGGTGCGGGTCTGCTGGTCGAGCCGGTCCGCCATGCGCTCGGCGCGATCGATGAGGAAGCCGAGATCCTCGCGCAGTGCGCCGGCGGACTCGATCTGCCGCGCGATGTGTCGCCCGGCGCCATCGGCGACCTGGCGCAGCCGCTCGATACCGTCCTCGGCCTGCCGTGTGCTGGCGTTGAAGCCGGAGACCAGCTCCTCGAGCGCCGCCCGGTCGCGCTTCAGCACCCCGAGCGCACGCTCCAGACGCAGGGCATGCACCAGTGTCGCTGCAAGCAGGACCACCAACACAGCCTCCAGGATCCATTCGAGCCCGCCCATGCTCCGAACCTGCTCCCTTCCGGTTACGATTTCGTCACCGCTGCCATCAGCGCTCGAAGATCGGCCCGCGTGCGAGCTCGTTCTCGATCCGGACGGCAACGCGGTTCTTGCGCCGCCCGATGCGGGCCTCGAACAGCGGAATCGTCGCGCATCGCACCTGCACCTGCGCTCCCGGACCGACGCTGAGCGCGATGCGGCTGCCAGGCTGCAGCGCCATGATATCGGACAGGCGCATGACCTGCTCGTCGAGCACCACGGAGAGTTCGAGCTCGGTGTTCCACAGCTCCTCCGCCAGATGCGTCTCCCAGATGGAATCGCGACCGAACTTCTCGCCCATGAACTGCTGCAGCAGCAGTTCGCGCACCGGCTCCAGCGTGGCATACGGGAGCAGGAGGCCCATCTGGCCGCCACGATCCTCCATGTCGATGCGCAGCCGCGCCAGGACGGCGGCGTTGGACAGGCGACTGATGGTGGCGAAGCGCGGGTTGACCTCCAGCCGCTCGAAGCGGAACGTCACCGGACAGATCGGATCGAAGCTCGCCGACAGATCCTGCAGCACGACATGGATCATCCGCTCGACCAGCGTGCGCTCGATCGTGGTGTAGGGGCGGCCCTCGATGCGCATGGCCGCGGTACCGCGGCGGCCGCCGAGCAGCACATCGACGATCGAGTAGATCATCGCGGAATCGATCACCATCAGCCCGTAATTGTCCCACTCCTCGGCCTTGAACACGGCGAGCATCGCCGGCAGCGGAATGGAATTCAGATAGTCGCCGAAGCGCAGCGACAGGATGTTGTCGATCGACACCTCGACATTGTCGCTGGTGAAATTGCGCAGGCTGGTGGACATGATCCGCACCAGGCGGTCGAACACGATCTCCAGCATCGGCAGGCGCTCGTAGGAGACGAGGCCCGAGCTGATGATTTTCTGGATGCCGGAATTCTGTTCGCCGCCGGACGGGCTGTCGTCGAAGCCGAGCAGGCTGTCGATCTCGGCCTGGTTGAGAACGCGTGCGGGCTCGACCGGAGGCGCGGCGGCATCGCCGCCCTCACCGCCCTCGCCCTCGACCGCTGCGCCCCAGGCCGCGGCGAGGTCTTCGTCGGACGGTTCGCCGCTGCCACTCATTGGATCAGCATCTCCATGAACAGCACGTCGATCACCTGCGCCGGCGGGGCGACGATGTTGGCGCGCGCGATGAGCTCCTCGCGCAGCCGGTAGGTGCCGGCCGAGCCGCGCAGCTCCTCGGGCCGCATCTCGCGCAGATAGGTGTTGAACAGATCGAGCAGCCGCGGCATGGCGGCGGTGATCGGCGCCTGGTCCGCCGGCTTGGCGAGTTCCAGCCGCGCCTTCAGCTTGACGAAGCTCTCCCGCCGCGGGGTCACGTTCAGGTTGACGATGATTTCGGGCATGTCGACATAGACCGGCGCGACCGGCTTCGCCGCCTCGGCCTTCGCCTCTGCCGCCGGCTTCTCGTGCCGCAGGCCGAGCCAGCCCGGCAGCACGCCGCTGAACCAGAGACCTGCGCCCACCGCCGCCAGCAGCAGCGGCACCGCTAGCAGGAGCAGCTTCTTCTTGCCGCCTCCCGTCGGCTTGTCGCCGACATCCGCCTCTGCTGTCGCTTCCGCTGACGTGCTCATGCGCTCTCCTTGCCGCGCCATCCGCGCGCCTTGGTATGCTCGCCGTTGCGGATTAACGAAGCCTTGCGCCGCGCGCCGTCCCGCGCACGGTCTCGCCGCGCTTGGCCTTGGCGCGCTTGGTCCTGGCGCGCTTGGGCGGCAGGCTTTGCCGGGCGCCGGGCGGGGTGTGCTCGGCAAAGCCTGCCGCCCAAGCGCACCAAGGCCAGCGAAACCCTCAGCCTCCGTGACCCGGCCGTCTGGCACGACGCTTGCGACGATGGCCGCGTCGCTTCGGCGCACATGCAGCAGACCTCAACGCGGACGGACCCTCATGCAGAACCCGACCACGGTCTCTCTCTCCCGCATGCTCACCATGCAGCAGGCGATCGAAGTGACGGCCACCAACGTCGCCAACGCCAACACGCCCGGCTACAAGGCCGAGCGGCTGCAGTTCAGCGACTGGCTGACGCGTCAGACCGGGACGCTCTCCCCGCCGGGAGGCAATGTCATCGCCGCGACGCAGCTGCGCGCGACCTATCGCGACCAGGCCGAGGGCGCCATCGCCCAGACCGCGAACCCGCTGGACGTCGCCATCGCCGGGCCGGGCTACTTCACCGTCGCGGCGCCGAACGGTCCGCGACTGACCCGGGCAGGGCATTTCGGCCTCGCGCCGGACGGCACCATCGTCGATGGCTCCGGCAACGCCCTGCTCGACACCAATGGCCAGCCGCTCCAGGTCGGCACCGCCGACGCCCACATCGCCGTCGCCGCGGACGGAACCCTCAGCACCGAGAACGGCCAGATCGGCAAGATCGGCATCGTTCAGCCGCAGGATCCGCTGCGGCTGACCGCGGAGGGCAACCACCTGTTCAACACCACGAGCCCGACCGACCCGGTCAGCGGAACGCGCCTGGTCCAGGGTGCGATCGAGCAGAGCAATGTCGAGCCCGTCACCGAGATGACCCGTCTGCTGACCATGCAGCGTCAGTTCCAGGCCGCGGCCGATTTGGCGCAGGAGGAGTTCACGCGCCAGCAATCGGCGATCGACCAGATCAAGCCGCCGATCGTTTGATCCATATTAGAAATAAGGAAAGGCGCTCGAAATGCGTTCGATGGATATCGCCGGCACCGGCATGCAGGCCCAGCAGACGAATATCGAAGTCATCGCCAACAACATAGCCAACATGACGACAACCGCCTTCAAGCGCCGCCGGCCCGAGTTTCAGGATCTGATCTACCAGAATCTGCGCGTCGTCGGCTCCAACAGCTCCGATACCGGCACGATCGTGCCCTCCGGCACCGAGGTCGGTCTCGGCGTGCAGACCGCGGCGATCTACCCGATCCTCGAGCAGGGCAATCTGCAGCAGACCAACAACACGCTCGACCTCGCAGTGCAGGGCAACGGCTATTTCCAGGTGACGCTGCCCTCTGGCGAGATCGCCTATACGCGCGACGGGACCTTCTCGCTCTCGCCCACCGGCCAGATCGTCACCGCGGACGGCTACGTCGTCGCGCCCGGCATGACCGTGCCGCAGAACGCCACCAGCGTCGCCATCAACGCCCAGGGCCAGGTGCAGGTGACGATCCCCGGCCAGGTGCAGCCACAGCTCATCGGGCAGATGCAGCTCGCCACCTTCGCCAACCCCGCGGGCCTGTCTCCGCAGGGCGGCAACTTCTTCCTGGCCACAGCGGCCTCGGGCAACCCGATCCAGGGACTGCCGGGCTCGCCCGGCTTCGGCACGGTGATGCAAGGCTTCGTCGAGACGTCCAACGTCAACGTCGTGACCGAGATCACGAATCTGATCACCGCCCAGCGCGCCTATGAAATGAACAGCCGCGTCATCGGCGTCTCCGACCAGGTCTTCGCCACCCTGACCAATCCTAATCTGTGAGGAGCCGGCTGATGCCCCCGCGCCACCTCGCCACGCTGCTGCTGTCGACCACACTCGCCGCCGGCGTGCTCACCGATGCCGCCGCCGCCAGCCTGCGTTCGGTGGCCCAGCTCGCCGGCCCGCAGGTCCGGCTCGCCGATCTGTTCGACGATGCCGGCGCCGAAGCCGAACGCGTGCTGGGCCCGAGCCCACCACCGGGTGGGCGGCTGGTCGTCGGCGCCGCGCAACTGGCCGCCATCGCCCGCCAGTTCCACGTCGACTGGGCGCCGACGACGCAGACCGAGCGCATCGTGCTCGAGCGGCCGGGGCGGACCGTGCCGAAGGAAGCCATCCTCGGGGCACTGCGGACCGCCCTCGCCGGTGCGGGCTGTGCCACCGACTGCGCGGTGGACCTGCCGCTGACGCCGCGGCTCATCGTTACCCCGGACACGGACGCGGCGCCGGCCGTCGAGCAGCTCGACTACGATGCGGCGGCGGGCCGCTTCGCCGCGGTTCTCAGCGTCACCGCCAACGGCGAGGCGCCGCAGCGGGCCAGGGTGAGTGGGCGCGCCGCACCGACCGTCACGGTGCCGGTGCTGGCGCGCCGGCTCTGGCCAGGCGCCGTGATCTCCGCCGCCGATGTCCAGATGGCCCGGGTGCGGGCCACCCAGATCGGGACCGAAACCGCCCAGGCGCCCGAGCAGGTCGTCGGGCGGTCGCTCAGGCATGTGGTCGTGCCCGGTCAGCCGGTCCCGCTGACCGAGCTGGTGGCGCCGGAACTGGTGCGCAAGGGCAGTATCGTCACGCTCGAACTCGATGTCGGCGGGCTGTCGATGCGCGCCGAGGGCGAGGCGCTGCAGGCCGGCGGTCTTGGCGAGCGCATCGCGGTCCTGAACCCGCTGAGCCACGCGGTGGTGCAGGCCGAGATCGTCGAGCCGGGCGGCGTGCGGGTCGTGCCGGGCAGCGTGCCCATGGTGCCGCCCCAGTCCGGCCCAAACTGGAACAGCCAGACTTGGAACAGCCAGACTTGGAATGATCGCCCGCAGGTCGCCAACCGATGAAACCGCGTGCGCACCGCACGCGCGGCGTCGTTGCCGCGCTCGCCCTGACGGCGCTCCTGCCGGGCTGCGGCGTGCTGACCAGCCTGTCCGAAGTCGGCCGCCCACCCGCGCTGACGCCAACCTCCAATCCGACCACCGACCCGAACTGGCGGCCGATCACCATGCCAATGCCGGCGCCGAGCGCGCCGCCACAGCCGCAGGCCAACTCGCTCTGGCGGCCGGGAGCCCGCGCGTTCTTCAAGGACCAGCGCGCGGCCCGCGTCGGCGACATCGTCACCATCCAGGTCAACATGACCCACGCCGCGACGATGAACGACAACACCATGCAGCAGCGAACCGCCGCCGAGACCATGGGCATGCCGAACATGTTCGGACTGGAGACGATCCTGCCGAAAATCCTCGCCGGCGCGAACCCGGCCGCGCTCGCCGGCGTCAGCAGCGGCAGCAACCTCACCACCATCGGCCAGATCCAGCGCAACGAGAACGTCACCGTGCAGCTCGCCGGGACCATCACGCAGGTGCTGCCGAACGGCAATCTCGTGGTCGCCGCGCGGCAGGAGATGCGTGTGAACGACGAGCTGCGCCAGCTCATGGTCACGGGCGTCATCCGCCCCGAGGATATCCGCAGTGACAACACGGTGATGGATGACCGCATCGCGGAGGCGCGCATCATCTATGGCGGGCGCGGCCAGCTCACCGAGGTCAATGTGCCGCGCTGGGGCGATCAGATGCTGCAGGCGATCCTGCCGTTCTGATCGGTCTCGCCGTGGACCTGCGCGCGCCGCCACCCGCCAGCCCGGCGCCCATACCAGCCAGCCGAAGCTCCGCAAGAGTCGGGGCTTCGGCGCGTTGTTATCAATCGTCCCGATGCACGCGCTCCATGCGCTCGTGGCGCTCCTGCGCCTCGATCGAGAGAGTGGCAATGGGACGGGCTTCGAGTCGGCGCAGGCCGATCGGCTCGCCGGTCTCCTCGCAATAGCCATAACTGCCGGTCTCGATCCGCTGCAGCGCCTGGTCGATCTTGGTGATCAGCTTGCGGGCGCGGTCGCGGGTGCGCAGCTCCAGCGCGCGGTCGGTCTCGACGCTGGCGCGATCAGTAATGTCCGCCTCGCTGATGCCCCCCTCGGAGAGGCTCGCCAGCGTGCCATCGGCCTCGCGCAGCAGATCCGACCGCCAGCGCAGCAGGCGCCGGCGGAAATATTCGAGCTGCAGCGGATTCATGAAGGCCTCGTCCTCCGAGGGCCGATAGTCAGGCGGCAGGGTCACCATCATGTCGAACCGTCCTCCTCTCTGCCGGGCGGAGGCCGGGCAGAGACCGGTCCGCGTCGGGCCCGGGCTGCCCCGCGGCCGTGAGTTGGCCCGGCTTATAGCGGCGCCCCGGCGCCGCGCCAAGAGGCGCGCCGCCTCGCCCGCCATGTGTCAAGAGATTGACATGCAAGTCATTTCACTACGGCCGGGCCGCCCGCTTCGCGAGTTCTACCCGCGCGCGCAGTGCGATCGCACCGACCGCGGCGCGCAACGCCGGATCCGCGGCCAGCGGCGTGGCGGCGGCGAGCCCGGCGAGATGCGCGAGCGCTTCGTCCTGCCCGCCATCGGCGAGCAGGGCCCGCTGCAAGGCCGCGAGCGCTGCCAGCATCGCCTGGCCATGCCGACGCGCTTCGCGGTCGGTCACTTCCGCGTCCATCGTCTCCTGGAGCGCCAGCAGCCCGTCCAGGGCGCCGATCCCGACGCTCGCCGGTACCGGCGCGCCGGCGGCCCCGGCTTCGGTCCGGACCGTGAAGCCGCTGCCCGCGGCGCCCGCCCGCGCTCCGACCCTTGCCAGCGGCGTGGCCCCGCCAACCCGTCCGACCCCGCTCATCCTGCCCGGCTCCTTTTTCCTATTCGTCCGTGCCGCCCGGCACGTCCTGCCGACCTCGCTCCGCCGCGCGCCCCCCGGTGGAGGCCCGATTCCCGGCCGCGAACGGCGCCTGCGCGGCCGCGAGCGGATGGCACGGCTCTTGCGAACCCCCTCGCCAGGCTCACCGCGTCGGGTGAGCCGCCGGGCGCTGAGCATGGCCAGAGGGCGCACAGCGTACCGGAGAAACGTTGACGCGCCGCTACCGCGAAGGAGCAACCGTGCCCCGTCTCGTCTGTCTGCTGGTGGGACTCGTCCTCGGCCTCGCCGCGTTCGGCCCGCACGCCGCAACGGCGCAGATCCGTATCAAGGACATCACCGATGTCGAGGGCGTGCGGGAAAACCAGCTCGTCGGCTACGGGCTGGTGGTGGGGCTGAACGGCACCGGCGACAATCTGATGAACGCGCTGTTCACCCGCCAATCCCTGGTCGGCATGCTCGAGCGGCTCGGCGTCAACACCCGCGACCTCGCCGCCAGCCTGTCGACGAAAAATATCGCCGCGGTGATGGTGACGACCAACCTGCCCCCCTTCGTGCGCAACGGCGAGCACATCGACGTCACCGTCTCCAGCCTCGGCGACGCCAAGGACCTCACCGGCGGCACGCTGATGGTGACACCGCTGCTCGCGGCCGACGGCGAGGTCTATGCGGTGGCGCAAGGCGCGCTCGTCACGGGTGCCATCGTCGCCGCCGGCGCGGCGCAGAAGGTCACGCGCAACATTCCGACGACCGGGCGGATCCCGAACGGAGCGACGATCGAGCGCGAAGTGCCCTTCGAGATGGCCAGCATGAAGACGCTGCGCCTCGGCCTGCGCAATCCGGACATCACCACCGGCGAGCGGGTCGCTGCGGCCATCAACCAGGTGCTCGGCAACGGGGCGGCCTCGGTGAGCGACCTGCGCACGGTGACGGTGGACCTCACCGGCCGCCAGCCGGTGGACACGCTGGCGCGCATCGAAGACCTCACCGTGCGGCCGGACACGCCGGCGGTTGTCGTCATCGACGAGGCCACCGGCACGATCGTCATGGGCAGCAATGTGCGGGTCAGCACGGTCGCGATCGCGCAGGGCAACCTCACCATCCGCGTGACCGAGACCCCGCAGGTGAGCCAGCCCGGCCCGCTCTCCGGCGGCCAGACGGTGGTCGTGCCGCGCACCAACGTGCAGATCAACGACGGGCGGGACCACAAGCTGGCGGTGCTCGGCGCCGGAACGACGCTGCAGGATCTCGTCACCAACCTGAATTCGCTCGGCGTCGGCCCGCGCGACATGATCACCATCCTGCAAGCGATCAAGTCGGCCGGGGCGCTGCAGGCCGAGCTGAAGGTGCGCTGATGGCCGGGCAACTCCTTCCCGCGCCTGCCGCACCGACGACCCGCTTGCCGCCGGCTGCCGTTGCGCGGGCCGAAAAGACGGCGGGAGATTTCGAGGCCATGGCGATCGGCCAGATGCTGCAGCCGATGTTCGACACCGTCGATCTCTCCCATTCGCTCTTCGGCGGCGGCGACGCCGAGAAGACCTGGCAACCCATGCTGATCACGGAGATGTCCAAGATGATCGCGAGCCACGGCGGGCTGGGCATCGCGCGCCCGGTGCTGCAGGAAATGCTGCGGCTGCAGGAAGCGAAGCAGAGCGGCACCGGGGGTGCGGCCGGTGCGGCAACAATCGGTTCATCTTTTTCACCGCAATCTGCGGTCCCGATGGAGGCCCGCCAGTGACCCCCGAGCTGATCCTTGCCGCCGTGGCGCTCGCGGACACGCTCGCCGCCGAGAACGCGGCGCTGAAGGCGCTCGATCTCGGCCGGGCGGCCACGCTCGCCGAGCCCAAGGCGGGCGCACTGGAGCGGTTCCTCGCCGCCCGCGCGGCCGCCCCGGCGCAACTCGACGGGGCGCAGCGCCGCGCCGCCGAGGACGTTTCCTCCCGCCTGGACGCCCTCGTCGCCGAAAACAAGCGCCTGCTCGAGCACGCCATGGCCGTGCAGCACCGCGTCATCGGCCTGATCGCCCGGGCCGTGCCGCGCGCGGTGGCCGCCCCCGGCACCCGCTACCTCGCCAGCGGCACCCGCGCCCGCGCCGCCGTCCCTGCGGTCGCACTCTCCGCCCGCGCGTGATACATCCTCCCCGGAGGGATCCGGGGAAATCGTGTCGGGAGTCGCACCGCGCTATCCGCTTGCCCACGACTTGGCCAACGATTTGGCCGCGTGGCGACGCCTGCTCGCGGGGGATGCCGGCGAGATTGCGCGCCAGCCGCTGTTCGCCCCGCTCCTGGGCGCCCCCGCCGCCACGGATGGCTGCTTCGTCCTCGGCCGCATCGCGCAGAGTCTCGATGGCCGCATCGCCACGGCTTCTGGCGCCTCGCGCTGGATCGGCGGGCGTGAGGACATCCTGCACACGCACCGGCTGCGCGCGCTGTGCGACGCGGTGCTGGTCGGTGCCGGCACGCTGCGCGCCGACGACCCGCAACTGACCACGCGCGAGGTCGAGGGCCCCTCGCCCGTGCGCGTGGTGCTGGACACGGACCGCAGGCTCGACGGCACGCAGCACGTCTTCCACCACGGCCCGCCGACGCTGCTGCTCTGCGCCGAGGATGCGCCGGCACGGCCGGCGCCGGGCAAGGCGCGCGTGGTGCATCTGCCGCGCGACGGGGCCGGGCTTCTGTCGCTCGCGCATGCGCTCGCCTTTCTCGCCGCCGAGGGGCTGCGCCGCCTCTGCGTCGAGGGCGGCGGCATCACCCTCTCGCGCTTTCTCGCCGCCGGCATGCTGGACCGGCTGCACGTGACGCTGGCGCCGCTGCTGCTCGGCGCCGGCATCCCCGCCTTCACCCTGCCGGCAGCGGCGAGCCCGGCGCAGGGCTTGCGGGTCGAGTGGACGGTCTACCCGATCGGCGCGGATCTGCTGCTGGACATCCCGCTGCATCGCGTCCGCCCGCCGTCGTGCCGCCCGCAACCCCGACAATGAGAGCGCGCGCCTTCTGGACCATCGGCCCGGCGCAGGGTGCGATCCGCGAAGCGGAGCTGGCGCCAGCAGGTCCCGGCGAGACCCGGGTGCGCACGCTGGCGAGCGGCGTTTCCCGCGGCACAGAGGCGCTGGTGTTCCGCGGCGCGGTGCCGCCCAGTCAGTACGCGGCCATGCGCGCGCCGCTGATGGCGGGCGATTTTCCCTGGCCGGTGAAATACGGCTACAGCGCCGTCGGTATGGCCGAGAACGGGGAGCGCGTGTTCGTGCTCCACCCCCATCAGGACATTTTCGTCGCCCCGACCGCGATGTGCACGCCTGTTCCCGCCGCGGTGCCGACGCCGCGCGCGGTGCTCGCGGCCAACATGGAGACCGCGCTCAACCTGGTCTGGGACGCGCAGCCGCTGCCCGGCGAGCGCATCCTGGTCATCGGCGCCGGCGTGCTCGGCCTGCTGGCGGCGGCACTGCTGGCGCGCATTCCTGCCACCCTCGTCACCGTGTGCGACATCCTGCCCGCCCGCCGCACACTGGCCGAACGGCTCGGCTGCCGCTTCGCCGCACCCGCGGAGGCCCCCGGCGAGCAGGATGTCATCGTCCATGCCAGCGCCAGCGAAGCGGGGCTTCACCTCGCGCTCCGCAGCGCCGCATTCGAGGCACGCATCATCGAGGCGAGCTGGTTCGGCACGGCCGCGCCGGCGCTGCCGCTCGGCGAGGATTTCCACGCGCGGCGGCTACGGATCATCGCGAGCCAGGTCGGCGCCGTCGCCCCCCGCATGCGCGGGCGCCGCAGCCCGGCGCAGCGGCTTGCGCTCGCGCTCGAGCTCCTCACCGACCCGGTCTTCGACGCGCTGCTCGAACCGCCGACGCGCTTCGACGCGCTACCGACAGCGATGCCAGAGCTGCTGGCCGGCGGACTGTGCCACGTCATCACCTACGGGGAGGGACCATGTTCGGCGTCACCGTTTGCGATCATGTCATGATCGCCCACAGCTTCCGCGGCGCCGTGTTCGGACCGGCGCAGCGCCTGCACGGCGCCACCTATGCGGTGGAAGCCGAATTCCGCGCCGCCGCGCTGGATGAGGACAATCTCGTCGTCGATATCGGGCTGGCGCAGAATGCCCTGCGCGCGGCACTGGCGCCGCTCGACTACCGCAACCTCGACGAGGAGCCGGCATTCGCAGGGCAGAACACCACCACCGAGTTCCTCGCCCAGTACCTGCACGCACGCCTTGCCGAGGCGTGCCGCGACGGTGCATTCGGACCGCAGGCGCACCGGCTCGTCTGGCTCGGGCTCCGCCTGCGCGAGAGTCCGACGGCGTGGGCCACCTATGAAGGACCGCTGGGCTGATGCGCCTCGCAGTCTTCGTGCCGGCACCGTTCGCGACCATCTCCGGCGGCTATCGCTACGACCAGCACATCGTGGCGGGGCTGCGCGCCCTGGGCCACGACGTCCAGGTGCACGAACTCGCCGGCGACATCACCGCCGCCGCCGCCGCCGCGTGGTCGGCGCTGGATGCCCCGGTGCTGCCGGTGATCGACGGCCTCGCGCTGCCGGCGTTCGCGGCGCTCGGTGAGGCGGTGGCCGGACGTGCGATCGGACTGATCCATCATCCACTCTCGAACGAGAACGGGCTGGCCGCGGCGGATCATGCCCGTTTGCATGCGATCGAGACGGCGCTGCTGCCGCGCCTCGCCCGCGTGATCACCACCAGCGCCACGACGGCGCAGCAGCTCGCCGCGGAATTCGCCGTGCCGGCAGCGGCGCTGCGGGTCGTCACGCCTGGAACCTCGCCGGCGCCGCGCAGCGCCGGGTCGGCCGGTCCAGGCTGCGCGATCCTGTCGGTCGGCGCGCTCGTCGCGCGCAAGGGCCATGACGTGCTGCTGCGGGCGC
The DNA here is from genome assembly GCA_021815825.1 of Pseudomonadota bacterium. Lineage (GTDB taxonomy): Bacteria > Pseudomonadota > Alphaproteobacteria > Acetobacterales > Acetobacteraceae > JAJZVV01. Next base: position 27,686 of record JAKAZO010000021.1, read on the forward strand.
TGGCGCGGCTCACCGACCTCGATTGGACGCTGACCATCGTGGGCAGCGCCGATCGCGATCCCGCCCACGCCGGCAAGCTCGCCGCCCTCATCGCCGAGCTGGGCCTCGGGTCACAGGTGCGCCTCGCTGGCGAGATCGGAGCCGACGCGCTGGGAACGCTATGGCAGGGCGCGGATCTTTTCGCTCTGGCGACGCGCTGGGAGGGCTACGGCATGGCGATCGCCGAGGCGCTGAAGCGCGGGCTGCCCATCGCCATCACCGCGGGCGGCGCCGCCGGCGCAGATCTTCCACCGGAAGCGGCGTCGATCTGCTTGCCCGGCGACCACGAAGGATTGTCCAAGGCGCTGCGACGCATGATTTTCGATGCGCCGCTGCGCCGGATGATGGCGGATGCAGCCTGGCACACCGGCGCGGCGCTGCCGGACTGGCCTGAACAGGTGCAGGCCTTCGCCGCCGCTCTCGCCTGACAGAGGGCTTGCGGTGCGCGGCGCTTGCCGCGAGAGTGCGCCGCGCAAACGGGAGAAACGCCATGCCCCTGCTCGGCTGTATCGCGGACGATTTCACCGGCGCGACCGATCTGGCCTCGATGCTGGTCAAACACGGCATGCGCACCGAGCAACTCATCGGCGTTCCGCGCGCGGCGGATGCTCCCCCCGCGGTGGATGCGCTCGTGGTGGCGCTGAAGTCGCGCACGGCGCCGGTGGCGCAGGCGGTGGCGGAGAGTCTCGCCGCGCTCGCCTGGCTGCGCGAGGCCGGCTGCCGCCAGTTCTTCTTCAAATATTGCTCGACCTTCGACAGCACCCCGGCCGGCAATATCGGCCCCGTGGCCGACGCGCTGGTCGCCGCCACAGCCTCCGGCTTCGCGCTGGCCTGTCCCGCCTTCCCGGCCAACGGGCGTTCCGTGTATCAGGGCCATCTCTTCGTCGGCAGTGCTCTGCTCAATGAGAGCGGCATGGAGAACCACCCGCTGACACCGATGAAAGACGCCAACCTGGTGCGCGTGCTCTCGCATCAGACCGACGGCACCGTCGGGCTCGTCCCGTACGCAACGGTGGAGCAAGGCGCCGACGCGATCCGCCGGGCGATGACGGTGCTGAAGGAGCAGGGCCGGCGCTATGCGATTGTCGACGCGCTGAACGAGGCGCATCTCTTCGCCATCGGCGAGGCGGCGGCGAGCCACGCCGTGATCACCGGCGGCTCCGGCGTGGCGATGGGGCTGCCGGAGAATTTCCGCCGTGCCGGTCTGCTCGCGCCGAACCCGGATCCCGGTGCGCTCGAGGATGTCGCCGGACATGCGGCCGTGCTCGCCGGGTCCTGCTCGCGTGCCACGCTGCTGCAGATCGCCACCGCGCGCGAACGGGTTCCGACACTTGAACTGGATCCGCTGGCCAAACCGGATGCGGCCGCGCTGACGGCGCAGGCGCTCGCTTGGGCAGAGTCACGCCTTGGTGCGGCACCGATCGTCATCGCCGCCTCGGCGCCGCCGGACCGCGTCGCGGCGCTGCAGGCGAAACTCGGCCGCGAGGCGGCGGGCGCGCTGGTCGAGACGGCGCTGGCCGCGATCGCCGAGGGGCTGGTGGCCCGCGGCGTGCGGCGGCTCGTCGTTGCCGGCGGCGAAACCTCCGGGGCGACGGTGGCGCAACTCGGCGTCCGTCGCCTGCGCATCGGTGCGGAGATCGATCCCGGCGTGCCATGGACACGCGCGGAAGGCAGCGGCCCGCCGTTGCTGCTCGCGCTCAAGAGCGGCAATTTCGGCGCGCCAGACTTCTTCCTCAAAGCCTTCGCAACCCGCGTCGCGCCCTGAGCGGCGCCTTCCCACGAGGTCTTCCATGGACGAAGCCGCCCTGCGTCAGCAGCTCGTCGAGTTCGGCGCGAGTCTGTTCGCGCGCGGGTTTTCCGTCGGCAGCGCCGGCAATATCAGCGTTCGCCTCGACGATGGCTATCTCATCACGCCGACCAACTCCTGCCTCGGCCGGCTCGATCCCGCCCGCATCGCGCGCCTCGATGCCGAGTATCGCCATGTCGGCGGCGATGCGCCGTCGAAGGAGGTCTTCATGCATCGGGCGTTCTACTCCGCGCGCGCGGAGGCCGGCGCGGTGGTGCATCTGCACTCCACCATGGCCACGGCGATCGCTTGTCTTGCCGGCCCGGGGGATGCCAACCCGATTCCGCCGCTGACACCCTATTTCGTGATGCGCATCGGCCGCCGCCTGCCCGTGGTCGCGTATTATCGCCCTGGCGATCCGGCGATGGAGCCCGCCATCACTGCCGCGGCGCGCGAGGCCCGGGCGGTGCTGCTCGCCAATCACGGCCCGGTCGTCTCCGCGCGGACACTGACCGATGCCGTGTATGCGGCTGAGGAACTGGAGGAGGCAGCCAAGCTCGCGCTGCTGCTGCAACGCTTCGATGCACGCACGCTGAACGCGGAGCAGGTGAACGATCTGCTCGCGACGTTTGCCTGACCGAGGAACCCAACTCCCGCGGGGAGTTGGGTTCCTCAGCACGCCGTGCGGTGAGCGCTACTCCGCGTTGTCGGAGGTCGGCGTGGTTTCCATCGACACTTGGGTCGACGCCGGCTCGCTGGCCTTCGGCTTGCGCGGACGGCGGACCGCCGGCTTCGCCGCCATCTCGGCAGCGTCCTTGACGCGGCGGGTCGCAGGCCGACGCGCCGTGGTGGACGCGGAAGCCGTTGTCGCGGCCGTCCGGCGCGTCGTCGCGCGCTTGGCTGCGGGCGCCTTCACCGCCGCCGTGCGCTTCGACGCGGTCCGCGTCGCCGCCTTCGGCGCGGCCGCGGCACGGGTCGCGGTCTTGCGGGTCGTCTTGCGCGCGGCGGGCTTGGCCGCGGCGCGTGTACCGGTCTTGGGCGTGGTGCGACGCGTGGTTTTGGCCGCCGCGGTCCGGCGCCCCGGCTTCGCCGCGGCCTTCGCCGTACGGCGTGTACCAGCGGCCGCGGTCTTGACCGCGGCTCGGCGCGTCGCGGGCTTTTTCGCCGCCGCCCGGGCCGTCCTTGCCGCCGGCCTCTTCGCCGCTGTCTTCTTCGCGGCTGTCTTCCGCGCAGCTGGCTTCCGCGCGG
>JAKAZO010000021.1:30858-40108 GCA_021815825.1 Pseudomonadota bacterium
TGGCTTCCGCGCGGCTGTCTTCCGTGCGGCTGGCTTCTTCGCGGTTGCCTTCTTGGCCGCTGCCTTCTTGGGTGCCGCCTTGCGCGCCGCCGGCTTGGCCGCGGCCTTGCGCGTTCCGCTTGCCCGTTTCGTCGTCGCGCGCGCCGTTGCCGGGCGCGCGGTTCGCTTCGCGCCACCCCGTCGGGTCGGCGCACGGACGGCTAGCGCCTGCGCGCGCGGCTGTTCCGTGTTGGTCTCGTCGCTACTCATGTCGAGGACTCCTCTCCTGAGTTCATCGGACAACGCTTCGCGCCCCTCTGGCGTCAGGGTTGCGAGCGGCGCGGCCGATTCCGCACCGCGCCGGCGCTCGCGGCAACGAGGCCGCACCTAGGCGGCTTCGGCCAGCAGAACCGCACGGCCTGTCGTGACGTTGCGGTCATCAGGTTGCGCCGACACCAAGGCAGGAATTAGGCACCGGCGCGCATGACAGCGCAGTCCCAAGACGCAGGCTGGCGATGTCTGACGGCGTGCCAATCGACACACACATCGCCCGCCAGACTTCGACTTCCATCATGCGCTTACGCCTTCATTCCCGCTCTGCCTGCCGACGCCACCGCGCCCGCTGCACTCCGGCGACCACTCTTCAGCGCCGTACCGAGCGCCGGGCGAGCATTCCGAATCGTGCGCGCACCCACGCTGGATTCGCTCTTCCACTTCTGCCGCGAGAATGTCAACAAAAAGCAATCGCGCCGCGCGAATTTCGCAGCGCGACCGCTCACACGGTCGCCGCTGCGTGATCACGCTGCCACAGCGCGGCGCGTTGCCGATCAGAAGAGTCCCGGCTTGCCGACAGCAAGACGCCCGGCCGGCAATGCGGCGTTAACGACATCGAGTTCGCCCGCCTTCAGACGCGGCAGGTTCTGCACCGCATCGAGAAAGCGGTTGGACTCGCGCGCGGACAGCACCCCATCGGTCAGGGTGGTGAACTTGCGGATATAGTCATCGCGAACGAATGGCCGCGCTCCGAGCGGGTGGGCGTTCGCCACCGCCATCTCGTCCTCGATCCGGGTGCCGTCGGCAAGGAAGATCTCGACGCGCGCGCCGAAGGCCTTCTCGGCCGGATCGCTGGTGTGATAGCGGCGCGTCCACTCCGCGTCCTCGCGGGTCTCGATCTTGTGCCACAGCGCCACCGTGTCCGGGCGGTGCGCGCGGCGGGAGCTGTAGCTGTCGACGTGGTGCCAGCGCCCGTCCTGCAGCGCGACAGCGAAGATATACATGATCGAGTGGTCCAGCGTCTCGCGGCTCGCGTTCGGGTCCATCTTCTGCGGGTCGTTGGCCCCGGTGCCGATGACGTTGTGGGTATGGTGCGAGGTATGGATGACGATGCGCTCGACGGCGCTCGTGTCGGCGATCCGCTCGCGCAGGCGGAAAGCGAGATCGATCAGCGCCTGCGCCTGGTACTCGGCGCTATGCTCCTTGGTGAAGCTGTCCATGATGGCGCGCTTGGACTCCCCGGGTGCGGGCAGCGGCACGTGGTAGAGCGCCTTCGGCCCGTCGAGCATCCAGGCGATGACCGAATCCTCGCCCTCATAGATCGGGCTCGGCGCGCCTTCGCCGCGCATCGCGCGATCGACCGCCTCGACCGCGAGCTTGCCAGCATGCGCCGGGGCGAAGGCCTTCCACGAGCTGATCTCGCCCTTGCGCGACTGGCGCGTGGTGAAGCTGACATGCACCGCCTGCTGCACCGCCTGATAGATGGTCTCGACCGGAAGGCGCAGCAGCGTGCCGATACCGGCGGCCTGCGCCGGGCAGAGATGGGCGATGTGGTCGATCTTGTGCTCGTGCAGGCAGATGGCGCGGACGAGGTTGATCTGGATCTCGTAGCCGGTGGCGATGGCCCGGATCAGGTCGCGGCCCGACCGTTCGAGCGTCTGCGCCACGGCGAGGATCGGCGGGATGTTGTCGCCCGGATGGGAATAGTCGGCGGCAAGGAACGTATCGTGCATATCGAGCTCGCGCACCGCGGTCCCGTTCGCCCAGGCTGCCCATTCCGGGCTCACCCGGCGCGAGGGCGGGGCGCCGAAGATGGCGGCGCCGCCGCCACGCCTCGGATGCGCAAGTGCCATGTCGCGCGCCGTGGTGACCGGGCCGCGGTTGATCGCCGCGATCGCCACGGCGGCATTGTCGATGATCCGGTTGATGACCATCTCCGAAACGTCCCGGTCGACCGGGACCTTGTCAGCCGCGACGGCGGCGATCTTCCACGCCAGCTGATCCTCTCGCTTTAGGGTGGATTTCGAGGGATAGACCTTCACATCGTGCATTTGCATGCGTTGTTCCTTCCTGTTGCGGACCGGCGCCGCCGCGCGCGCCGCCGGAAGCGGTCTTGGTAAGGTGCCGCTTGCGGAACGGCAAGCCGCAATGGCAGACTTCTTCAGCATCATCTGGCAGCGGGCAAGGAACACGCGGCGGTGGCCGAGCCTTTCGACATCGTCATAAGCGGGGACATCGTCACCGCAGCGCAGACCATCCCATCGGGCTACCTCGCCGCGCGCGGGGGCCGGGTTGCGGCGATCGGCGCCGGACCGGCGCCGGGGGCGAGCGCGCATTTCGACTATCCCGGCTGCCTCATCCTGCCTGGCCTGGTCGACGGACACATGCACACGGGCTCGGCGATCGGCTTTGCCGGGATCGAAGGATCGACCCGCAGCGCCGCCGCCGGCGGGATCACGACCTGCGTCGATATGCCGTACGACGTCCCGCTTCCCGTCACCGACACGGCCATCCTCGCCGACAAGATCGGTTGGGTCGAACGCACCGCGCATGTCGACGTCGCGCTCTACGGCACCATCCCGAAGGTCGGTGGTCTCGGTGCCATCGCGGAACTGGCTGCCGCAGGCATCACCGCCTTCAAACTCTCTACCTATGAATACGACCCGGTGCGCTTCCCGCGCATCGATCCGGCGAGGATGGTCGCGGCCTTCACCGAGATCGCGCGAACGGGACTTCCTGTTGCGCTGCACAATGAAGATCAGGAACTGGTCGACCGGCTCGTGCAACAGGCACGGGCCGGCGGCGAAACCTCCGCGATCATGCATTGCCGCACACGGCCGCCCGTCTCGGAGACTCTCGCGGACCTGCAGATGTTCGAGATCGGGCTGAGCACGGGGGCGCAGGTTCACATCGCGCATTCCTCCCTGCCGCGGGGCTTCGAACTGGCACGGCTCTATCGCGGCATGGGCGGGCGGGCGAGTGGTGAGGCGTGCATCCACTACCTCTGCATGACCGAGGCCGATATCGTGCGCCTGGGCGGGCTCGGCAAATGCAACCCGCCGTTCCGCACTGCGGAGGATGTCGAGGGTCTGTGGCGGGCGCTGCTCGCCGACGAGATCGCCTATGTCTCCACCGATCACTCGCCCTGGCCGGTCGAGGACAAGACGCGGGCGGACATTTTCGCCTGCCGCGCCGGGCTGACCGGGCTGCAAAGCTTCGCACCGCTGTTCTATACCCTGCTCGCCGAGCGCGGGCTGGCCGCAAACCTGATGGCGCTCTATGCCGCGGAGCGCAGCGCGAAGTTCCACGGGCTGTTTCCGCGCAAGGGCAGCCTCGCCATCGGTGCCGACTGTGATGTACTGGTTCTGGAACCGGGCCGCTTCGTGTTCGACCAGGCGCGGATCGAGGATCGGGCGCCGATGCGCCACTCCGCCTTCCACGGCCGCGCCATGCGGGCCCGCGTGGCCGCGACCTTCCTGCGCGGGAGCCGTATCTGGGACGGAAGCGAGGTTCTGGCCCGCCCCGGCAGCGGGCGGTTCCTGCCGCGCCAGGCCGTTGACTCAAGCCGGGTTTGATCGAATCCCAATATTTATTGATAGACTCTATAAATTGGGCATTCATCCGCGAGTTCGGCGTGAACGACCCGAAAACCGACGATCACGATATCGTCGCTGGAACCAACCCGATCGCCCGCGCTTGTCCACCTCAGCCAGGAAGCCTCAAGAGTTACAGAACGATGGCGAATGATGCTGCAATCCATTCCTGAATCGAAATTGAATATCTCTATAAATCAGCGATATGACCTCAATGCGCGAATCTTAGGCAGCCCCCTTGAAAGCGCTGCTTCCCTGGACTTTCACGCTGTGATGCGCAAACTTCCCACAAACTTATCCACAGGTTTGGTGGATCGTCGTGGCGCGCACGATCAAGACTCGCATATCGGACGGGCACGGCGGCACACGAGGGTGACGCGTATCGTGCACCAGACCCCTTCGCCATGAGTGTATCCGACCCCGACAGCACACCGGAGGACCCGTTCCCGGCGCGCGGGGCCAGCGTCATCGAGGCTGCGCTCGCCACCGCGCCGGCCGCGCCCGGGGTCTATCGCATGCTGGGGCCGCGCGGCGAGGCGCTCTATGTCGGCAAGGCGAGCGTGCTCAAGAAACGCCTCGCCGCCTACACCCAGCCCGGGCGCCTGCCCGAGAGGCTCCGCCGCATGGTCGCCGCGACCGCGACGGTGGAACTCATCACCACCCACACGGAGGCCGAGGCGCTCCTGCTCGAGGCCAACCTCATCAAGCGCCTCGCGCCCCGTTACAATATCGTCCTCCGCGACGATAAATCCTATCCGTGGCTGCTCCTCACCGAGGATCACCCTTACCCGCAGATCGCGAAGCACCGCGGCGCGCGGGTGCGCAAGGGCAGCTATTTTGGCCCGTTCGCCTCGGCCTGGGCCGTGAACCAGACGGTGACGGCGATGCAGCGCCTTTTCCTGCTGCGCTCCTGCGCCGATACGGTCTTCGCCAGCCGCGCCCGCCCGTGCCTCCTCTATCAGATCCGCCGCTGCTCGGCGCCCTGTGTCGGGCGCATCAGCGAGGCGGACTACGCCGCCCTCGTGGACCAGGCGAAGACGTTTCTCGCCGGCCGCGGCGCGGCGTTGCAGCGCGACCTCGCGGCCGAGATGGAAGCTGCGGCCGAGGCGCTGGAGTTCGAGCGCGCGGCGCGGCTGCGCGACCGCATCCGCGGCCTGACCCATGTCCAGGCCAGCGGCGTGGTCAATCCGACGAGCGTGAAGGATGCCGACGCCATCGCCGTCTGGCAGATCGCCGGGCAAAGCTGCGTGCAGGTGTTTTTCATCCGCGGCGGCCGCAACAACGGCAACCGCGCGCATTTCCCTGCCCACGCGGCGACTGCCGAGGCCGCCGAGGTGCTGGCCGCGTTCGTCGCGCAATTCTACGACGACAAGCCGCCGCCGCCGCTGCTGCTGCTGAACCATACCCTGCCGGAGCAGGCGCTGATCGCCGAGGCGCTCTCGCTGAAGGCGGGGCGCAAGGTGCAGCTCTCCGTGCCCCAGCGCGGCGAGAAGCACGCCGTGGTGGCGCATGCCGAGATCAACGCGCGCGAGGCATTGGAGCGTCGGCTGGCCGAAGCCGCGGGCCAGCGCCAGCAACTCGAAGCGCTCGCCCGGCTGTTCGGGCTGCCGGCCCCGCCCCAGCGCATCGAGGTCTACGACAACAGCCACATCATGGGCACGAATCCGTACGGGGCGATGATCGTCGCCGGGCCCGAGGGCTTCGTGCGCAACGCCTATCGCAAGTTCGCCATCCGCGGACCGATCACCCCGGGCGACGATTTCGCCATGATGCGCGAGATGCTGTCGCGCCGGTTTGCCCGGGCGCTGCGCGAGCGCTCGGAGCGGGGCGAAGACGCCGCCTGGCCCGACCTCGTGCTGATCGATGGCGGCGCCGGCCAGCTATCCATCGCCCGTACCTCGCTCGCCGAACTCGGTATCGAGGATGTCCCCATTGTCGCCATCGCCAAGGGTCCGGACCGCGACGCCGGACGCGAATGGCTGCACACGGCCGGCCGGCCGCCGCTCCAGCTGCCGCCCCGCGACCCATTGCTCTATTACCTGCAACGACTGCGCGACGAGGCGCACCGGTTCGCCATCAGCACCCACCGCAGCGGCCGCTCGCGGGCCTTGACCGAGAGCGAGCTGGACAGCATTGCCGGCATCGGCGCGGCGCGGCGGCGCGCCCTGCTGAACCATTTCGGCTCCGCCCGCGGCGTGCGCCAGGCCGGGCTCGCGGACCTGGAGGCGACACCAGGGGTCAGCCGGGAGATCGCGCGCCGGATCTACGCCCATTTTCATCCGGACGCGCATCTCGCCGACTGATCGCCTCGCACCCGGGCCGCTCATGGGCTCAGGCGCTCCGGCTCCGGTGCAGGCGGCAACGCGCCGTGCACCTGCGCCGGACGGATCAGCGCACGCTCCGCCAGCGCCGGCGCCTCGCGCATCACCGCCTCGTCCTGCGCATGGTCAGCGATCTCGCTGTAGCGGTCGAAGGCACCCTCCAGCAGCCGCGCAACCCGTCACGCGCGGTCGAGACCGCCAGGAAGCAGAGGGAATGCGCACGCCATTCACCGCGTTCACTTGGTCCCGGCTTCGGGGGCGGACTTCGGCCGGGTCTGATGCGTGGCGCTGGTCTCGTTCCGGCATTCCGGGCCTGCTGGCCTTGATGCTCATGGTCTCGGCCGGGCGTCCGGCCGGGGTAGATTCGGTTGCGCATCTTCAGGACTATCTCGGGCAGGTGACGCCCGAGGAGATTTCCCCCGGCGCGGAGAATTTCGGCACGCCCGAGGGCAACCCGCTGGCGGCCGCCGCCTTCAAGGGCCATCAGCCGCTCGGCGATGCCTGTCTCGACTCAGACGTCGCCGATTCCACCAGCGATCCGGGCAAGCCGATCCGGATTCCGGTCGGCATCGAGCTCGATGGCCGCATCGTCGGCGCCAAGCGGGTCGATCATGACGCCGGCGACGGGCGCTATTCGTTCAAGGGATCGGGCTATGTGCGCGGTGGAATTTCCGACCGCTTCGAGGTGGTGCAGGCCGACCGGCTGATCCGCCGTCATGATCGTGATTACGAACGGCTCGGCACGACCCACGCCTTCGTGAACGCGCTGCGAACCGATTTCCGTTGGGAGAGGTTCCTGATGGACCCGCTCATCTTGATCCTCTGGTTCGCCATCGCCAGCGCGATGCTGTTCCGGGCGCGGGGGCGCGCTACACCCGCTACATCCCCTTGCCGAACAATCCGCACGGCTGCGATGCCGCCCCGGATGGCATCCACATCGTCGCCGCGGGCAAGCGGTCGCCGACGGTGACGGTGAACGATGTGCGCCTGCTCGCCGACGTGTTCGATGTCGGGATCAAGCCGCGCGGCGCCGTGGTTGCCGAGCCGCAGCTCGGCCACGGCCCGCTGCATACGGCGGCCGGTGGCCCCTGGGCGGCGGGGATCGAGGACCCAGGCCGGACGGGCTGGACGGCGCGGCGCATCGCGCGCGAGGACCGTGCCGTCTCCACCTCCGGCGGCTATGGCACGCGGTTCGACGCCGCCGGAGGCGACGGCACCGATCGTCCGGTCGTTCGGGCTGCGCGCCTATTTCGCCCTCGAGGACGGCGGCTGGCTGGTGCAGGGCGGCTGAGCCCCCGGGGCGCCCGCCAGGCGCGGGCGCCTCGCAGGCTCGGGCGAGCGCGACCGGTTTTCCAGCAATTCCCTGCCGATCCGCGCGTGGTCCTTGTCGCGCGGGGCGGTGCCCGCTATATGTCTCCCTTACCCTTTGCGAGGTCTGAAGGCGAATGGCGCGCGTCACCGTTGAAGATTGTGTCGAGCGGGTCCCCAACCGTTTCGAGCTGGTGTTGCTGGCGGCCCAGCGGGCGCGCAACATCAGCCGTGGCGAGGAGATCACGGTCGATCGGGACAACGACAAGAATCCGGTCGTGGCCCTGCGGGAGATCGCGGATGAGACCATTCCGCTGAAGAAGCTGGAGCAGGACCTCGTCAAATCCCTGTCCCGCGTGCCCGAGCCCGAGCCCGCGGATGAGGAAGTGCTCGACCTCATTCCGACCGATCAGAACATATTCGGCCTCCAGGACGTATCCGCCGACGAGGAGGCCGCTGGCATGGCGGTGGAGGCCGAGCCGCTCTCGGCCGAGGATATCGAGGCAGCCATCGAGGCAGAACTCGGCGGCCGTCCACGCCGGTAATATCCCGTGCGGGAGGGCGGCATCGGTCCAACGACGCCCATCCCCGCCCGTCATCCTGACGGAGCCCCCGCCGGTTCGGGCGCTTCGTCGGGCCGTAACGGCATCGTCCGCCAGTACGAACTCACCGAGAAGGTGCTGGCCTATAATCCGCGGGCCGACACCGCTCGGATCGATGCCGCCTACGTGCTCGCCATGCAGGCGCACGGCAAGCAGCGCCGCGAGAATGGCGACCCCTACATCACCCACCCGCTCGCGGTCGCCGACATACTCGCCGGCTACCGGCTCGATACGGACAGCATCATCACCGCCCTGCTGCACGATGTGATCGAGGACACCGAGGTGAGCCTCGGTGAGATCGTGCAGCGCTTCGGCCCCGAGGTTGGCGGGCTGGTCGATGGCGTGACCAAGCTGACGCGGCTCGAACTGCAATCGGACCGCACCAAGCAGGCAGAGAATTTCCGCAAGCTGGTGCTTGCGATGAGCAAGGACATCCGTGTCCTGCTCGTCAAGCTCGCGGATCGGCTGCACAATATGCGTACCCTGCACTTCGTCGCCGAGCGCGATCGCCGCCTGCGCATCGCCCGCGAAACGATGGATATCTACGCCCCGCTCGCCGAGCGCATCGGCATGGAAGACGTCAAGACCGAATTGCAGGGACTCGCCTTCGCCCAGCTCGACCCGGAGGCCTACGAAACCATCCAGGCCCGGCTCAACTTCCTGCGCGGCCAGGGCGCCGATGTCATCGAGGAGGTCGGCGTCGAGCTGCGCCGTGTCTGCGAGAGTGCCGGCATCGGCGTGATCGAGGTCAACGGCCGTGAGAAATCCCCGTTCTCGATCTGGGAGAAGATGCAGCGCCGCAGCATCACTTTTGAACAGCTCTCGGACATCATGGCGTTCCGCATCGTCGTGCCGACGCGGGAGGATTGTTACACCGCGCTCGGCGCCGTGCATGCCGCCTATCCGGTCATCGCGGGACGCTTCAAGGACTACATCTCGACGCCCAAATCCAACGGCTACCGCAGCCTGCACACCGGCGTGACCCTGCGCGCGCCGCGCAACCAGAAGATCGAGGTGCAGATCCGCACCAAGGAGATGCACGAGATTGCGCAGAAGGGCGTCGCGGCCCACTGGTTCTACAAGGAGGCTGGCGAATCCGCACCGGCTGGCAGCGAAACGGCGCGTCTGCGATGGGTGCAGGACCTGCTGGAGATCCTCGACAATTCCGCGGCGC
>JAKAZO010000100.1:0-4195 GCA_021815825.1 Pseudomonadota bacterium
GCGATCACCTGGTTCTTGGTCAGGGCCGAGATCGCCGCGCCGATGGCGAGGAACGCGCCCGCGAGCAGCAACCCTCCGATATAGCCGGCGGCGATGACGCCGTTGTCCGGACTGCCGAGCAGATTCACGGTGATCACGAAGGGGAAGGTGAGGGCCAGGGCGATGGCGCAGAACGCCCAGGCGGCGAGGAATTTGCCGGCGACGGCGGCGCCGCGCCCCACCGGCAGCGTGAGCAGCAGCTCGATCGTCCCGAGCCGCCGCTCCTCGGCCCAGAGGCGCATCGTGATCGCCGGCACCAGAAGCACGAAAACCCAAGGCAGGAACTGGAAGAACGGAGCGAGATCGGCCTGGTTGCGGTCGAAGAACTGGCCGAGATTGAAGGTCAGCGCACCCTGCAGCAGCAGGAAGATGACGATGAATACCCAGGCGACCGGGGTGGCGAAATAGCCGCCAAGCTCGCGGCGGGCGATCGTGAGCGCGGTGCGCATGTCAGGCCGCCTTCGACGGGGAGGCGGTGAGCGCGCGGAAGACATCCTCGAGCTCACCCGACGGGTGCTGGCGGGCCAGCTCGGCCGGCGTCGCGTCGGCGACGACGCGGCCGGCCGCGATGATGATGGCGCGCGTGCACACTGCCGCCACTTCCTCCAGAATATGCGTGCTGATGACGATGGCCTTGCTCGGCGCCATGCGCGTGATCAGGGCGCGGACTTCGTGCTTCTGGTTGGGATCGAGCCCATCGGTCGGTTCGTCGAGCACGAGCACCGGCGGGTCGTGCAGCAGGGCCTGCGCGAGCCCGACACGCCGGCGGAATCCCTTGGAAAGAGTGTCGATTCCCTGCATGCGGACGGGCGCGAGCGCGGTCAGTCCGAGGGCATGCTCGACCCGGGCCGACGCTTCGCCGCCACGATAGCCGCGAATGGCGGCGACGAAGCGGAGGAAGCCCTCCACGGTCATTTCCGGATAGCTCGGCGCGCCTTCGGGCAGGAAGCCGAGCGCGCGCCGCGCGGCCAGCGCATCGTCCTGAACGTCGTGGCCGTCGATGCGCGCGGTGCCTTCGCTGGGCGTGATGAAGCCCGCGAGCATCCGCATGGTGGTGGTCTTGCCGGCGCCGTTCGGGCCAAGAAAGCCGAGCACTTCGCCGCGTGCGACGGAAAACGACACGTGGTCGACAGCCAGGAAGCTGCCGAACCGCTTTGTCAGACCCTCGATCTCGATCAGGGCGCTCACCTCGTGTTTCCTCCGGACGCGATGCGAGATACAAGAATCTGGCCGGAAGGCAAGGGGGGGTGGCCGGGTTGCGGAGCTGTCATCTCCCGGCAAGCGGATCTCGCCCGCGGTGTGCCGCCTCGGATGTGGCTCATCGCCGCATGTGTTTCGTCCAGGCGACCGTTCCCGAGGGCGGCGATCATGCGCCCGATCTTGACGGCGATGGTCGGGCCAAGCGACTCTGCGGTCATTGCGCCCGTGCGGCGCCCACCGAGGAGGGACGACCGTGACCGAGGGACCAATGGGCGCGCTGCCGCCGCCGGGACCGCGCTACCCGGACCCACGCATCGAGGTGATCGATCGCACGCGCTTCCGTGCCCGCCAGGGGAATGCCGCCATCGAGCGGATCGCGGGCGGCTGCCGTTGGTCCGAGGGGCCGGTGTACGTGCCTGCCGGTGGCTATTTTCTGTGGAGCGACATTCCCAACAACCGGATCATGCGCTGGCTCGAAGATGATGGCCGCATCAGCGTTTTTCGCGCGCCGAGCAACAACAGCAACGGCAATACGCTCGATCGTCAGGGGCGGCTGCTGAGCTGCGAGCATGGAGCGCGGCGGGTGACCCGCACGGAGTTCGACGGCAGCATCACGGTGCTGATGGATAACTTCGATGGCAAGCGGCTCAACGCCCCCAACGACATCGTCGTGGCTTCCGATGGCGGCATCTGGTTCACCGATCCGGGCTACGGAATCGATGGCTTCTATGAAGGCAACAAGGCGCCGGCGGAGCTCCCCTGCAACGTCTATCGCATCGACCCGCACAGTGGCGCTGCGCGCGTGGTCGCCGATGATTTCGTCCGCCCCAATGGCATCGCCTTCTCGCCCGACGAGCGCCGGCTCTACATCGTCGATAGCGGGATCACGCATGGTGGGCCCGCGCATATCCGCGTGTTCGATGTCGATGGCGGGAGCCTGCGCAATGGTCGCATCTTCGCCGAGAACTTCGCCCCCGGCTTCACCGACGGGCTGCGTTGCGACATCGAAGGCAATGTGTGGTGCAGCATGGGCTGGGCGGATCCGTCCGAAGACGGTGTGCGCTGCTATGCACCCGACGGCACGCTGATCGGCAGGATTCATCTGCCGGAGGTCTGCGCCAATCTCTGTTTCGGCGGTCGCCATCGCAACCGGCTGTTCATGGCCGCCAGCACGTCGATCTACACGCTGTACCTCGACACGCAGGGCGCCGTGGTGCGGTGACCGATCGCCGGTCCCGCCCTTGAACCGCATGGTTCCGGGGCGGGACCGGCGACGGGGTTCAGCTCGCGGAGCGTGCCGCGTCCAGCGCCTGCTCCAGGTCGGCGCGGATGTCGTCGATATGCTCGATCCCGATCGACAGGCGCACATATCCGGGCGAGACGCCAGTGGCGAGCTGATCCTCAGGGGATAGCTGGGAGTGGGTTGTGCTCGCCGGGTGGATCGCCAGACTGCGCGAATCGCCGATATTGGCGACGTGATAGAACAGCTTCAGTGCATCGATGAAGGCACGCCCGGCCGCCAGGCCGCCGGCCAGTTCGAAGCCGATCAGCCCGCCGTGGCCGCCCTTCAGGTAGCGCTGCGCCCATTCGGCCTCGCGCCCTGTCAGCAGCGAGGGATGGATCACCCGCGTCACCTCCGAGCGATGCGAGAGATACTGCACCACCGCCGTCGCGTTCTCGCAATGCGCGCGCATCCGCAGCGGCAGGGTCTCAAGGCCCTGCAGCAGCAGGAACGCGTTGAACGGCGACAGCGCCGGACCGAGATCGCGCAGCAGGGTGACGCGCGCCTTGAGGATGTAGGCGATCGGGCCGAGCGGCTTCACCGCTTCCGTCCATACCGCACCGTGGTAGCTCGGGTCCGGCGTGTTCAGCGCCGGCTGCCGCTCCGGGACCGCCGTCCAGTCGAAATTGCCGCCGTCGATGATCACCCCGGCGATCGAGTTGCCGTGGCCGTTGAGCCACTTCGTCGCCGAATACATCACCACCGCGGCGCCATGCTCGAACGGGCGCGTCAGCAGCGGGGCGGCGGTGTTGTCCATGATCAGCGGAATGCCGAGCTTGCGGCCGATCGCGGCGACCTCGCCGATCGGGAAGACGCGCAACTTCGGGTTGGGCAGCGTCTCGGCATAATAGGCGCGGGTCCGGGCGTCGGTGGCGCGGGCGAAGGCCTCCGGATCGGCCGGATCGACGAAGCGCACCTCGATGCCCTGCTGGCGCAGCGTGTTGGCGAAGAGGTTCCAGGTGCCGCCATAAAGATCCGTGGAGCTGACGATATTGTCCCCGGCATGGGCCAGGTTCTGTACCGCCAGCGCCGAGGCGGCCTGCCCGGAGCCGACGGCGAGCGCCGCGACGCCGCCCTCGAGCGCGGCAAGGCGCTTCTCCGCCACATCGAGCGTGGGGTTCATGATGCGGGTATAGATGTTGCCGAGTTCGCGCAGCGCGAACAGGTTCTCGGCGTGCTGCGTGTCGTCGAACTGATAGGCCGTGGTCTGATAGATCGGAACCGCGACCGCGTTGGTGGCGGAATCGCGACGCCAGCCGGCGTGCAACGCGAGGGTCTCGGGATGAAGGGTTGCCATGGGGTGCCTCTCGCGGCCGGTTTCCGGCCATTTCTACGTTGTTTCTACGTCCGTCCTTCTATTTCACGCGTCGTAGAGCCTCATCGGTCATCCGTCAAGCGGCGCGGTTCGGGCGGGAACCCCGGGGTTAGGACGTTTTCCATTCCAGCGCGCCTGCAAGGCGGAGGCGAGGCCCATGACCGAACCCGACGATGACGATTCCCAATCCCGGCCGCCATACGCCGCCTTGGCCGCCCTGGTGCTGGTCGGCGCGCTCATCGCCGGCGGGCTATGGCTCACCCGCCGGCTGGACGCGATCGGCCGCATCCAGGACTGCGTCGCCGCCGGCCGCACCAACTGCGTGCCGGCGGCGCCCTCGCAGCGGCCATAGCGCATGG
>JAKAZO010000100.1:4295-9245 GCA_021815825.1 Pseudomonadota bacterium
CCGCGCCGCCGCCTCGACCGCCGCGCCGGAGGAAATGCCGACCGGGAGCCCCTCCAGGCGGGCGAGGCGTCGCGCCATCGCCAGCGCCTCCTTCTCCGTCACCTTGAGCACGCTGTCGATCAGCGAGAGGTCCAGCACGGACGGCTTGAACCCGGCGCCGATGCCCTGAATTCCGTGCGGGCCGGGAGCCTCGCCGGAGAGCACGGCGCTCTCCGCCGGCTCGATGGCGATCACCTTCAGCGTCGGCCGGCGTGGCTTCAGCGCGCGCGCGATGCCGGTGAGCGTTCCGCCGGTGCCGGCACCGGCGACGACGATGTCCACCAGACCGTCGGTATCGGTCCAGATCTCTTCGGCGGTGGTCGCGGCGTGGATGGCGGGGTTGGCGGGATTGTCGAACTGGCGCGGCATCCAGGCGCCGGGGGTGGCGGCGACAATGGCCTCGGCACGGGCGATGGCGCCGCGCATGCCTTCCTTCGCCGGGGTGAGCTCGAGTTCGGCGCCGAGCAGGCGCATCATCTTGCGCCGCTCGATGGAGGCGCCCTCCGGCATGGCGATGATCAGCCGATAGCCCCGCGCCGCGGCGACGAAGGCGAGCCCGATGCCGGTGTTGCCCGAAGTCGGCTCGACCAGGACGCTGCGGTCCGGCGCGATCAGCCCCTCCGCTTCCGCCTGCGCCACCATCGCCAGGCCGATCCGGTCCTTCACCGAGGCCAGGGGATTGAAGAACTCGAGCTTGACCGCGAGGTCGGCGACGAAATGTTCCTCCGCCGCCAGACGCGGCAGCCGCACCAGCGGCGTGGCGCCGTACGTGTCGAGAATACTGTCATAGATGCGCCCGCGCGCTGCCGGACGCGGCAGGGCGAGGGAGAGGGCGGGCATGGCCGCCGCATTGGGTTCTTGCGTCATGGGTGCAGACTATCAGATATATCACACCCTCGTCGAGTGATTTCAGGAGGAGTTTCGTATGCTGTTGCGTCGGGACCGTGCCTTTATCGCGATCACCGTCATGCTGGACGTGGCTCTCCATGCCAGCCGTACCCGGGCGGCGAGTGCTGCGGATATCGCCGCGCGGCTGGGCCTGGCCCGGCGCGGCATGGAGCCGCTGCTGCAGATCCTCTCGCGGCGGGGCCTGTTGGAAAGCGTCCGCGGCCCACGCGGCGGCTATCGGCTGGGCCGCGTCCCGCGCAGCCTCCGGCTCGACGAAATCGTCGCCGCCGTCTCGAGCGATGACGAGGAGCCGAGTCCAGACCATCCCACCGGCCCGGTGCTGACCGAAGTCGTGCTGCCGCTCTGGGCCGAGATCGAGCGGGCGGCAACGGCGGAACTTGCGGCCATCACCCTCGAGGACCTGCTCAAGCGCGCCATCGTGGCGGGGATCGCGCGGCCGGAGGAGGAGCCGGTCGATTTCGTGATTTGAGAATTGGCCGTCCGCAAGCGTGAAAAAAATTCCCAGCGAATTTTTCCAGTGATTTCTGCAGCCCGCTGCGCCGCGCGCCGGCCCCGGGGCTGAACGTTCGGGCCGCGGGCGAGGGCACGCGCTTCCGGCTGGGTGTGTCATAAAACTTTCACCGTTCTGTCATCGACAGGACGCCACCGATGCGTAGGGTCCGGCCGCGATATCGGCCGGCCGGCGCGGCGGGATGACCACGTCACCCCGGGTCTGATGGCTCGGACGGGGATTTCAGACGAGGAGGTTTCATGAAGCGTTTCACCACCGCGCTCGCGGCCGTGCTGGCCGCCGCGACCCTCACGGTCGCGCCGGTTCGCGCCCAACAGGTGACCGGAGCGGGTTCAACCTTCGTCTATCCGGTGCTGGCGGCGTGGTCCGATGCCTACGCCAAGAAGACCGGCGTGAAGATCAACTACCAGTCGATCGGCTCCGGCGGCGGCATCGCGCAGATCAAGGCCGGCACGGTGACCTTCGGCGCCTCCGACATGCCGCTCGAACCCGCCCGCCTCGCCGAGGCCGGGCTGATCCAGTTTCCGCTGATCATCGGCGCCGTCGTCCCGGTGGTGAATCTGCCTGGCATCGACACCGGCAAGATCCGCCTCAGCGGCAAGCTGCTCGCGGACATCTTCCTGGGCACCGTCAAGACCTGGAATGATCCTGCCCTGGCCGCGCTCAATCCGGGCCTGGCGTTGCCGGCATTGCCGATCAGCGTCGTGCACCGCTCGGACGGGTCGGGCACGACGTTCAACTTCGTCGATTATCTGGCCAAGGTCAGTCCCGACTGGCGGGCGAAGATCGGCGTCGGCACGTCCGTCAGCTGGCCAGCCGGGGTCGGCGGCAAGGGCAACGAGGGGGTCGCGGCCTACGTGCAGCGGCTGAAGGGCTCGATTGGCTATGTCGAATATGCCTATGTTCTGCAGAACAAAATTCCCTACGCCGTGCTCGAGAACGCGGCCGGCAGCTTCGTCGCCCCCTCGGCGCGGTCGTTCCAGGAGGCCGCGGCCAGCGCGGACTGGAGCAAGGCGCAGGATTTCGACCTGGTGATGACCAACGCGCCCGGGGCCGGCGCCTACCCGATCACCGCGACCGTGTTCATCCTCATGCACCGGCAGTCGAAGGAGCCAGCGCAGACGAAGCAGGCGCTTGATTTCTTCCGCTGGGCGCTCGGCCAGGGGCAGGAGGTCGCGTCGAAGCTCGACTATGTGCCGCTGCCTGAGCCCCTCGTGGCCCAGATCGAGGCGTATTGGCAGGCGAGCCTCCATTAAGGCAAGCCTGCGTTCTGGCGGAGCCGGCACGGGCGGGGCATGGTGGAGGCGCAGGGCCGAGATGCGGTGCAGAGGGTGATGCAGCAGGCAAGCGTCGCGCAACCGTCACGACCGGCGCCGTCTGCATCGGCGGCGCCGATGGCGAGTGCCAGGGCGAGGGGTGACTCGATCTTCGGTGGCCTCACGCTGGTGGCCACCGCGCTCGTCCTCGTGGTGTTGGCCGGGATCGCGTTGGCGACGTTGATCGGCGGCTGGCCAGCCTTCGCCCGCTTCGGCGCCGGCTTCGTCTCGCACACGGTCTGGGATCCGGTGCAGCGCGATTTCGGCGCGCTGGTGCCGATCTATGGCACCATCGTCACCGCAGTGTTGTCGCTGCTGCTGGCGGTGCCGATCGCCTTCGGCATCGCCATTTTCCTGACCGAGGTGGCGCCGCGCCGGCTGGTCGGCCCAATCTCGGCCGCGATCGAGCTGCTCGCCGGCATTCCGAGCATCATCTACGGCATGTGGGGCCTGTTCGTTTTCGTGCCGTTCATGGCCGACTGGGTGGACCCGTGGCTGACCGCCAGCCTCGGCCGGCTGCCCGTGCTGGGGGTGCTGTTCAGTGGCCCGCCGCTCGGGCTCGGCATGCTCACGGCTGGCATCATCCTCGGCATCATGGTGGTGCCCTTCGTCGCCGCGGTGATGCGCGATGTCTTCACCCTGGTGCCGTCCGCGCTGCGCGAATCGGCGTTCGCCCTGGGAGCGACGCGCTGGGAGGTGGTCTGGGGCGTGGTGCTGCCCTACACGCGCACCGCGGTCGTCGGCGGCATCTTCCTCGGCCTCGGCCGCGCGCTCGGCGAGACCATGGCCGTCACCTTCGTGCTCGGCAATGCGCACGACTTCAACCTGTCGCTACTGGCGCCATCGACCTCGATCGCGGCCGCGATCGCCAACGAGTTCACCGAGGCGGACTCGGCCACCTATCTATCGGCGCTGATCGCGCTCGGCTTCATCCTGTTCGTCGTGACCTTCATCGTGCTGGTCTTCGCCAAGCTGCTGCTGCTGCGCCTCGCGCGGCAGGCGGGCCGATGAGTCCGCCGCGCACGCTCCGTGGCCGCCGGCGCCAGGCGGTCAACGCACTGGCGCTTGGCCTGGCGAGCCTGGCGACGCTGCTCGGGCTTGTCATGCTGGCCTGGATCCTGGGGACCACGCTGATCCATGGCGCCGCCGCGCTCGGCCCGCATCTCATCACCGAGATGACGCCGCCGCCCGGCGCGGCCGGCGGGCTGGCCAATGCGATTTTCGGCTCGACGCTGCTGATCCTGGTCGCAGTGCTAGTCGGCGCGCCGATCGGCGTACTCGCCGGCACCCACCTCGCCGAATATGGCCGAAACGGACCGTTCGCCGGGATCGTTCGCTTCGTCAACGATATCCTGCTGTCCGCGCCCTCGGTGGTGATCGGGTTGTTCGTCTATCAGATCGTCGTCCGTCCGAGCGGGCATTTTTCCGGCTGGGCGGGATCGATCGCTCTCGCTTTCATCCTGCTGCCGGTGGTGGTGCGCACCACCGACGAGACCATGCGCCTGGTCCCGATCAGCCTGCGTGAGGCGACGCTGGCGCTGGGGGCGCCGAAATGGCGGATGATCACGCAGGTGATCTATCCCGCTGCGCGGGTCGGCATCCTCACCGGGCTGCTGCTCGGCATCGCGCGCATCAGCGGCGAGACCGCGCCGCTGCTCTTCACCGCGCTGAACAACCAGTACTGGAGCATGGACCTGGGCCATCCGCTGGCCAATGTTCCCGTCGTGATCTTCCAGTTCGCGTTGAGCCCCTACGAGTCCTGGCACAGCCTTGCCTGGGCCGGGGCGCTGCTGTTGACCATGTTCGTGTTGCTGGTGAGCGTGCTGGCGCGGACCCTTCTGCGCGGGCGGACGAATTGATGGGCCAAGGAGATGACTGACATGCGTCGACAGACGGTGCCCGGCACCGGCCCGGAGACCGCGCCCACGTCCCTGATGCCTGCCCCCGCGGCGGCGCCGGCCGCCAGCCCGCGCGTCAGCATCGAGGCGCTCGATTTCTATTATGGCGAGACCCAGGCCCTGCGCGGCATCACGCTGGCGCTGCCGGCGCGGCAGGTGACCGGGATGATCGGCCCTTCCGGCTGCGGCAAGTCCACGCTGCTGCGCGTGCTGAACCGGATGTACGACCTCTATCCGAACCAGCGCGCCAGCGGGCGCGTGCTGATGGATGGGGAGA